>JAAYOM010000002.1 GCA_012520315.1 Bacillota bacterium | reverse complement strand
TGCAATAATGGCTGGGAGAAGTTCTTTAATAGCTCCATCTGCAATAAAGGGAGTTTCGCTGTGCTCCGCAACTTCAATCTCAGCGATCTCGCCGCCCGCTACTGTGACTTCAACGACCAGCTTGCCGCCAAAGCCTTCAGCGCTGCCTCTGTGAGTGCCGTCACCGACATTAATTTCATATGCTGCGCTGGCTGTTGCCTCAGCTGCTTCTTCCCCTGATAAGGCGTTTTCCACAGCTTCCAAAACAGCTCCGCTTGTTGCTGTAGCACCGCTGACGATATCTACCTCGCCCTGAGCTTCAATAATGGCCGGGATCAGTTCCTTAAAGGCACCGTCTGCAATAAATGGAGTTTCGCTGCTTTCGACAATCGAGATATCTGTGATCGTGTTATCAGTAACGGTCACATCGAGGACGACTTCTCCACCAAAGCCCTGGGCTCTGCCGCGATAGGTGCCGTCGACTAAGTCAATCTCATATGGTACACTGGCTGGCTCCACCACTCCTGTACCGTGCAAAGCATCTTTCACTGCTGCCAGCAAGGCATTGCTCGTATAAGTAGCTCCACTGACTACATCAACATCGAAACTCTGGGATTCTACAATAGCCGCGGTTAATTGCTCAATAGCCGGGTCTGCGATCATAGGTGTCTCTTGATGAGGTCTTACCTCAACTTCGCTGATCTTGCCCTCGCTGACTGTAACATCGACAACCAAGTCTCCGCCGAAGCCTTGGGCCAAACCGGCATAGACACCGTCTTCGTAAATGCCTTGAGCCTTCTGCAAAGCCTGCTCTACTGCGTCAATAAACGCCGTACTGGTCACGGTTGCGCCGCTCACAGTGTCAACGGTGGCGCTTTGGGTTTCTACAACAGACGCTGTTAGCGTATCAAGTGCCGGATCTGCAACCATGGGTGTTTCCTGGTGCGGTCTCACCGCAACTTCACTGATCTTCCCATCGCTAATGGTCACGTCTACAACTAAATCGCCGCCGAAGCCTTGGGCCAAACCGGCATAGACACCATCCTGCATGGCAGCGACATTGGTCGACATAGACCATACTGCCGCCGATACCAAGAGCAAGCCAATGAATAATACCAGACTAATGTTTCTCCTCGTGCGCATTCTAAGCACTAGTAAACCCCCTCAAGTTTCTAATGGTTGTAGCTAAAACTCCTCGCCAACCCGGTCAGCCCACAGTTTGATGAAATCCAGAAGTTGCTCTGGAGAAGGGCTGTGCATGTGGCGAACATAAAAACCGGAAGTCGCTTTGCCAACTAACAGCGATTCTTCCACTCCTAACCCTAACATTAACCCCAGGCAAAATCCAGCGTTAAAGTTGTCACCGGCCCCTGTGGTCAGGCGGGGCTTAGATGTAAAGGGACCCTCTGCGTAATAATACTGTCCATCAACAAACGCACCCGCTTCATTGGTTGGATGTACCATCAAACACCAAAGGCCGAGATCTTCGCCCAGGGCTTTGACAATTTCCTCCAGATCGACTTCTTTGGCGGGCTTGCTTAGGGTCAAGCGACGCACTGTGGCAATTTCAGAGGCTTCCTTGCGGTTGAGCCCGAGAATAACTCTGTAATAGGCAGAGAACTTGCGGATTGTCTCAAGGGCCTCCCGAATGTCTTCCGGGCTGCGTTTGCTTGGATCAGCCAAGTCTACGAAGAAAAACGGCCTATGGCCATCTGGATGGGGGCTGATTAGACTAAGCAAGCCATCCCAAATCTCATTCATGTAAGGCATCATCGTCCAGTTCACCGTAGCTGCCAGATCAGCTCCGCTGAAGATCTTCTTCAGCTGTTCACTGCCTACCTGTTCCTGCAGAGCAGCCCAGGTCACCTCATTTAAGGACTCCATTTTCCCTAGCATAACCTTGCCGTCATCGAACTCTACGGCGTCAGTATGACCCGGTTCAGTAACGGAGTAGACCTGTGCGCAGGCGTCTGTGAGTTCGGTGAAAACGGGATGAATGTTCGGACGGCCCAAGGCACCCACGTAAGAGACGTTAACCCCTGCCTTGACCATGGCATTAGCCATAATGGGACCATTGCCGCCAAGCTTCATTGTCTTGGGAACAAACTCGATATTAGTGCTTAAACCTGCTGCATTAGAAATCCGTTCACCAAACTGCTTCATGTGAGTCATCCTGGTGTAGGAATCAAAGGACTCTCTGCGATCAACTACTTCTACTATTTCATCCACAAAGCCATCAAATCCAACAGCCACTGATAAACGGGCTGGATCGAGGTTTTGTAACTCCTGATATAGTTGTCTTAACTTTGTCTGCATGTCTATTGCTTGACCTCCTAGAACAAACTCTAATCACAATTCTAGACTTACTTACGATCTCCTCCTGGAGAACATTAGTTCATACGCGTAGTTTAACCCACCTTGTACTTCTCCTTGATAGTGTCACCGGCCAGCTCCGTCAAGGTAAGCAGTCATTGCATCTGCAATGCTCTCATACTCAGTATCATGGACATAGCGGCTGCACCCTATGATTGATGTAACTCACAAGAACTAAGGTCACAAGTAGTCGGCTACATTGCAGAGCCAAACCAGATGGTCGCTGCCTTCACCCCAATAGTCTTTGGCAACTGCATAGGGAGCACCAAATTTGTGCCGCCATATCTTCTGGGCCTCTTTGAGGCCGCAATCCAAACAGAACTGCTCAATCCCTATGCTGTGCAGATAGTTGAGCATAGCAGCAATCATAGCTGACGCTACACCCTGACCCTGATATTCCGGCAGGACATAGAGACCGCCCAGTTCGCCTAAGCCAGCTAGTTCACCGTTGGTGCACTCCCGCACATCGTCCCCGCAAGGTCCGTAGGACGAAGTTCCAACAACCTGGCCTTCAAGCTTAGCGACCATAAAGACCAGCTCTGCCTGGCGACCCTCTACAGACTGGAGAATAAGCGACTTTTTGAACTCTATTTCTTCCTTCGCCTCCTGCTCTGGGATCCCCTCATCCTCAAATGCCTGGGCTATGGCCCGCTCCAGGACAGTATAGGCAGAATCCAAGTCAGCACTCCCAGGCCTTTCTACTATTAAGCCATCAATCACATTCCTCACCTGCTAGTCAATTTCAATCCCCATATGTATTACATCGTAGAACTTTCCATCTAAGCAGAATTCCCTGGTCGTCTTTCCTTCATAGACAAAACCCAGCTTTTCGTAAAGGTGGCGGGCGCCAGTATTATCGCTGCGCACCCTTAAGTTTACTTTGCGAATTCCGGCCTTGTTCGCCCAGTCCAGGCAGCACCTGATGAGTTTTGTTCCTATCCCAAGACGCCAGTAATTCCTGAGAACTGAAACTCCAAGCTCCCCGGCATGTCTGGTGCGGGGTCTAGATCCCCCCATGAAGGTCAGATGTCCAACCAGTTTGTTTTCAAGAAAAGCAAGGATCATCAGCTTGTTATCGGACTTGGTGAGAGTGTCGATAAAGATCCCTTCTTGTTCTGCAGTTATGCCAAATTCTCCGGGACCGAAGGTTAGGTAATCTGTCTCGGCACTGATTTGCTCGATGTAGGCAAGAATCTCTTCAGCATCTGCCGGTATTGCTTGTCTAATCGTCAGTTCCTGACCACTTTGCAGCCGAACTCGTTTCATCTCTGCCATCCCTCCAAGACAATGTGCTGCTGCAAATCTTCCGCTGCAACAGCCCCAGCAGACACTGAGTCCTACCCAATGTCAAAATCGATGTTCTTTAGCCCGTGATAGTAGTTGCCGCGGGTTGCGGTAAACTTCATCACAGTGTAATCTGGATCATCGACTCCTTTTGGATAGTACTTCTCACAGCCATCGACCCATAACATTTTTCTTGATTCTTCATCCTGCAACAGTTCAATGTTGCCTACCAGGAGGAGCCCTTACGTCTAGCTAGCTCTTCATCCACTTGTTATTCCACCTCCCTGAGAATTCCCGTGTTTTTGACACCGCCCAAGCAAAACTCTAGGAAACATGTTGTGCCTGCATCACTTCACCAGAAAGATCACCGCATAGCGGGCAAAGAAGTCGTATTGAACCATGGCCTCCAGAATGCGGCGCGTGTCTTCTTCGCTGACATACACCCCTGTCCTGGCTGCATCGGCAGCTCCAATAGCCTTAACCACTAGCGGCGCCACATAGGGATACTCCGAATCCACGGTGATACGGGCTAAGAGCTCTGAAGTCAGTTCAGTGCCGTAGCCGACTACGCCGCGATCCTGCACTAGATCCTCCCCGGCCAAAACGCCGCCATAGAGAAGCTGGCCGGACTCGCTGTAGATCCGCGGACTCATCCCCCTTTTTACATCTAAATGGCGGGCGTCTACCACCAGCCCGGTATAAAACGTGCCTTGGGCGGCCAGCTTTTCGCTCCAGTATTGATCAGAATTCTCGCTTGCAGCAAAGATGCGCTCTACTTTTAGATCCCGCCAATAGTAGCGGCCTGCCTCGTCAGCGGTGAGCAGCAGTTCAAAGCGGCCGTGCCCGGCTAGGGTCTTTACCTCGGGTATGTTCAAAACCTGCCACCCTTCGCTGTCACCCAAATCGTGTCTGGAGATATGATGCTGTATAACCTCATTATTATTGCGGATCTGGCATAGAGTCATAGTAACGGTGGCATCTGCCAAATCAGTGCGCAGCGCCATGCTGATGGTATAGCTCTTGCCTGCCTCCAGCGGCAGATCAAAGCGAAAATCCTGCCCGGCTCCGAGCATCAAGACTGTTCCGCTTGCCAAAAGGCTGCTGGAAGAGACGAATAACAGCATGAGTAATACTGAACCTGTAACAATTAGCTTTGATTTTTTCTGCATAAAGGAACCTCCGTCTGGGGCGATTTACCATTCGTGCCGATTTCCCCCTAATCCGTTACAATAAACTTACCATAAAAGGGGGAGTTTTTCTTGAGTAGAAAATACTGGATAATTTTCATACTTGTACTTATTGCCCTATCCCTTACAGGATGTTCGTCCCTTACAAACCAAGGTGAGGGTGTACCCTGGAAACCCAAACCACTGTGGCTGACAGATGGTTTTGACTTTCCGGTAGGCAATCCCGATGGCAAAGGGTGGGCCATTACAGGTTACGGTTTTCTGAGCTGGAGCACATATAGCAACTCTTACCACCCCGGAGAAGACTGGAATATTCCCGGTGCCGGCAATGGCGACCACGGCAAACAGGTCTACTCTGTTGCCAACGGAGAGGTAGTATTTTCCGGTTGGAACAGCGCCCTGGGCAATGTGATTTTAATCAAACACGCCATTTCTTCCGAAGACTTCGTCTGGTCCCAATATGCTCACCTTGATGAGCGCTGGGTCTCCAAGGGAGAACTGGTAGCACGTCGACAACCTATCGGTACTGTAGGCAGGGGGCCAAACAATCGCTTCGCTGCCCATCTTCACTTTGAAATGCGCAAAGAGGAGCTTCCTGCCAATGCCTGGCCCCGCACCAACGGTGCTGCCTGGGCCCGTTCCAAGGTAACAGACTATTGGCTTGATCCTACAGCATTTATAAATCAGAACAGACCACAATAAGGTTTTGTGCTAGAATATAGATAACACCTTTGGGGAGGCGCTGCGATGTTCATAAAAAACTATCCACTGTCTAAGGTCACATCACTTGGTGTGGGCGGTCCAGCTGACCTCTTCATTAAGCCGGCATCTGCCGGTGAGGTTGCCTATACTCAGCGCTTTGCCGCAGACAACAACCTGCCTCTGACCATCATCGGTTACGGCACTAACCTGATAATTCGAGATGGGGGGATTCGCGGCATCGTCATGCAAATAGCGGAACCCTTAGCCCGTGCCAAGGTTGAAGGCAGAGTTCTGACTGCTCAAGCAGGATGCCTCCTGGGTTCTTTGAGCAAACTTGCCCTCCAGCACCACCTTAGCGGTCTGGAGTTCGCGGTGGGCATCCCAGGCAGCCTAGGCGGGGCAGCCTTTATGAATGCCGGAGCCTACGGCGGCGAAATAGGCCCTTTGATCAAAAGGGTGCAATTCGTGCAAAATGGAACTGTCGGCAGCTGGAGTCGGGATGAGTTCCATTTTTCCTATCGTTCCAGCCGTCTCCAGAAGGAGCAAGACAAAACCATAGTTACCGAGGTGGAACTGGAACTTGCCCCAGGCCAAAAAAAAGACATCCGGCAGAAAATGGATGCCTTTCAAAGCCAGAGGAAAAGCAAACAGCCTTTGGAATACCCCAGCGCAGGCAGTACCTTCAAACGGCCTCCAGGACACTATGTAGGTCCCCTCATCGAGCAGGCGGGCCTCAAAGGACTGCGCATCGGAGGCGCGGAAGTATCCGCCAAACATGCCGGTTTCATTATCAAAACAGGCGAGGCCAAAGCCCGGGACTTTCTCGATCTGATCGCCAAGATCCAGGAGATCATTCTGCAAGAGTTCGGGGTGGAGCTCGAACCGGAGATTCGCATTCTCGGCGAAGACTAAACCTGTCAACTAGGGCCTCAGTTTTTCCAGGTTCTCTTTTATCTCTTGATAGGTACGGGGAGCTAAGTCTGCCTTTTCCAGAAGCTGCAGAACTTCATCGATCCTGGCGACATTGAATGCCTGTTCCTTCTTAATATAGGGCTTGCGTATCTGAAAACGCCCTCTAGGCGGCTTCTCTCCACTTCCGCCCAGGTACAGCTCCTCCTTGATCAATTGCCTGCAGTACCCCACGGGGCAGTATTCATTGCGGCAAATATCTTCGTGGAGGCAGAGTTCGTTTAAGGCCCGGTCTAAGGCATGCAAGTGCCTGGCGGCAGTCTTGAAGTTCCTAGTGCCTGCCGGCGCCAACTTCCTTGCTTTGAAAAGCGGTATCGCTAAGTACATAATCATGGCTAGCAACACACCCGAGAACAGAGTTACATTAGGAACGGTTAGAAACTCTGGGGGGACGGTCTGCACCAAATGGAAAAAGCCGAATCCTATAAAAACAGCACTGGAGATTAACTTGAGAGCAAAGTCCGGAATCCGCTCACCCAATTTGCTGCCGATCACAATTGCAGCCAAGCTCGTTAACACCATCCCCAAAACGGTTCCGGCCAGAATTGCCCAAGGGAACTGTGAAGAGGATGATAAGGCGATCGCCGTAAGTTGCGTCTTGTCCCCTAATTCCCCGAGAAAAAACGCCAAGGCCACAACCAAGATAGGGTTTGAAAAGATGCGGCGCGTGTGGTGTTCATCATCGTCGCTGCTGCGCAAGTTCCACAACCCAAAGACTAAAAAAAGCAAAGCGGAGCTTAAGCGAACAGCAGACAGAGGGATAATGTGGGCCAGATAAGCTCCGATGATGACTGCGACTCCATGATTCAAGAAAGAGCCCAAGGCTACCCCTGTCAGCACTTGCACCATAGAGAACTGCAGAGCAAAGGTCATAGCGAGAATCTGAGTCTTATCACCCAGTTCGGCAATGAAAATTAAGGCTGCGGCCCTTCCTATTTCACTGAGCATTATGTTCGTCCCTTCCACTGCATCAATCAGATGAAGAATTGTTGTTAAGAAACACTACACTCTGGCAGGAATTCGCATCTGCACAGGGTATAAAGAACTGTGAGGGGAGGTAATGAGAATGAGCACCATGTTTAAGTCCGGTGATTTTTTTGTAAGGCTTCGCGTTCAGGGGGAGCGCCCCAAGTTGACAGTCTGGAATCAAAACGGCACAAAGATAATCAGTGAGTTTATTAGTAGCACCACGCCAAATTTCTGGGCCCAAATAGGCAAACTGACATCGCAGGACGTGGTTGATCAGGTTCAATCCCTGCTTCAAGACGAAAAATAAACAGCTGCTTCCATAGACAGCCTTGCCAAATGTGGTGAGGCTGGTTTTACATGCAAAGGAGGAGCCGCAATGATCGTTGAAGTTGTCTGCTATTCGATTGAAGATGTCATCAGAGCAAGCCAAGGTGGGGCTGCCCGGGTCGAGCTGTGCGCTGATCCCGGTGCCGGCGGCACCACACCAAACTATGGGCTGATCAAGCAAAGTACCCAGTTCGCTGATCTTGACACTATGGTGATGATACGTCCCAGGGGAGGCGATTTCCTCTATAATTCCGCGGAGATTGCCCAAATGGAAGAAGACATTTCCCTCGCTGCTCGCCTCGGCGTGCGGGGAGTAGTCTTTGGTGCCTTAGACGACAAGGCTTCCTTCGACACATCGACCATGTCCCGCCTTGTACGGCTGGCCAAGAGTCTGGATCTTGAGGTTACGTGCCACCGTGCCTTTGATCTGACCCCCGACCCCAAAAAAGCGTTAGAGACTTTGATCGACCTTGGCGTAGACCGCCTGCTCACTTCGGGACAGGCCCCCAGTGCAGTAGAAGGTCTGCCCCTCTTGCGCGAACTGGTCGAACAGGCTACAGGAAGAATTTCCATCATGCCCGGCGGAGGCATTCGCCCGGCCAACGCCAAGGAGTTTATTGGACTAGGTGTTACAGAGATTCACACCGGCAGCAGAATTCAAGTAGCATCCCGTATGAAGGTGGCCTCCGACGTGAAAATGGGCTCCAGCGACGCCCAAGAGTATAACATATTTGTCGATGTGGAGGCAATCAAATCTATTGTAACAATAGTTCGAGGTGAGTGCCAGTGTTAAAGGAAATACTTGATCTTTTAATTCTTAGTGCAGAAAACTCCTTTATTCAGGTTACAGCATTTGTCGGAGCGGTCTTGCTTCTCTTCGGTTACGTTGACTACATCCTCTCGGGGCGTTTGGTCAAGAAAATCGGTGAAGCCAAAAAAGTCCAGCCCATCATCGGAGCACTTTTGGGTCTGACGCCCGGCTGCGGAGGAGCTATTTTCGTGATGCCCCTCTTCCCCAGAGGAATCGTCAGCTTTGGGACGGTAATCGCCACGCTGCTGGCCACCATGGGCGATTCAGCCTTTGTTCTCATCTCTGTTATGCCAAAACAGTGGCTTTTAGTATCTGTCTTCTCCTTTATCGTCGCAGTCATCGTAGGTTACCTGGTTGACCTTACCCCGCTCGGCGATTGGCTCCTGGAAAAGTATCACAAAACGCGACAAAAGAAAGTCAGCGCAGATCGGGCCCATGACGAGCTCGACCATAGTCTCTTCGCAAGTGAAACCGGCATTGCCCACGATGACTGGGCCCATATCGGCCACGAAGAGGGCGATGAAATAGACCTGGCGCTGCATCACAGCACAAAGGGGCATCAAGACGTTAACACCCTTGGCTATAAAGTGACCCACCGCGGCTATATGGCATACTGGATTATTATTTCCATTGGGCTGGTTCTGGGAATCCTGGATCTGTTTCAAGTTGATCTCAATGAACTTTTCATTCCGAATCTAGGTCTAATTCTTGGCGTAGTTGGTGCTGCGACCTCTGTCTTTTTGATGATTATGGGCAAAAAGTTCATTGTCAGCGATACCCATGAAGAATCAGAAATGAAGCTGGCCAGCCTGAAAGAGACCTTTATCCACAACGCCCAAGAAACCGCCTTCGTAGGCACTTGGGTGTTTGCAGCCTACTTTGCCTACGAAATCTTTGTCCTGCTCTTAGGCTCTGGCAGCTATCTGGCGGGGGAAATGGCAATTACCAACTTCCTAACTCAGACCGGCCTTATGGCAGTAATCATTGGTGTCCTGATTGGAATTATTCCAGGCTGTGGTCCGCAGATTATCTTCGTCACGTTATACACCCGGGGACTAGTTCCCTTTGCCGCCTTGCTGGCCAACGCTTTGTCCCAAGACGGAGACGCCTTGTTTCCGCTCATCGCCATCGACAAGCGCTCTGCCCTATGGGCTACAATAGTGAACACTATACCAGCATTCCTTGTGGGGCTTTTAGCCTACTGGCTTGAAATGAATTTCTTCTAGCGCCCCAATGCAGTCAAACCCGCAGCGGTAATAGCCTGGCCCACTCTGCGATCGTCCTCGTCAGGCAGATGAAATTCTATTTTAGTCAGTTCGGGAAAGTCCGCGCTTAAGACTGCGCGGGCTTTTTCTAGTATTAGGACCCCGCCCAGACCTGAAGTCACCCGCCCTAAGATCAAGACATGTTTAATGTCATAAAAGTCAGCATAGTGGGCAACGGCATAACCTAAATAGATGCCTATGTTCTCGAAGATCCTCCGAGCGCCCGGATGACCCTTCTCCAAGAGATCTTGCACCACTTCCAGCTTTTCAGCTGGAGTAAGGTCGTCGGCCAATTCAATTCCCGCAGCCGGGGCCAGCTTAATCACGGCATCTTGAGAGAAGTATTTTACGCCGCAGCCGCTGTCTCCAGACCACTCGTCAATCATGGCGTTGGGATTATAGTCTACCGGCATAAAACAAAGTTCATTGAGCCAGCCAGTCAAGGAACCTTCTGAATCTACATAGCCTACGGCTTGACTTGTGCCCATGGCAATGCCTAAGATATTTGTGTCCTCCAGTGCTGCAGCCCCGGCCAGTGCTGTCACCTCTCCGTCGTTTCTTACTTCAATCGGTACATTCCCCAGCTCTTTGCCCACTCGCAGGTAGATTTCCTTCACTTTCTCCTCGAACAAATCCTCAGGCACCTTGAGAAAAAGCGATGCCACCATGGTGCGATTATTAATGTAGATTCCTGCAGAGCTAACGCCGATCGCGTCAATCCTGGGAAGATGCGCGGCCGCCCTGGTGATGGAATCCATAATACCTGCAAAGTGATAGTCTGGGTCTTCTGTCACCTTGGGATGCCAGACTGTTTCATCGCTAAAAAGTACTTGGCCGTCCATCACAGCTGCCACCTTGCGATCACTGCCGCCAGCATCAAAGCCAATCCGGCAACCGTCCAGATGCCCGCCTATTTTTTCTGTTTTCTCATTGATCTTGGGTACTTTAGACAGTTCCACGCTCTCGACAGTGAAATCCTGTTCATAAACCCGCCCCATAAATTGTGCATCAAACTCACGCCTGCCGCCTGGAGCATAGGTTTGCCGCAGGAACTCACCGGCTTGGTTCGAGCCGCCTACAATCACCTTCCAACCGCCCTTTACCCAAAGCAAAGACTTAACCAGCCGCTCGAGATAGAAATAGTTTGCCTCATCCCAAGCCTCCTTGCTGCCGAAGGGAAAGATCACGGTCTCTTGCACCGCAATCTGACCCTGATCACGTTCAATGGCAATGGCCACAGGCAGGCCTTGACCAGATGCTTGAACAGCCTGGCTGTAGGCCCGATTCCAAAGCACTGCCGGTTGAAAATCCGGGTCCAGTTCAGGAACCAATGTTGGCATGATTTTTCTATTCAGATCCATAATCCACCTACTTCTGTAATATTCTCCGTGACCTTAGTTCTCCATGGAACAAATTTCTCCTTGCCAATCCCCTGACATAGCAGAACCTGGATTTCCATGTTATACTTAAAGTCAAGTCGATCTGCCCAGGAAAGGAGCGCAACTATGAGATATTGCTGCCAATATGAATCCCCAATCGGCACCCTCTATCTCGGTGAAGAAAACGGTCATTTATCTCTTTTGGTCTTTGCTGCCGATGATCCCAGGCTGCAGGGCTATGCTCCTCAGACAACCCCACTTTTGGAGGAGGCCAAAAAAGAGCTCGCCGAATACTTTGCCGGCCGGCGCCGCACCTTCGAACTGCCCCTTCAAGCGCGGGGGACAGAGTTTCAAAAGCGGGTGTGGACTGAACTGCAAAAGATCAATTATGGCAAAACCTGCAGTTACAAAGACATTGCTGAAAGGATTGATTGTCCCCTAGGCAGTCGGGCAGTTGGTTTGGCCAATAACAGAAACCCAATTTCTATCTTGATTCCCTGCCACCGGGTGCTCTCTAAAGATGGAAAATTAACAGGCTACGCGGGCGGACTTGATGCCAAACGTTATTTGCTGAAACTGGAGCAAAGTCATGCCTAAGAACCCCTACTATGTTTATGGAGCGACAGAAGTCGAATACCTTAAATCCAAAGACAAAAGGCTTGGAGATGCCATCGACCGCATTGGAACAATCAAGCGTGAGGTTTATCCTGAGCTCTATCCTACCCTGGTAAAATCCATCGTGGGACAGCAGATATCCACCAAGGCCCAAATGACTGTTTGGGCAAGAATGACAGAGCGCTTCCAGCCCTTTACACCAAACGTGTTGGCGCAAGCAGCAGTGAAAGAGCTGCAAGGCTGCGGAATTTCGATGCGCAAAGCCACCTACATACACGCCATGACCCAGGCGATCGAAGCAGGGGAAGTTAATTTGGACGCGCTGCAGACCTTATCCGACGAAGAAGTCTGCCAGGAGCTGACTAAACTTAAGGGCGTAGGCGTCTGGACAGCGGAAATGATGCTGATCTTCTCACTGCAAAGGCCAGATATTGTCAGTTATGGAGATTTGGCCATTCAGCGGGGTATGCGCATGCTTTACCGGCACAAACAGATTACACCCGACCTTTTCAGGAAGTACAGAAAGCGTTATGCGCCCTATGGGACAGTGGCCAGTCTCTACCTCTGGGCCATTGCCGGCGGAGCAATCCCTGAATTGACAGATCCTGCACCGAAACAGAAAAAATAAGCACAGAAGCGGATCTAACCGATCCAGCGCTGTGCTTTTTCTACTACCTTGGAATTCCCCGATGGTACTGCCAGGGCCAAATTTCCCGATCTGGCCTGGCCGCCAACACCCAGTAAGGATTGCGTAAAAGTTCCCTGCCTAGGGCCACAAAATCTGCCCGTTCGTTTAAGATAATCTCCTGAACATGTTCGGCCTTGGTGATCAAGCCAACTGCGATGGTGGGAATACCGACCTCTTTTTTTACAGCCTCCGCCAAGGGTACTTGATAGCCGGGGCCGAGCTTAATTGGGGCTGGCAAAAGGCCACCTGAACTGATATCCAGTAGATCCACGCCATTTCTTTTCAGCACCTTGCCTATCCAAACAGTATCTTTAACGGTTAGACCGCCCTCTAAGTAGTCTTCTGCTGAAAGTCGCACGCTGAGGGGCTTATCAGCAGGCCACTCTTTCTTTACCGCCTCAATAACTTCTAGCAGGAAGCGCATGCGATTTTCCAGCGGGCCGCCATACTCGTCTGTGCGCTGATTGCTTAAGGGCGATAAAAACTCATGAATCAAGTAACCATGGGCGCCATGGATCTGAAGAACATCAAAGCCCGCCTCATGGGCCCTGCGGGCCCCTTGCCGCCAGCTTTCGACTACGTCTTCAATCTCAGCGGCTGTAAGGGCTTGGGGAGTCCCCATCTCTGGAAAGGCCAGGCTCGATGGGGCAACCAGCTCATCGCCGAAAGCTTTCCGCCCGCCATGGGCGATCTGAATACCCATGACAGAACCATGCTCTTTGCCGAGCTGCACCAGCTCCCTGAGGCCTTCAATGTGGCTGTCATGCCAAATCCCCAGACAGTTGTTGCTCAAACGTCCCCTCTTTTCCACCGCAGTAGCCTCTAAGATTATGAGACCTACACCGCCTGCTGCCCGGGTTCCATAGTGCACCCGGTGCCAGTTTGTGACATAACCGTCCTCAGTTGCCGAATACATGCACATAGGCGGCATCACAATCCGGTTAGGAATTGTTACGCTTTTCAGATTGAATGCAGTGAACAAAAGACCTACCTCCTTCGTGATCCGGAAATGAACCGTAGTTACAGGGTTCTCATGCCAGCGAACATTTTCCTGCTAAACACTAGGCACTTTTGCTCTGCCGCCGTCCGATCAGTTTCTGAAACTCTACGAAGGCAAGCATCCCCAGGCAAAGGGCTCCAACTGTGAGCCATTGACCTCCCGAGAGAGGAACAAGGCCGAAGATAGTGCGCAGTTGGGGAACGAGCATCACCACTAACTGCAGGAGGGCAGAGCCTAGAAACGCAAGCCACAGCATGGGGTGTTCTTTAAACTTGATTTTTAAGATGCTATGCCGCTCACTTTGGAAGCCAACGGCCGCAAAGAGCTGGGCCAAGGATAGGGTCAAAAAGGCCATTGTGGTTCCTGCCACTCCCTTGCCGCCCAGAGCGTAGGCTATAAGTGCCAGAGCTGCTTCAACCGCTCCAACAGCTAAAATGCTCATCCAGTCACCCTTGCCGAGAAAGGGAATCTTCTGGTCCCGGGGCTTGCGCTCCATTACATCAACTTCAGCAGGTTCCATTCCCAGGGCAATGGCAGGCAAGGTGTCTGTCACCAGGTTGATCCACAGAATATGGACTGGTGAGAGCAGATGCCACCCCCAGATCGTGGCAGTCAGGATGGCGAGCACTTCTCCTGCGTTGGAGGAAAGCAAGAAACGCACCGTCTTATGGATGTTATCAAAGATACGCCTGCCCTCTTTGACTGCAGCAACAATGGTGGCAAAGTTGTCGTCTGTAAGCACCATGTCTGAAGCCTGCTTCGACACATCCGTACCGGTGATGCCCATTCCGACCCCGATATCCGCTATTTTGAGCGCCGGAGCATCATTGACCCCATCTCCGGTCATGGCCACGATCTTGCCCCTGCGCTGCCAAGCAGAGACAATCCTCGATTTATGTTCTGGGGCAACCCGGGCATAAACCGCCGTTTTCGCCACCTGGGCTTCTAATTCAGCATCGGTCATTACTTCCAGTTCCCTGCCGGTTAAGGCCTGCCTGTCAGGGGTTAGAATTCCGATTTCTTCTGCAATGGCCATGGCAGTAATCTTATGATCACCTGTGATCATTACAGGCAGGATACCGGCCTGGCGACATTGGGCAATAGCTTCCTTCGCCTCGGGCCTGGGAGGATCGATCATGCCCACAAGACCAATAAAGGTCAGGTTGCTTTCCACCTCTTCGGCATTGGAAAAGTTTGAGATGTCTTCATCTTTATAGGCGAAAGCCAAGACCCGCAAACCCTGTTTTGCCATGGCATCATTAACCTCTTTGATTTCTGCTGAGTCGAAACTTCCCCTATCGCCTGCTGCCTTCACGCAGCGCCTGACTAAAACATCGGGAGCACCTTTCACAAAAATTCTTGTGCCAGCCCCTTCAGGCAGCTCTACCGCCACCGTTGACAGCTTGCGCTGGGAGTCGAAAGGCACTTCTCCAATCCGCCTTCTCCGGCGAACCTGTTCCGGTGTCCAGACATTGTTTTGCAGGACATAGTCCAGAAGTGCTGTCTCTGTCGGGTCTCCAATTGTCTCCAACCCTTCCCCCAGTCTGGAGTCATTGCAATGTGCCATGGCATCAGTTAAAAGCTCTTCGTCCCCAGACCAAAGTTCCTGCACCGCCATCCTGTTCTGAGTTAAAGTGCCTGTTTTGTCCGAGCAGATAACTTGGGTCGATCCGAGGGTTTCTACTGCAGGCAGGCGCCGGATAATTGCGCCCCTCCCCGCCATCCGGGACATACCCAGGGCCAGAACAATTGTCACTACTGCAACTAGGCCTTCCGGAATGGCCGCAACCGCAAGGGAAACTGCTGTCAGAAACATTGTGAGGGGTTGGTTTCCGGCTGCAAGTCCGATGGCAAAAACAACTGCTGCAATCACAAGTACGCCAATGGACAGGATGCGGGAAATCTGATTGAGTTTTTGCTGCAAAGGAGTATTCTCGTTTCCCACTGCACCGAGCTGTGCTGCAATAGCACCCATCTGGGTGTTCATGCCAGTAGCCACCACAACACCAGCCCCTCGGCCATAGCTTACCGCAGTTCCCATAAAGGCCATGTTAGTCTGATCCCCGATAGGGACGTTTTCTTCACCCAAGGACGATGTACTTTTCTCCACAGGAACAGACTCGCCTGTTAAAGCACTTTCTTCTATCTTGAGCGCCGCAGTTTCCACCAGCCGCAAATCAGCAGGAATGCTGTTGCCTGCTTCGATCAGCACCAAGTCACCGACAACCAACTCAGTGGCGGCAATTTCCTGCAGAACCCCGCCCCGCATTACCTGGGCTGTAGGTGCCGCCATCTCCTGCAAAGCGTCTAAAGCAGCCTCTGCCTTGCTTTCCTGCACTGTGCCCAGAATTGCGTTGAGAATAACCACGGTCAGGATAATGCTGGCATCAACCCACTCCCCTAGTAAGCCTGAGATGGCGGCTGCGCCAATCAGTACCCAGATCATCAAATCCGAGAACTGGGAAAGGAAAATGCTTAAGAACGTTTTCTTTTCGCCAGAGACAAGCTGATTAAGGCCGCTTTCTGCCAAGCGGGATGCGGCCAGCGAACTTTCCAGGCCGTCAGCTCCCGACTGAAGCCTTTCATAAACTTGTTCTGCAGAGAGTGCATGCCAACCCTTTTTCTCCATGTACATACCATCCTTCTTCTCTAATCTTGCCCAGTTTTTCTAAACAAAAAAAAGACTCTTGCAGTCAAAAACTGCAAAAGTCTCACTGAACAAATGTCCTTCGCACCAGGCCCCAGGCCACGATGTTGATGCGAAGCTGCGCTAAGTGCGCACCAGTTACTCCCTTTTCCCTTGCAATGTATCACGTTAGAGCAAGTCTTGTCAAGAAAAAATTGCCTCGGATTAAAATTCTCTCCGTCCGTAGAACCGCAAGGAAAGCAGAAATGAGACAGCAACCAGCAAAGCGACAAAACAGATGGCCACAACGAGAAACATGGCATCGCCAGTCAGCTTGGGCAGCTTCTCGAAGAGGGGATCAATCCAGGCTGGCTTCTCTGGAAATAAGTTAGGCAGCATGGAAGACAGGGCAACGATCCCAAAAATCAGGATAAAGTGCCAATAACGTGACTTCGTGTAACCGAAGGCGAAGTAGACTGGATAGTATAGACTGGCCGCTACGAAAACTCCAATTGTCCCTAGGGCTGCCACAAAGACATTGATGGGGGCCGTTGTAATGGGAATTTGCAGCAAGGAGATTGCAGAGCTCACCACCGCATAGACAAGGGTAACAAACGCAACATATACAGGAATGGCAAGATACTTAGCGCCCACAATTTTCCACTTAGGTGCAGGCATGCTGTTCCAGAGGGTATCCGAATTATTCTTCTCCTCCCATGCCCCTCCCACCATGACAAACATATAACCTACCATGCTGATGATCGCCACCAGCTGGCCCTCGTCACCCATACTTTGAAATGCAAAGGCAAAAAGCAGAACATAGGCAAAGGCTAAGAGCATCATGTTCCTTTGCAGCAGCAGATCTTTGAGAATCAAATATGCCATCGAATCTTTCCCCTTTCTAGAATTCCCTTCTTCGATAGAAATGAAGAGATACAATAAATGAAAGTGCGAGTACCAAGAGCACCCCAGCTACAAGTAGTATTGGACTGACCCCTACCGGCAAGATCAAATATTGGTGACCAGATCTTAACCAATAAAGCAAGATTATATACAATATTATGTTGGCGTACCGGGCCGCTGCAGGGCCCAAGGAGAAGTACGCCGGCCAATACATGCAGGCAATGAGAATGAGCATCAGGAGCCCTGACCAGGCATGGGAAAAGCTCACTATTACATCTGCCAAAGAAGTCCCAAAGAGCACCGAGATCAAACCGAAGAGAAAGATGAGGGCCATGGCGGCTCCCATATAGGCAAAAATGGCCAAATACTTCGCTCCCACGAGTTTCCACTTGGGAACTGGCATGCTGTTCCAGAGCATATTGCCCAGGTCTTCCCATGTGGCACTGAACATTAGCAAAGCGCTTCCAATCATGCTGACCCCATAGACAACGTGGATTCTGCCCAGCTTAGGCAAGACGAAGGCCAACACAACCACATAAATGCCCAGTACTCCTAAGCTGCGTTTCTGCAAGAGGAGATCTTTGAGCAAGAGGTGCTTCATACAGCCCTACCCCTTGTACAGTAGAGCATAATGTCCTCCAAGGTGGGCCTTTCCAGTAATGCATTGCCGTTAAGCATTGCTTGTACAGCTGCCTTGTCGGTCACCAGTCCTTCAAAGCCAAATTGGCTCTCTCGATAACCCACAAGATATGGCCGCAGATTTTCGCCTAGCAGGCTGCGCTCGCCCTTGACGAGGGAATACTTTTCAAACAGCTCCTCTTTTGATGTGCTGAAGAGAATGGTTCCGTTATGGATCAGCGTTACATAGTCTGCAATCCGATCCAAGTCGGAGGTGATATGGGACGAGAAGAGGACAGAACAGCGTTCATCCAAAATGACTTCGCTCAGAATGTCCAAGATCTCACTGCGGACGATGGGATCAAGCCCTGAGGTAGGTTCATCCATAATCAGAAGTTCTGCCTTGTGGGACAAGGCCACCGCCAAAGCATACTTCATCTTCATCCCCCGGGAGAAGGTCTTGATCTTCTTGTTGGACGGGAGGCCAAAACGATGAATGTAGCGGTTGTAGGTGTTCCAGTCCCATTTCTTATAGAAGGGAGCCAAAACCTTAGTCATCTGGGTAATGGTCAACTCTTCGTAAAAATGGTTGTCATCGTAGACAAAGCCAATACGCTGCTTAATCTGCTGTTCATGCTGCCTGGAGTCAAGGCCGAAGACCTTAATTTCCCCCATTTCCAGATGGAGTAAGTTCATAATCAGCTTAATTGTCGTTGTCTTGCCAGAACCATTCGCTCCAATAAAGCCCATAATATAGCCTGGCTCTAAGGAAAAGCTAATTCCATTAATCTTAAATCCGGTAAAATTCTTCACCACATTACGCAGTTCTAAAATCGATTCCATCGGTCACCCTCCAGTACAGACTTGAAGATCTTGTTCAGTTCAGTTTTAGTTAATCCCATTGCTCGAGCTGTATCCATGGCCTCTCTTAGCTTCTCTTCCACAAGCTGCCGCTTTGAGTCTGCCAGTCCGCCCTCATCATGCTTGGCCACAAACGAGCCCTTGCCCTGCATCGTATAAATCAGTCCGTCTTTCTCCAATTCCTCGTAGGCCCGTTTAGTTGTGATTACGCTGATCTTGAGTTCTTTTGCCAACACCCTAATCGATGGCAGCGGCTGATCTGCACCCAGTTCTCCCCGGAGGATCGCTGCCTTGATCTGGTCGGCAATCTGCTGGTAAATGGGCACATCGCCGCTGTTGGTTATAATGATGTCAATGCAGACCACCTCCTATACTGTTCATATACACTATATACAGTCCAGGCGAGACTGTCAACTCTTTTTTTGAGAAAAGAAAAAAACTCCTAAGGGGGGCCTGGGACAGGCTCTGCTTAGGAGTGAAAGCCATTTTGCATGTGTAAGAATGAAAATATTGCGCAGACTAGTATTTGAAAGGGGAATCGAAATGCAGAAGCAATATCTGAAATACGGCGGGGTACGTTTTGAAAACAACGCAACGCCGGAGGAGATTAACGCCTTTGTCAACGGGCTTTCAGAGACCCAGCGCCGCTCCCTCTTCAATGTTGTCACCCTCTTGGAAGAAGAGGGGCTGATCACCCTTGTTGAAGGAGATACCACCACCATAGACAAAAACATGGAAGAGTTTTTGGTACCTAACAGCGATCCCGAACTTAGCTAATGTCGCTGCGGGGCATAACCAGAGAGATGCGGCTGCCGAAATCTTCACGGCTCAAAACTTCCAAATAACCGCCATGCCTTTCTGCAATCCACTTGGCGATGGACAAGCCTAGGCCCGTTCCCCCTGTGGCCCTGGCCCTTGATTCATCTGCCCGATAAAAGCGATCAAAAATATAGGGAATATCTTCAGGAGGAATCCCAATCCCGGAATCCTGCACAGTGAACCAGGCGTTGCTATCGGAAGTAGTCACCACAATGCGGATTGTTCCCCCTGCCGGCGTATATTTTATGGCATTATCCACCAAAATACGGCCCGCCTGCTTTACCAGACCATGGTCGGCAAAGACAAAACATTCACTGGCTTCAAGTTCAAAAACATGGCCGCCGTCAATCATTTCCGTCTCTTTGAAAATCGTCTCAGCCAGACTGCCCAGATCAAAACGTTCGAGGTCTAAGTGCATGGTGTTGTTATCACCCCGGGCCAAGAAGAGCAGCTGCTCGACCAGATCCTTCATATTCGCCGCTTCTTCCTTAATGGCATCGATGGATTCCTGCAGGGCTTCCGGGTCATTCTTTCCCCAGCGATCCAATAGGTTGGCATAGCCCTGAATGGCTGCAATAGGTGTCCTCAATTCATGGGAGGCATCTGAGACAAAGCGGGCTTGCAGTCGGTAAGACTCATTAATGCGGGCTAGGAGCCTATTGATAGCTACAGCTAAGTCTTTTAGCTCATCCTGGGTTCCATCCAAGTCAATGCGGGTATCAAGCCTGGCGGCATTGATTTCATCAAGGGTTCCAGCTAGCGCCTGCATTTCCCCCACTGAAAGGGGCCCCTTTTCCTGGGAGAGGGTCTGGGCCTGTTCAGTCAGTTCGGAAATGGGTCTAAGTACCTGCCGGATCAGGTCAGCCCTGGTAATCATCATTCTAAACAGGTTCACGAGCTGTGCGACTAAAAGCACCAGAAACAAGGTCTTCAAAACCCAGATTAGTGAGGAAAAATGGATAATGACCGTAGTTCGATTTTCGTTAATATTGAGCTCCAGTTGGTACTGGAGATTGTCAAAGAGATAAAACAGGGATACATCCTCGTCCCTGGGCAGGTTGACCATCCTTAACGCCTCCCGGGTCTCAGGGGGAAACGCCTCCCGAAACCAGACCGGCAGGGCAACTCCTCTGGGCGGTGAATCTGTGGGCAGGATTTCCAGTCCCTGTTCTACCAGCCACCTGTTTTCAGTTTCTGTGGGCTGGCCCAAAAGCTCAACGTCCTGTACAGCCTGGAGGGCCTTGCGCTCACCTAGCACGAACAAGAGAGCTCCACTGGCAGCCAGGTACACCAGGTTCAGCAATACGAAAAGCCCCAGGGATCGCACCCAGAGCTGTACGTTTAACTTAGAAACAATGGAAAAACCTATGGTGTGAACTTTCTCCTGCCTTTTACTCATCACGGATCACATACCCTACGCCCCGAATGGTCGAGATTAGTTTAATGCCAAAGACCTCGTCAATTTTACCGCGCAAGAAACGCACATAGACGTCTACTGCATTGGTTTCACCCTCAAAATCGAAACCCCATACCCTCTCCAAGATGGTCTCCCGGAACAAGACTATACCCTTATTCTCTAAGAGAAATTGGAGCAAATCAAACTCCCGCTTCGTCAAGTCAACTGGTGTGCCATTGACGGTCACCTGCCGGCTGGCTGCATCAAGTTCTACACCTTTGGCAGTCAGCAGACTGTCATTTGGCCTTGCTGCAGGTGCTTTCCGCAGCACGGTACGGATGCGTGCCAAAAGTTCCTCGATGGCAAAGGGCTTTGTGATATAATCGTCGGCTCCGCTGTCTAGTCCCGAAACCTTATCCATAACGCTGTCCCGGGCGGTAAGCATAATCACAGGTACGGAGGATGTGCGCCTCAAGCGGCGCAAAACCTCCATACCGCTAAGCCCTGGCAGCATGACATCCAGGAGTATCAGGTCATAGTCTCCGGATTCGGCCATTTCCAGACCCGTTCGCCCATGGTGAGCCTTGCTGACCTCATAACCCTCATAGGTCAGTTCCATCTCGACGAAACGTGCGAACTTTTCTTCATCTTCAATGATGAGAATCCTGGTTTTCATGTACTGCCCTTCCTTTCAACCCAATTTAGCTGTCGCTTTCGTTGTCGTTACTAACAAACTGGTAGTGAAAGCCAAAGAAGAGGCCAATGACTATCAGCGGCAGTGTAACCCAAGGTGCGAAAAGAAGGAGCAGTGCGAGCACCGTCACAGGGAAGCTTGCCATATGCTCTTTGTCTTTAAGGATCTCAAAGCTGGTTTCATTGCCCTTTTTGACCAAGCCGGAAAAGAACTTCCAGATCTTTTCCAGGGCTTCCTTAAAGTTGTTGTTTGCCTCTTCATTTTTGTTTCTTCGTCCCCGCGAATCT
This sequence comes from Bacillota bacterium, assembly GCA_012520315.1. Lineage (GTDB taxonomy): Bacteria > Bacillota > Limnochordia > Darwinibacteriales > Darwinibacteriaceae > UBA5420. The sequence continues at coordinate 1,290 of JAAYOM010000002.1, read as the reverse complement.
TCCTCTTTCTCTTTCTCTTCGTTCACCGGCTCGGAGACAGTCTGTTCACTGCGATGATAGCCGCCGCCTTTGGGAGGAGCTACTTTGCCCTGTCTTTCCAAGATGATCAGAGCGTCCAAGAGATCCCCGTCTGCCTGCTCATAAGCGGTCCTCGCCTCGTCATAACTTACCTGTGCCCGTTCCCTTAGTTTTTCAATCTGTTCGAGTTTATCCATGCTAATACTCCTTTCAGAAGATGTGATGCTTTAATCGTACAGGGACGGACTTTAAAGCCAATTTATGCAAGATTAAAATCAAATTAAAAAGACATAGAAAAACTCTAAGAATCCTGTCGTTCAGCACCTTTCGTACTATTCCAACCTTGTACCGCAGCTGCTGCAGAACTTGTCCCCTGCCTATTGCCGCTGTTGCATTTGGGGCAGCTGGCCTCCCTTCGATCAGCATAAATCAAGTCAAGCAGCCAATTGGTAATCTTGCTTGAACTCCCCACCAGGCTAAAGCCTAGGCCAACTTTCACCAGAACCCCCCCTAGTCCTGCCAATATGACACCAACTGCGCCACTTTGAAAGGGCACTAGGCGTTCATTGGGCGATGCACTTCGGAAATGGGAATGAAAAAACATGGGATCGCTGATGTGGCTGGCCATAGAGAAGAAGACTCTAAAGAACAGGACAAGTCCAATGACGGTCAATACAGCTCCTATGCTGACAATTACAATCCCGCCCCTGGTAAGCTTCGGTAACATGTCAAATACCTCCTCACGATTTTTAATTCACTAACACTGCCGTTACTCCTTTTGAGTATAAAGAAAGCGCCCCCGTTTTCACCTGGTTTTCCCTTGTTTTGGAGAAACTGCGCAAAAAGAAAAAACCCCGCAAATGCGGAGTTTATCAATGTTTAGATGGTGGACCCAGACGGAATCGAACCGACGGCCTCTTGAATGCCATTCAAGCGCTCTCCCAACTGAGCTATGGGCCCAATATATGGTACCCCCAACCGGATTTGAACCGGTGCCTTCGCCGTGAAAGGGCGGTGTCCTAGGCCGCTAGACGATGGGGGCATTTTCCATTAATGGTGGTTCCTACTGGAATCGAACCAGTGACCTCTGCCATGTCAAGGCAGCACTCTAACCAACTGAGCTAAGGAACCGCTGATGGTGCCCAGAGCCGGAATCGAACCAGCGACACGAGGATTTTCAGTCCTCTGCTCTACCGACTGAGCTATCTGGGCTAGATGGCTGGGGTGCCTGGACTCGAACCAGGGAATGCAGGAGTCAAAGTCCTGTGCCTT
>JAAYOM010000026.1 GCA_012520315.1 Bacillota bacterium | reverse complement strand
TTAAACTCAAGGGCAAAATCCAAAGTCCAATCATCGAGTTCCCCAATGACGCGTGTGATTTCTTCCCGGAGATCCAAAAGTCCGCCGATTTCACCTGCTCTAATATCTGCCTTGTTGCCGGTGGCTGCCCAGATGACTTCCACTTTTCTGTAATTGTCACTTTCATCTCCAACAGTTGTAGTCAGGCCATAGGAAGTGCCGCGGTGAACTAGGCTGGCCCCGCCGATTGTAACACCAATCATGCCGGCATAATCCTGCACAACTTCAATATCGACTAGGTGGCTTAACTCTTCCACTAAACCATCCCTTGCGTCCAGCAAGTCATTGGGTATGCTGCCTGTGGCGGTAATCTTGCCGATTTCCACATTCAGATCTGCAATCCGCCTCGCCAACGAGTTCACCTCGTCAACTTTAAGGGGTATATTTCCATTAATGTTCTCACGCAGGCTCTGCAGATTCTCCCTCGTGCCCCTAATTGACTCTACAAGTACGTGGGCCCTTTGCACAACCACTTCCCGAACCGCAATAAAGTCAGGTTCACGGCTTAGATCCTGCAGCGAATCCCAAAACTGGTCCAGAGCGTAGTGAATCCCGTTTTCGGAAGGTTCATTGAAAAAGAGTTCCACTTGCCTGAGGCCGTCTTCCATGGCGGCCCAGTAGTTCTTGCTGTGCAGCTGCTGACGCAGGCGCAGGTCCACGAAACCATCCCGCATGCGATTGATCTGGCTGATTTCCACACCCGTACCCAACTGGCCCGACGAAGGGGTATAACCCATCATAGGCGCAGGATATGGTTTCGTGGCAGAGTGGAGTGCCGTCTGCCGCGAGTAGTTGGGGTTGTTGGCATTGGCAACATTGTGCCCGGTTATATCCAGTGAAATTTGCTGGGCCTGCAAAGCACGGAGTGCGATGGCTAGCCCGCTAAAAGTTGTCCTCATGCTCATAGTGAATTACACCTTTCGGTCAAAAATTGATCTTCCTGCCTGATTAGACCCTGGGCGAGTATAGGTCGGAGATGTATCATCTCCGACCATTAAATTCAGAGAAAACTGCACAAAACCCAAAGACTGGGCTAACAGTTCCTGATTGAGGTCGTTCAAGGACTGCAAGACAGCCAGGTTTTCCATCAGCTCAAGCAGCAAAGGGCTGACAACCTCCTGCAGTTCGCTATTTAAAGATGCCACCCAGTCCTCAAGCGTCTTTCCGGCTGCAAGCACATCGAAAAGCTCCACCCGTTCTTTTTCCACTTCCTCTAAACGAGCCAAACAGAGCTGCTCTTCACCTGCCAAACGCGATACTTCCTGGGCATCATTTATACTCTGCTGTTTAGCGGTTCCTAACTCAATCAGCTCCTGCAGCAGGGAGTTTTCCCGTTCCACAACCGCAATAAATTCGTCCCATACAGTCATGGTCCTCAACTCCGCTTCTGGGCGTTAATGATCCCTTGGGCAATTTGCCGGGGGGATACTTGGTAGGAGCCATTTTGTACCGCTACCTTTATTTCTTCCGCCCGCGGTCTAATGGCAGACACGTTATGCAGCTTCTGCAACATAGCCTGCATCTCTTTTCCCTCCGCCGACAGAGTTACCTCATCATTGTAAGAAGGGTTTCCAGCTTGCTTTCGCACTTGGTTGGCCTGACGCTGTTCGTGATAAACCCGTGCCACACGCTGCACAGCTGCCTTGTTAGAAATAATCATCGGTAAAACCCCTTTCTTCTCTTACCTTATTTGTCGGCACCTTGCTAAAAAAGCTTTAATCTTTCTTGTCGTCTCTTATAGAATCCAGAATGTACATCCGCGAGCGGGCCCGATCGCCTGTGTCCCGAGTACGCGCCTTTTCTGTACTGATCGTACTGCGCAAATCTCCGCGGCATTTCGCGCATATCCGGCCTACATTGATTGCGCTGCCGCAAATTGCGCATTTCAGAATTGCGTCCCTAGGAATCACATCTAAGCGTCCTTCTTGGATATACTCTTGGATTAACTCTATCGGCACCTCAGTTTCTTTGGACACCTGAGCCACTGATGCCCCTGGGTTTTCCCGCAGATAGTCCTTGACCGTCTTGAAGCTCTTTTGAGCTTCTTCATAACATTCGTTGCACAAAGACCGTGTCGGATGGGAAAAAACACGGTTGCACTCCTCACAGTTTCTCAGCATGTAGATCACTCCTACTCAAAATTTCTGTACGGGCGGCAAAAATCCCCATGGGTTTTCCGCCATAGTCTTCAATGAGCTTTGCGATAGCTAGAAATGTATGGCCCGAGGTGATCACATCATCTACAATCAAACATGTTCTATGGCGCAAATCAAAACCAGGCAGCAGGGCAAAAGCGCCCTGCACATTACGTTTCCGTTCTATCAAGGAGAGCCCGCTTTGGGATTTTGTCTCCCGGGTTCTCAGTACACAGCTGGAGACTGGGCGTTTCCATACTCCCTTTATATTATCGGCAAGAAGTGCTGCTTGGTTGAACCCCCTAATCTCCAATCGTCCCGGTGATAATGGCATTGGAACCAGGATGTCCACCTTAGCCAGCGCCGGTTCCTCCCGAGCTGCTAAACCTAAGAAAAGTCCTAGAGTAACCGCTATTTCATATCCGCTCTGGAACTTCATCCGATGAACAAGATCGCGCCCATAGCCCTGGTACGGAAAGAGGGAAAAACACTGATAGCCTTGTACCTCTCGCTTCCGCCAGCTTATGGCCAATGAGTCAAGGCAGCTCTTGCAGGCCCCAACCGGCAGGCGGGCACGCTCGCCACACAATCCGCAGAGCGGAACGGGAGGCAGGAGTAGATGTTCCAGGGCTTGCAGCCAGTTAGAAAGGGTTCTATTCACGGAGAAAGCCCCTTTCCCTGGCCTCAGTATTGAGGCGCCGAATCATGGCGAGGGCCTTTTTCATAGGTGCAGTGGTTCTAGACCCGACAAACAGGACAAGACCATCTGGCAAGTCAGCAGTTCTGCCCACCCGTCCTGCCATTTGAACAAGGGAACTGACTGTGAACAAGGTATGATCTGCATACAGAACAATCACTCCCACATTGGGAAAATTAACGCCCCGCTCCAGGACAGAGGTTGTAACCATAACCCCAAACCGTCCACTCATAAAGTCCTGGATCACTTGCTGGCGATCGTCTACCTTGGAATGGCACAAACCAACAGGTTTGCCTAAGGCTTCAGTCAAAACCTCTTGCAGGCGCGAACAAGCGGCGATAGTCGGCGCAAAAACCAGCCAGCGACAGAGGCCGTTCTGTAACACTCGAAGCAGGTCAGGTGGAAATTCAGAGGGTTGCAGGGTCTGCCAGGCAGGCAGATCCTGGATTACAAGTTCCGGCTCTGGCAGAGGATGCCCGTGATAGCGCGCCGGGATTGTGATCACTTTTTTATACTCGCGCAACGAATGTGGTGTTGCAGTCATTTCCACCAGCCTGCCCGTTGGCAGCAGAGCTCGCTCCAGTCCAAAGCGGAGTATTTCATTGCCCTGGTAAGGAAAGGCATCCACCTCATCGAGAATAGCTAAGCTAAAGCGTTTGTAGAAATGGAGCACCTGGTGAGTTGTGGCAACCACTAACTCTCCCGGTGCGTGCCATGGCTGTCCCCCATAATGACTGGCAACTGTAACGGAGGGGAAAGCCCGGCGGAGCCTTTCAGTCATTTCTCGGACAATGTCCTGTCGAGGTATGGCAAAGAGCACCTCCCCGCCTTCTCTGAGGGCTTGCCGAATCAGGGCAAAAGTCACTTCAGTCTTACCTGCACCGCAGGCTGCCCATACCAACGCCTTGCCTGTGCCCTGCTTCCAGAACTTAAGCAGTTCCTCGCTAGCCTGCTGCTGCGGGTGGGTCAGCTTGTGGCTGAGTTGCAGATGCAAACCAGCCCTAGGCTTCTTTAAGCCGCTCTGCCCCCCGTTCGCCAGGGCAAGCAAGGTGCTGCAGGATCGATGTTCACCCATGCTGCGGCAGGCATGACAAAGCAGGCAGTCGGAGCGGCCGCATACCAAGCATAGAACGGGTTTTGAGTATTCGCTGTGACATCTTGAACAAATTTTCCTTCCCCACGGGGCTGTGATAAATCCAGGGAACTGCAAAAGCTCGTCCCTTTGCACACCTAGATCCAATGCCCAGCTAATGTCACTGGGCCAAAATCCTTCATCTCTCAAGGCGCCTACCAGTCTGTGTTCAGAGAGAATGCGACCCCTGAGCACCTCTTTGAGTCTGTCCAAGGCCGCTTCTACGCAGTGCATCCTATCTGAGGAAAAACTAGGTTCAACCTTTCGTTCTGTATACTTGCGAGCAGCCGACTGCCACCACAAGAGTCGGAATTTCCCGCGCAAGCGACTCTCCCACAGCTTGAGAGCTTCATAGGCCTGAGAGCTCGGCAGAGGTGGTGTAAGCATTACCCCATCTGAACAATGCTGCGGATGGCGCACTAAACCCACATGAAACGAACCTTGCGATTTGTATACAAAAATCTGTAATTTGTGCATAGAGTCCTCCTTAGACCCTGGGCAACTATAGGTTCTCTGCCTATGGGGAAAATTCCTGCAAAATAGAAAGCGACACCTGCACCGCAGACGCCGCTTTCAAATATCCAACTTACTCCTCCATATCTTCCCCAACAGCCAATAGCGCCACCTTCGTCCGATCATGCTCCCCTAACTTGCGATAGATATTACTGACATGATTCTTGACCGTGTGCTGGCTTATGAACAAGGCCGCTGCTATTTCCCCATTCGACAGACCCTGGGCTATCAGCTTCAAGACCTCGCGCTCCCTGGGGGTAAGGAGAGAAAGGTTCTTCTCTTGCATAGGACACCCTCCTACCCATTCTCTAATTCCTTGAATATCTTATTCGCCAGCTCACACAATGTCCACAAAAGGAACGCACATAAGAAAAAACAGTAGCCGGGGGTTGGGGTTGGGGGTGGCCACTGTTTTTTCGGTAATTGTTTCACCTTTAGTCTAACATTTTGAGGTCCTTGGGAACACTGGCCAATGGTCCTAATTTTTATGGGACCATTGGGCAACGATACTGCACCGACGCTTGTCAACCCATCCCCGCTGTGGTATAACTAAGAAAATAACCGGGAGGTCAAGAACATGATTAGGCTAAAAGACATTCAGCAGGACAAGGTGTTCCTGACTCTAATTAATAACTCCAGTGCCTATCTAAGGGCCCGCGGCTATACTGATCATGGCCTGCGCCACGTTTCTTATGTATCCGAAACGACAGCCCAGATTCTCAAAGATCTCGGCTATGATGAACGCACCGTTGAACTTGGCGCCATTGCAGGCTATCTCCATGACGTAGGGAATCTGATTAATCGCAAACATCATTCCATTTCAGGCGCAAGTATGGTTTACTCCGAGTTGAGACGGCTCGGAATGGATTTAGAGGAGATCTGCATCATCGTCACCGCCATCGGCAATCATGAAGAAGAGATAGGCAAAGCGGTAAGTCCAGTCACATCCGCCCTCATCTTAGCAGACAAAAGTGACGCCCATCGCACCAGGGCCAATCGGCTCGAGAGCGATGAGCGCCCTAGCATTCATGACAGGGTCAATCTGGCAATAACCGACAGTAAACTTTATGTAGACCAAAAGAAGCATATCATTACTTTGGAAATCGTGTTTGATCAAGAAATCTGTCAAATCATGGATTTTTTTGAAATCTACCTGTCGAGAATGGAAATGTGCAAAGAAGCATCTACTTTGCTAGGCTGTCGCTTCCGACTGCTCATCAATGACCTGGAGTTCCTTGGCCAACTGAGCATCGGCTAGGAGAACAAGCCGCGACTTACTGCAAAAACCGCCGCTTGGGTACGATCTTCCACTTCAAGCTTCCTCAGTAAGTTAGTGATATGGTTTTTTACCGTCTTTTCACTGATATAGAGGGCGCCGGCAATCTCTTTGTTGCTAAGCCCCTCAACGATATATTGAAGGATTTCCAGTTCCCTGTTCGTCAAATCCAGGTCATGGATGGCAGCAGCGCTCTGGAGACGTCCGTACTGCACCTCTAGATGATGGTACCGTTCCATAACCCTTTCCATCAGATGGCTCGAATAAGCAACCTCTCCGGCAACAACCCTTTTGATGGCATGAACTACTTCCCGCGGCTCTGCATCTTTCAAAAGGTAACCCTTGGCCCCAATGCGGATCATCTCGTTTACGTAGGATTCATTGTCATGAATAGTGAGAACTAAAACCTCTGTATCGGGATGGTGCTGACGAACAGTCTTGGCCACTTCGATGCCGTTCATGCCTGGCATGTTTATATCCAGCAACACCACATCCGGCTTCAGCTCGCCTATTAAGCGAAGCGCTTCTAGGCCATTGCTGGCCTGCCCAACCACAGTGATTCCACCCTCAAGTTCTAAGAGCCTGCTGAGGCCTTGCCGCAGGAGAGGATGATCATCCACAATAAGTACCCTTATGTCACTCAATTCCTCATCACTCCCTCACCCTCAGTCAACGGGATCCTTACCAACATTCTGGTTCCTTTACCCGGCTCACTTTGAATCTGCACTGAACCTCCCAGAAGTTCGGTGCGGCCTTGCATACTCAGCATTCCATAGTGTTTGCCTGTCCTCAGCTTGTTTTGAATCTCTAACATATCAAACCCGATCCCGTCATCCCTGACCTCTGCACTAATATAGCGGCTGGAAAACTCCAAAGTGACCTTAATTAGCCTTGGGTTTGCATGTTTGCGGCAATTATTCAGTGCTTCCTGGACTATCCTGAAGATCGCCATCTCGATCTGATCGTTCAGGCGCGTTTCGTTGCCAAGCACTACAAAATCAGCTTCAATTGCAGTTTGCTTTTCCAAGTTTCTCAGGCTGTTTCTGATAGTAAGGACCAAACCCAAGTCATCAAGGGTCATCGGATTTAGGTCATAAATAATATTGCGCAGCTCTGCAATACTTTCCTGGGTGGCGGCCTTCAGCTTCCCAAAGTTTTGACTGGCTTCAGCTATGCTTCCCACAGCATAGAGCCGCTCACAAATTTCCATCTGCACCATGGCATTGGCCAAGTCCTGCACCGGTCCATCGTGCAGCGCATTAGCTATGCGGCGACGTTCTATTTCCTGGCCCTTAATCAGCTCTTGGCTGGCATACTCCCGGGCCTGGAAGTTCTCAATCTGCTTATTGACGTCGGAGATGCTGCTGGAAAGGTATTTTAAGGCCATACCAACCTGGGAGACTAAAGTCTCTGCCTTCGCTGCTATTTCTTGCAGTTTCGCGAGGGTCTTCTCCAAGTTATCCCTGCGTACCCGCAAGAGGCGTTCCCGCTCCTTGGCTGCAGTCAATGCTTCCCGTACTTGGGCCGCTTCCTCGTAGATTTTTCTTTTCTCTTCTTCACTATATTCTTGAAAATCCTTATTTGATTGAAAGAGCTCCAGCCTCATCTGGGCAAAACGCCTTGTTAGATCTTCCACTTCCCCGATGGCTTCCTCCATCTCAGCTTGGACGGATTTGAAAACAACCTCCGTTCTGCGACATTCGACCCGAGCTGCTTCAGCCACCTCGTACATTTGTGACCGCCCTTCTTCCAGGGCGCCCCTTGTTTTATTTAAAATATCCTCTAAAGTTTTTGTAGACAATAGCTTGTTTCCCATCGGTCTGCCTCCCCGTAGACCCCGCCAGATTCAGCCTGGCACCTATATTAACTATAACATGTTTTTCCTGACATAGCCAGAAACGGTAGAGAATTTTATCATTGACAAGACTTCTATCCTTCCGTATACTATCTAGTAATTACATGCGTTTTCTAACGACTCTTATCAAGAGTGGCGGAGGGACTGGCCCAATGAAGCCCGGCAACCAGTGGGAGCTTGCTCACACAAGGTGCCAATTCCAGCTGAACACATTTGTTCAGAAAGATGAGAGGAGAGCAGTTTTACATCTAGCGGTTCTAGATGGTCAAACCTCTTCTTTCAGGAAGAGGTTTTTTTATCTAAAGGGGGGAGCTCTGTGATTACCTTCAAGAATGTGTCGAAAACTTTTACGGGCAGTTCTGATGTACACGCCCTGAAAGGAATCAGTTTATCAATTCCTGCCGGCGAGATATTTGGCATCATTGGCCAAAGCGGCGCGGGCAAGTCCACACTGATTCGCTGCATCAATATGCTGGAGAGGCCCGATTCAGGGGAAGTTTGGGTCAACGGTGTGCTTATGAACGATTTAAGCGACAAAGAGTTACGGAAGGCCCGTAAACAAACGGGAATGATCTTTCAGCACTTCAATCTGTTAAACTCCCGCACTGTCCTGCAAAATATCGCCTTTCCCCTGGAGTTGGCAGGCTGCTCCCGGAAAAGTGTCAGGGACAAAGTGTCAAGTTTGGCGGATTTAGTTGGCCTAAGTGATAAGCTGAACAGCTATCCAAGCCAGCTCAGCGGCGGGCAGAAGCAGAGAGTCGGGATCGCCAGGGCGTTGGCAACAGAACCGAAAATACTGCTCTGTGATGAAGCTACTTCAGCCCTTGATCCTGAAACCACAACTGCTGTCCTGAGTCTGCTGCGCAAGATCAATGAACAGCTTAACCTGACCATAGTGCTAATCACACATGAGATGGCAGTGATCCAGGAAATCTGTGACTCTGTGGCAGTGTTGGAAGATGGCGTGCTGGAAGAGACAGGTCCGGTTATGGACGTGTTCACTCAGCCCAGGTCCAAGGCAGCCAAGCGCATGCTGCAGGGATTCTTGTCTACCAAGCTTTCCCCAGAAAACTGGCATCAGCCGGACAGCACTTTGCTTAAGTTGACCTTTGTTGATAAAAAGGCCCATCAGCCCATTATCTCCCAGATGATCCGCAGGCATGGGATTGATGTGAACATACTCTTCGGCCGTATAGACCAGATGAAAAGCACACCCTTCGGCATGCTTATGGTGGAACTTACAGGCAGCGACGGGCAGGTCGCTCAGGCCATTGAGTTCCTCCAGAAAAATCAGGTTGGAGTGGAGGTGTTAAACTGATGTTCAACCAAGCAATGCTCTCCATGCTCTACGCTGCCACGCTAGAGACCTTACAGATGGTGGGAACAGCCACGCTGCTTGCCACCCTGGCAGGTGTACCCATGGGTATCCTTTTGACAACAACTGCACCTAGCCACATTCTAGAGCAGCCGCTCCTTCACCGTCTGCTCGGGGGAATTGTCAACATCGGCCGCTCCATCCCATTTATCATTCTTATGGTGGCAATCATCCCCTTTACCCGGGCAGTTGCAGGCACCTCCATCGGCACTGAAGCAGCTATTGTTCCCCTAACTGTGGCAGCTATACCCTTTGTTGCCAGGCTGGTGGATGGGGCTTTGAAAGAAGTGGATCCTGGAGTAATCGAGGCAGCAGTCAGTATGGGGGCCTCGCCCCCGCAGATAATCTATAAGGTCATGCTCCCAGAAGCATTGCCCGCACTTGTTCTAGCCGTAACCTTAACGGCAGTCAACCTTGTGGGCTACTCTGCCATGGCAGGTTCCATAGGAGGGGGCGGCCTTGGCGACTTGGCTATCCGCTATGGGTACCAGCGCTTTCGGGGCGATATTATGTTGATGACCGTCATCATTCTCGTAGTGTTAGTACAAGGTATTCAAATGCTTGGCGACAAAATCGCCTACAAACTTTATCAGCGAAACTAGGAGGAGTAAACCATGAAAAGAAGTCTATTAATCGCAAGTATCCTCATTGTCTTACTGGCTAGCAGCCAAGCTGCACTGGGCTCTAGCCTGAAAGTTGGGGCCACCCCCGTTCCCCATGCAGAAATTTTGCAGATCATTGTCCCTATTTTAGACCAGCAGGGTATCTCCCTGGAGATCGTAGAGTTCACCGACTACGTTCGTCCCAATCTAGCTCTAGATGAAGGCGAACTGGACGCCAACTTTTTCCAACATGTGCCTTACTTGGATTCTTTCAACCAAGATGCAGGAACAGATCTGGCAGTCCTGGTCGCAGTACATGTGGAGCCGCTGGGCTTGTTCTCAGAAAAACATACGTCCCTGAACCAGCTGCCGCAGCGGGCGACCATCGCTATTCCTAACGACGCCACCAATGGCGGGCGAGCCTTGCTCCTTCTGCAAGAGGCAGGTTTAATCGAATTGGATCCAAAGGCTGGAATAGTGCCCACCCCCTTTGACATTACCGAAAACAAACTGCAAATTAAGTTTTTTGAGCTCGAGGCAGCACAGCTGAGCCGCAGTCTAGCCGATGTGGACGGAGCAGTAATTAACGGCAACTACGCCTTGCAGGCCGGACTCAATCCAGCCCAGGACGCACTCTTCCTCGAAGGGGCCGAGTCGCCCTATGTTAATGTGGTCGCCATCAGAGCGGAAGACCAAGCTAACGATGCCCTAGCCAAACTGGCTGCCGCCCTTCTAAGTGACGAAGTTCGCCTCTTTATTAGCGAAAGCTACGGCGGAGCAGTTGTACCAGTTTTCTAGTCAAGTATGTAAAAGGGGTCCCTGCCGGACCCCTTTTTTATCAAGTTAAGATTCTCACTCCATAAGCTGCAAGTGATACTTCTCCTAGAGCGAACTTTTCTTTCGTTACCAAGTCCTGTACCTGCTTGGGTACGGCAATCGGCCAGACAATTTCCTTTAAATCAATACTTTCTTCCTTAGCCTGATTGTTAATGAGAACTAGAATCTGCTCACTCTCATCGAAGCGGACGAAGCCATAGATATTTGTGGCACTGTCTGCCCACACTGTACGGCAGCGGCCGAAGCGCAACACCTCATGTTCTTTCCGCAAGCTGATCAGTTGCTTGTACCAGGCCAGAAGCTCCAAATTCTGTTCCTCTGGATCCCAGATCATGCCCCGCCGGCAATCGGGATCTGTCAAGCCCTCCATTCCCACTTCATCCCCATAATAGATCATGGGGGCACCTTCATAGGTAAGCTGGAAAGCTGCTGCCAGCGCCAGCTTCTGCAAACTGCCCCCGCAGCTGGTTAGAAAGCGTTCTGTATCGTGGCTGTCCAGGAGATTAAACATGCTTAAGTTGACAGCATGTGTATGGTTCATTTGCACCTTGGCCAGGCGATTGGCAAAAGTCCTGGCTCGGATCGTGGCCTTCGCGAAAAACTCCAGGCAAGCGTACTGCAGCGAATAGTTCATTACCGAGTCGAACTGGTCTCCCCGCACCCATTCACTAGCTTCATGCCAAAGTTCGCCCACAATCAGTGCCTCCGGGTTCTCTGCCTTGACTGCCTGGCGAAACTCCCGCCAAAAGTGGTGATCGATTTCATTTGCTACATCAAGCCGCCAGCCGTCGATTCCAAACTCCTGCACCCAATATCTGCCTACTTCCAAGAAGTACTCTTTGACGTCATTCTCATGTGTCATCAGCTTAGGCATTGTGGCAATCTGATTGGCGAAGGTCTCATAGTTGGGCGGATCTGTTTGCACCGGAAAACTGTCAATGTTAAACCAATGGGCATATTCCGATTCTTCTCCATGCTCGAGGACGTCTTGGAAAGCAAAGAACCCAAAACCTGCATGGTTGAATACTGCATCAAATACCACCTTAATGTCATGTTCATGGGCTAGTTCGATCATGCGGCGCACAGTTTCCTCGTCGCCAAAATGGGGATCGATCGTGTAATAATCGACCGTATCATACTTATGGTTGCTGGGGGCTTGAAAAATCGGGGTGAGGTAAATCACATCAACACCAAGTTCCACAAGGTGTTCAAAGCGATCGATCACCCCCTGCAGATCGCCGCCTTTTTGGCTGTCCACTTGGGGCAACGCATCCCAAGGCTCCACATTAGGTGGATCATTGGCAGGATCACCATTGGCGAAGCGTTCGGGGAAGATCTGGTAGACCACAGCCCCCTGAGCCCACTTGGGAGGTTCCCACAGATCTTTTAGGGCAATGTAGGGATAATGAAATTGAGTGTTAGGCGGAACATCGGCAAAAAAGCCCTTTTCAGTATAGAAGACCTGGTCTTTTCCATCGTCAAGCAGGAACACATAGCCAAAACGTTTGGTAGCAAGCTGCAAGTCTGCCTGGTAGTAAGTAAACATTTCGTCTTCGGCCGCAATTTCCAGGTTAGTTACAAAAGGTTCTGAACCTCCGTACCTGTCTTGAAACAGCACACTCACTCTCTGCAAGTCGCCTTTGGCTGCACGCAAAGTTACTCGCAAAGTATCTTCCGCAACAGGATAGGCATAACTGCCGTGGGCTACATGGTACACTGCTTCCCTCAACATTCATTTCCACTCCTTATCTTTGCAAACGTTAGCACACTTTCCCTATTCGAAATCAGTAGACTTTTTCCTGCCGGAAAAAGGCAGAACAACGCCTGCTTTGAAATGCCACTTTTCCTTGTTGTTCCAACCAGCAGCAGCAGCCAGCTGCGGTAAAGGCCTGACAATCACTCCCCCTCCATAGCGAAAATCCACGTGAGTGAGCTCTTTTTCCAGGGAGAAAGTTGCTGCTAGGCCCCCTTCTAGATAAAGCGTACACCAAGTGGACAGTTCATAGCCTAACTCCGCTGCCAGCTCCCCCAGGAGAAGACCATTTTTCACCTGCAGTGCGCCAAGAGTTACGGATAGAACCTGCCCGTGGGCAGCAGGGTGTTTATAGCGGATGCCTCCTTCAGGCTTACCTTGGGCAAACTTATAATATGCTTCCCAAGGTTGGGACCTGTAGTTTACTTCCACACTCTCAGGCTCCAAAGTTAAGCGCAGGTCTCCTTGCTCTCTTGCTTTGCAGGCAAGCTCCACTCTGCCTGGCCGCATTTCTAACCGCAGCTTTGGCTGTCTAATCTCAGCCCACAGCGTCCGGGATTTGAAACGCACGCCCCAGGCCCAGGCAGAGTTGGAGAATCGAAGGGCGATCTCCCGAGGAGCGATCTGAAACCCCACCCTTTTCCCGCTGTACTCAACCGACAAAGCGGGCGGCCGGCCGAAGCTGCGAGGAATTGCAATTGTCCAAGTCCAGTCTCTCTGTTTGTAGCTGCCATAACGAAAATCTGTCTCTTCCCGCCATGTCCAAGGCCCATCGCTCTGCCCTTGGGGCCCCGCAGCAAGGCGAGCATTTATTTCCCCTTGGCTGCCCCTTTCAAGACTCAGCAAGCCAAGAGCGCCCTCTAGCAAGAACTTTTGCCCGGCCGCTGAGGTGTCTAGGAACCACTGACCAGATCGGGTCACAAGGCGCCAAGAAAAGCCTTGATCCCAAATCAAGACAGGCATGATGAAGTCCGGTTCTTCGCCTTCAGGTGCCTCTATCTTCCACACCACACTCTCTGCTAAGGGAAGACCAGTCCAGATCGGCTGGGCAGGACTGTCCAGGGGTATCACCACATCAAGTCCGCTTCTTTCAACAGCTATTTCACCTCCGCCGCCGACCCTTTGCATGCGCCCATCCGGGAGAAGCAGCGGAGAAGATGTATCAGCCTGAATAACCTGCACCCGTCCCTGGTCAAACCAGCCCCGTTCAATGTAGACTGTGCGATAAGCCTTCCTCCCCTGCCACTGGGCCCAAATTTCACCCTGCCGCTCAAAAGCTGGGAGGAGGGCCTGCACAGCCCCGCTGAGTGTATGGACACCTGCAGCAAGAGGAGGCAGCTCCACAGTCAGGCTGCCGTCTGGATCAGTCGCAGCCTGCACAGGCTGGCCATTAAGGGTCCAACTGCTGCCGATGTGCAAATAGTTATTTGTACAGAGAATCACTTTCCCACCTGGACTGGGTCCTCGGAGTTTAAGCGATACAATGCCGTACTCAGCTGCAGATAAATGAAGGGGACTTGGATCCCACCAGAAATCTGGATCACCGCCCCTAACCTGTAGCGCTGCCGCTTCGATTTTTTCACCGAGGAGCATTACTTCCTGCCCGGCATGGAGCACCCGATCCTTGGGTTCAAGCAAGAACCACTGTCCAGAGCTGAGGGTATACGTCTCTAAACCTCTCTGTACCTCTACTTCCCAGTTATTGAGGGGCAGGATCCAGGTTTCTTGGGCGAGGGGAAGACCCAGGATACCCTGGGCCCCCTGCAGCTCTAGCTCTAAATCAAGCTCATGCCTTCCCTCGCCGAGCAGTTCTAAATCAAAACTCACCTCTAAGATGTAAGCATCCCACCGAGAGCCGCGGCCTAAAGTAAGCAGTCCTTCCGTTACCGCTTGGCCGTCTAGATCAAAAAACTTGAGACCGGTAGCTGCCTTAGCACTTAGCTGCCACAAGTCTGAAGCTTCGATCCACAGTTCTATCTGCTGTTCGACGGCCAAGGTTGTGTTCGCTTGTTCCCCTACGTATGCCAGGTGGGGCTCTGCAGCGGCGCAAGGTGGAAAAAGAAGCAGCACCAACACCAAGGCTAACACAGACTGCTTCATCGGATCTGCCCCTGCTGAACCGACAATATTTCTACCCTCTGCACCCAAGGGGGCAAAGGAACCTCAAGGCCCCGACTGCGTCCAGCTAACACTACGCCGCTGGATATTTTCCATTTCTCACCTAACTGGTTTGACTCATCATAAAGAAGCAGTTCCCCTTCCCAGAGGCCGTGACGGAGTCCCTTGTTTTGCACCGTCAAGGCTAGTGCCTCTGGCTGCTTTTCCCAGTATGATACACTAACTTCAAGCTCACTTGCTGCAGTAGACAGCAAGAAAAGTACTGCAAAACGGGTTTGTACGCCCCCTTGCCTGGGCGTGATGAAAAGGACTGCGTAGAGGTGATCGAAATTGTCCCGCTGCAGCTCAAGGCATACTTTACGCTCCTCCCGGGGCATTAAGCTAAACTCCCTAGTATCTACGGTCAGGGCATCAGCAGCCCTTTGCACCGCACCCTCATCCTCCAGGAAAACCACCCGGCCTGCTTCATCCTGATCAAAGAGGGCTAGGGAGAGTTCCATGCTGACTTCGTGCTCATGCCAGTTCTGGCACACAATTTCAAAGAACTGTCCCCTGCGAACTTCAACTGCTTCAATGATCACAGGATAAACCGAGATTGTCGCATCCACACTGCCGCAGGCGAACAAAACCACCAAAACGACAAGGGTAAGCCTGCTGGTTCGGCCTGTCATAAGGCAGGCACCACCGTGAATTTGACCTGAAAGTCATAGTCCCCCGGTTCGTCATCATAGCTTCCAGTAAAGCGAAAAGGGGTTTGGAACACTACACCATCAGGGCCAGTCGGCGGTTGATCCGAATGAATCACGCTACCTGCAGATATCTCGCGCCAGCTTCCCGATTGGCCAACTTCCAATATCCCGCTTAGCCCGCCCTCTGCGCCGTAATCGTTCGCCTCCACTAGGAGTTGCCACCGCACATTGGACCAGACCGTGAGACTTAGTTCTTGAACATCGGACTGGCCTGGCGCCACAGGCTCAAAGGTTAGCTGATCGGGGCTGGAAATCTTGAGGCCGGGTACGACCTGAACGTAAAAGGTTACTGTACCCGAAGCCTCTACCCCAGCAGCTAAGCTGCAAAGTACCGCAACAAGCAGGACTGCCGTCAACCATATTCGTCTAGCCATTGTCTTCCTCCTTGGCGGATAGACCCTGACTAAATTATACGCTAGGTGCACTGTTCTGTCAATTATATGTTTTCTGAATCTTTGGGTCAAAAAGAAAGGGCCAAAGGGCCCCATTGCTCTTTAATTTACTTCCGCAAAGCCTCAACTTTGTCCAAACGCTCCCAAGGCAGGTCAAGATCTAGCCGCCCAAAGTGACCATAACTGGCAACTTGCCTGTAGATCGGCCTCTGTAAATCGAGATCGCGAATAATCGCCCGGGGACGCAAATCGAAGTTTTGGTGGATCAACTCTTCAATTTCGCGATCGGGAACAATACCTGTGCCGAAAGTATCTACAAACAGGGATAAGGGCTTGGCCACACCGATGGCATAGGCCACCTGCACTTCGATTCTTCGTGCCAAGCCTGCGGCAACAATGTTCTTGGCCACATAGCGGGCGGCATAAGAGGCGGATCGATCTACCTTTGATGGGTCCTTGCCGGAAAACGCCCCTCCCCCGTGCCTGCCTAGTCCGCCGTAGCTGTCAACAATAATCTTACGCCCCGTTAGGCCCGCATCGCCTAAGGGTCCGCCCACCACGAAGCGGCCTGTGGGGTTGACTAAGACTCTGGTCTGTTCTGTCCAGAGCCCAGCTGGGACCACAGGTTCAATAACATGCTTACGCACATCCGCGTAAATGGTTTCTTGGTCAACTTCAGGATGATGCTGTGCCGAAACCAGAACATTGTCCACCGCCATGGGCCTGTCGTTTTCATCATACCAAATGGAAACTTGGGTCTTGCCGTCGGGCCTGAGGTAGGGGAGCAAGCCGTTCTTGCGCACTTCAGCCAGGCGCTGGGCCAGTTTGTGTGCTAGGGTAATCGGCATCGGCATATATTCTGGCGTTTCATCTGTGGCATAACCAAACATGATTCCCTGATCCCCTGCACCCATAGTAGAGTCGAGATCAGCATCACCAGATCGCTTTTCCAGGGCCCGGTTGACACCTAGGGCAATGTCAGGGGACTGTTCCTGGATGGCGGTTAGAACCGCACAAGTATCTGCATCAAAACCATATTTTGCCCGATCATAACCTATCTCACGAACGACGTCCCGGACAATCTGGGGAATTTCTACATAGCATTGCGTACTAATCTCACCGAGGACTAAGACCAGGCCTGTAGAAATCGCGGTTTCACATGCCACTCTGGCCTGGGGATCCTGCTCTAAAATAGCATCCAAAATGGCATCAGAGATTTGGTCACAGACCTTATCAGGATGTCCCTCCGTCACTGATTCCGATGTAAACAGGTACTTCCTCGCTGCCATAATTACCACCCTCTCAAATAATAAATCCTCTCCCTAACGAGAGAGGATATAAGCACAAAATTAGCCATCCTCATCTCCCAAAACCACGCGAGAAGTAGTTTTGCTGGAATTAGCACCTTGTGAAAGCAAGTTCCACCGGTTGCCGGGCTTCATAGGGCCAGTCCCTCCGCCTCTCTTGATGAGTCATCTATTTAATTCTAGCCCAGTCTTTGAAGTTAGTCAACTCTGCGCCAATAGTAGGTTGGCATAAGATCTTCTGTGAACTGGCTGACTGCCTGCCGCACAGCCGATTGTCTTACCACAGGAACATCGCCCTGGTGGGGCAGGGGTATATGCCAGGCTCCGGGTTCTTTGCCATCGGGCCACCAACCAATAGTCTTCTTAGTATTGGTGCTGCCCTCGCCTTGGGCCCTTACACGGTGAATCACGTTTCCGCCCCTGGTCTCCATCACCCGACCTGTGAAACTTACCATAACCCTGGTATTTTGTCCAATCTCCCAGTCATACCCTCTGACTTCTTGGGCGTTATACCTCTCTTTGGCAGGATAGGGCTGTGTCTGTGTCAAAGGGGCAAAGTAGCCTGATAATTCACCCATCACCAATGCATCAACACCGAGCATTTGCCCAAGTCTGATTGCCTGATCCCGATCAGGCGACTGACCTCTCAGCAAGCCCAAACGAACCAGAGCCCATTCAGCTTCTTCTGGAGTAATGACCCGATAATACTCGGACAGGGTCCGTAAGATCTGCTGTTCCACCTCATAAGAGATGGCATAGTCGTTTGTAAAGTTGTCGAGGAACAATACCGCGACAGTGTTTCCTCCCCCGATCTGAACCTTAGGAGGCACCATCACCTGTTCATACCCGGAACAACCAACCAAAAACAGTGCGACAAGCACTAACAACCCTAATTTTCGTTTCATGTTTTTCCCCCGTTTCGCTGCAAGCTCACTGCTGCACACACTATATGTTTCGCCAGAGACAGTAATTTCCCTACCAGTAACACCCATTTCTGTTTAAAGATTCTCCTTCTTCTCCCCAGGCTTACGCGGCAGACCAAAAGAAGCTGCAGAAAGAGGGAAAAAAGGGGAGATACTAGAAATAAAAGAGGTTGACTCTTAATGTGGCACAAGGAGGTACGCTCATGCGTAATGAAATTTACCTGGACAATAGCGCCACCACTCCCCTAGCCGAAGAAGTAGTGCAAGCTATGGAACCCTATTGGATGATTCAATACGGCAATCCCTCTTCGCCCCACCTCAGGGGCGTAGCAGCTGAAAATACGCTCAATTCCAACCGCAAGCAGCTCGGCAGGCTCCTGCAGGCAGAACCTGAGAACCTCTACTTTACAGCCAGCGGAACTGAGGCAAACAACCTGGCCATCCTAGGCGTAGCCAACTCCCCTTATTTCCGGCGCAATCCTGGACACATCATCACAACCCCAATTGAGCACCCCTCCGTTCTGGGCGTAGTCGACCATTTACAAGAGCTCGGCTGGCAGGTCAGCTACCTTCAAGTGGACAGTCACGGGCATATGGATGCCCAAGAAGCTGCCTCATTGCTGCAGCCCACAACCAAAATCGTCAGCGTGATGCTGGTCAACAATGAACTAGGCACCATCGCCCCTGTCAGCAAGATTGGCAGAATCATCGAAGAAGCCAATAAAGAAAGGCAGCATAAGATCATATTCCATGTAGATGCAGTGCAGGCCCTAGGGCATGTTCCGGTCAGCATCCCTGATTTGAAGGCCCATCTTTGCAGTTTTAGCGGGCACAAAATCTTCGGTCCGAAAGGAATCGGACTGCTCTACGCAGATCGCCAAGCTCAGCTGCGGCCGATCATGTTCGGAGGCAATCAGGAGCGGGGTTTAAGGCCCGGTACGGAGAATATCCCAGCCGTCGTAGGCTTGACTAAAGCCGCTCAGCTAGTCATCGACAACCTCGATCATAATACAAAGCAGCTTCGGGAGCTGCGGACCGCTCTAATCGAAGGTATTAAGACAATTCCGGACTCGCGGATCAACAGCCCCGAAAATGGTGCACCGCACCTGCTTAATGCAAGCTTTCCCGGAGTGCGCGGCGAAGTTCTAGTACACTTCCTCGAACAGAAACGTATTTTTGTGTCCATGGGCGCTGCCTGCTCATCGAAGAAGAAGGGTGTATCCCACGTGCTCGAGGCGATTGGCTTGTCTCAGGAAGAAATTTTATCAGCCATACGTTTTTCTTTGGCACCAACCCTGACCCTTGACCAGATCCAGTACGTGGTTTATAGTCTAAAGGAAACTGTAGAAGAAATTCGCAACATCTATATTTAAGGAGATGCTTATGTATCCTTTGCTTTTGGTCCGTTATGGCGAACTGAGCCTGAAAGGACGCAACCGAAAAACCTTTGAGGATCTTTTGTTGACTAATATGCGTTCAGCCCTGACTGATCTGCCCCATGGCAAGATAACTAAGACCTATGGGCGGGTTTATCTGGAAACCAAAGACAACTGGTCTGAACTGGCCCAAAGACTGCAAACCGTTTTCGGCATTGTCTCTGTCTCACCGGTTTTGAGGCGTGAGCTTGATCTGGAACAGATTAAAGAAGGAGCTTCCCTGGTCGTCCAGGACACTCCAGGCAGCACCTTTAAAGTAGAAGCCAGGCGGCCCAACAAGGCCTTTCCCCTCAACTCGCCGGAACTCTGCCATGCTTTGGGCGGGCATATCCTGCGCAATTTCTCCCATCTTAGAGTTGATGTGCACAACCCCGACTTTGTCTTGAATGTTGAAATTCGGCAGGAAGGTGCCTTCTTATACTCCCAAGTCATACCCTGCCTGCGGGGCTTGCCCGCGGGTTCTTCCGGCAAGGGTATTCTGCTGCTCTCTGGCGGCATTGACAGCCCTGTGGCAGGATTTTTGTCGATGAAAAGGGGTGTGAAGATAGAAGGTCTGCATTTTTATTCCTATCCCTTTACATCAGAAAGATCCAAGGCCAAGGTTGTGGAACTGGCCGAGCGCCTCGCCCCTTACAACGGCCATGGCTCTTTTAAGCTGTGGATCGCCTACTTCACTGAGATTCAAAAGGCGCTGCAGAAGGGTTCATACCCCAACCTTTCCATTACCCTAATGCGCCGCTTTATGCTGCGCATCGCATCCAAACTGGCGGAGCGGGAAAAGGCACTGGCCCTAATTACCGGTGACAGCCTTGGACAAGTAGCGAGTCAGACTATGGAGAGTATCCACGTGATTAATGAAGTTACGAACATGCCGATCTTTAGGCCTTTGATTGGTATGGATAAACAGGAGATCATTGACCTTTCAGTTTCCATCGGGACCTACGAGACATCGATCTTGCCCTATGAAGACTGTTGTACTGTCTTTGTGCCGAAAAACCCGGCTACGAAGCCAAGATTGGAGCAAGTTTTGCAGGCAGAAGCAGAACTTGACGTGGATGGTTTGGTAAACGAAGCGCTAGAGAAAACAGAACTTTTGCGAATAAATAATTAAAAGGCTTGTACATTTGTACCTTTTTGCAGGAAATCTCATTTTTTTGACGAACACTACAGAAACACTCATGATGAGGAGCGTTCCCATATGCACAAGAACACACCTGATTTGGAGGCTTTGCTGGCTGGAATCGAACGCCTGAGGCTGGAGAATGCAATTTTGCGTAAAGCTGCGGGCATTCAGGTGTCGCCTGCACCTGACCCACAGCAACCTCAAGTAACGCATGACGAGCGAAAGGCGTTGCTGCGCAAAACAGTGTAAACATGATAAATCGAGTAGGGAACCGCTAGGTGATCAGCCTAACGGTTTTCCTCTCACAGAACGGTGCGTACGGGCCGCGTACACCGCTCCTGAAGAATCTACCGCAGTTCATAAAACTGCGACACAATCCCAACA
>JAAYOM010000135.1 GCA_012520315.1 Bacillota bacterium | reverse complement strand
TCCATGTTCGGAATACGGCGAACTGCAACACATTTGGACAGGCATTCTAAACTGAAATGTTAATTTCCCGTTTTATTTGCAGGATTTTGGCCCTTTGCCCCTAATTACTACACTGAAAGACATGTATTAGGTGAGACTATGCACAATTCGTTCAAAGGGGTGGTGCGGGGGGAAAGTTTATCATTGAATGCAATGAATTATACTTAATGAAAAGGAAGGTGACTTGTGTGTCAAAACGGAAATTTAGTGTTAGCATTCTAGTGACAATTCTTCTGTTGGCCATGGCGTTTACCGTCAGTGCAGAAGAACCTCGTATGGCAACATGGGTAGACGATGTAGTTCTCGTTGAAGAGCCATCGATCACCACTGCTGTCACTCGCTTACAGACAGGAGACATTGATGTCTATGCATCTACATCAAGCCAACCTGTTCCATTTGCTACAATTCTGAGCGATCCAGAGCTCGACTACTACCAAACCTTCGGTTCCTATGCCGAACTGACATTCAACGTGGTAGGACCCGAGTTCGACGATGGCCGTTACAACCCATTCGGCAACGTTAAGATTCGCGAGGCAATGAACTGGATTCTTGACCGTGACTACATTGCCCAAGAACTCTACGGCGGCCTGGCCATTGGAAAACTCACCATGCTTAATCGGAACTATGTAGACTATTCTCGTGTTGTAGAATCAGTTCGTGGTCTCGAGTCGAAATATGCTTATGATTTCGAGTTGGCAAAAGAGGTCATTCAAACCGAAATGATGGCAGACGGTGCCAAACTCGTCGACGGCAAGTGGCATTATAACGGCCAGCCCGTTGAAGTAATCATCCTTGCTCGCAGCGAAGACCAAAGGGCTTCTGTTGGTGACTATGTTGCTGACCAACTGGAAGCTATCGGACTCACCGCTACTGTTGAGTACCGCACTGGTGCTGAAGCATCCCCCATCTGGGTCGCAAGCGATCCTTGGCTGGGACTCTGGCACGTCTACACCGGCGGTTGGGTAGCAGGCGAAGTTTATCGTGACCAAGGTCATAACTTCCGTCAAATGTTCAGCCCACAGGGAATGTCCTACACCCTCTGGCAAGAATATGACCCAACTCCAGAGTTTGAAGAGATTATCGAGCGCCTCTATTACAAAAAGTTCACCTCTATGGAAGAAAGAAACGCTCTTTTCTCCAGAGCTTTGGAACTCGGTTTAGAGTTTTCACCACGTATCTACACTGTAGACACAATTTCTTATCTAGCACGCCGTGCTGACGTCACTGTAGCTGCTGACCTTGCTCAAGGCATGGGCAGTACTCCACTGTGGCCAAGCACATTACGCCGCGGAGACGAAATTGGCGGTGAGATCAGAATTGGTGCACAACAACTGCTCGTTGATCCATGGAATGCTGTGGAAGGTTCCAACCAATCCTTCGACCAGCTGCCAATCAGGGCAACCTTTGACCGCGGTTTCATCAGCAATCCATTTACAGGCAGCCGCATGCCCCATCGCGCTAAGTTCGCTGAGATCACTCTGGTAGAAGGTCTGCCAGTTGCGAAATCTCCTGACACAGACTGGCTCACACTAGAGTTTGTCGAAGGTGTGGAACTTCCCCATGACAACTATGATGATGACTTGGGCGGCATTCCAGTTCCTGCCGACGCATGGCTCTACTGGGACGGCGACCTCGGACGCTGGGTAACCGTTGGTGAAAAATATCCTGACGGTGTTACAGCGAAACGCCATGTCGTTGTCCATTACAGAGATGACCTGTATGACACCGTAACCTGGCACGACGGCAGCCCCTGGACCATTGCGGACATCCTGCTGCCAGTAATCCTCGATTGGGATCGGGGATTTGAAGGCAGTGAGATCTTTGACCCGTCAGCAGAGGCTGTAACCAAGACCGATATCAACAATGCTCGCGGCTGGAGAATCGTCTCCGTCGATCCGCTGGTAATCGAAGCTTGGTCTAACTCCTGGTACATTGACGCTGAGCTAAACTACAGCGACTACTTCTCTTATCTCTACAACTACGGCAACCAACCCTGGCATACTCTTGCTCTCGGTGTGTTGGCCGAAGCCAATGGAGAACTGGCATTTAGCGTATCCAAGGCCACTGCTCTAGATGTTGAGCACATGGGCTACAACATGGGACCAAGCTTGCCGATCCTCGACAAGTGGCTCGACTATGCTATCGAGAACAACTATATCCCATGGGCAGACTTCCTCAGCGAGTACATCTCTGAAGAAGAAATTGCCACCCGTTATGCAAATGCTAAGGCCTGGTACCAAGAAAAAGGCCATATGTGGATTGGTAACGGACCAATGTATCTTGAGGCTGTATATCCAACCGAAAAGGTAGTTCACCTCAAGCGTTACGAGAACTACTCCGAGCGTGCGGACAAATTTGCTATGTTTGACCAGCCACGCATTGCCGAAGCAGAAGTAACCGGTCCAAGCCGTGTAAGGGCCGGCAACGAAGTTGCTTTCGAAGTAGAGGTCACATTCGAAGGTGAACCCTACGCAATGGAGTTCATTCAAGAAGTGAAGTACATTGTTCTGGATGCCACCGGAGCCGTTGCAGCCAGCGGTTATGCAACTCCAATCGCTGACGGACTGTTTGAAATCGTCTTAACAGCCGAACAAACAGAAGCCTTGCCTATCGGTTCCAACACCGTCGAGGCAATCGTCCTCCCAACTCTGGTAGCCAGTGCGACTTTCGGTCAGCACACATTTGTAACACTGCCTTAGGGAGAACTTGCTAACAACGCCATGTTTGATGAGCGAGGGCGTGGAGTCCACGCCCTCGCTTCTCTATTCCAGATCAATGCCGGGAGGTATAGGAAATGCAAAATGTTGATACTGCACAAGTAGAATCTGCAGTCCCGAGCCGACGCAGGTTCAGCAGTCTCAATCGTGTACTCAAGTACGTACTCGTTCGGGGGCTGACCTTGCTCGTTACTATTACAATAGGAGTCTACTTAGCCATCCTTATTGCCAATGGCGGCGGCTATGTGGATCAAATGCGGATTGGCCAAATTAAAGAAGAGATTGCCATGCAGATGGCAGCTGACCAGGAAATGACCTTCCTGACTATGCAGGAAAGGCGAGAACTTGAAGCAGCGAGAGTCGAGGTTCAAATTCAGCAGTTGGGACTTGATCGGCCATTTATGATCAGAAGCTTCGAGTATCTCTGGAACGGGCTTACCCTTAATCTAGGTTCGGCGGACTATCTACTCAGTGACAGCGGATCACGTCAGGTGCGGAATATTTTGGGGGAACGACTGGGACCAACGCTACTCTTAATGGCTACCGGTCAACTTCTCCTCTTTTTTAGTTCCCTTGCGTTGGGGCTAATTCTCTCCCGCCGTTATGGAAGCTTCTTAGACAAGTTAATTGTTACCTTAGCGCCTACCAGTTCGGCCCCGGCGTGGTTTTACGGTATGTTTTTTATTCTCATATTTGCAGCCGTTCTGGGCTGGCTGCCCTTTGGCGGCATGATCGATGCACCGCCTCCCCAGACTACTTGGCTGCGGGCACTAAGCATCATGAAGCACATGATTTTACCAGTCTCCGCTTTACTCCTGGCCTCAGTGTTTTCTGGCGCATACTCGCGGAGAACCTTTTTCTTAATCTATTCAAGCGAAGACTATGTAGAAATGGCCAAGGCCAAGGGATTGTCCGATCGAGAAATAGAGCGTCGTTATGTGCTCAGGCCCACCCTGCCTACAATCATTACAAGCTTTATGCTTACTATCATCGGACTTTGGACTGGGGCCATTGTATTTGAGACGGTCTTCAACTGGCCGGGAATTGGACGCTTAACCCAACAGGCTATTAACCTGTTTGACACACCCGTCATTGTAGCTACTACTGTAATCTATGCCTACCTTTTGGCCGTCACGGTCTTTTTACTTGATATTATCTATGCCTTGGTTGATCCAAGAGTTAAAATTGGCGGAGGTGGACATTAGATCATGAAAGCAACTTTTAGCAATGCGTTTCGCCAAATGAGAAGGTATCCGTCGGCGGTCGCAGGAAGCATCATCATTTTGTTCCTAGTATTCATGGCTATCTATGCAATGGTAACGATACCCTACAGCGAAGCATTGAGGCTCTGGAGAGGCGCAGATAATGTCTGGATGCAGTCTCCACGTAATGCTCGCCCTGCCTGGTTCAATTATTTCTATAAAGAGAAGCAGCCTCTGACAATAGTTCAATCAACCACTGATGACCCTGACGCAAAGATAATGGTTGATCTGGGCGGCGGAGTCGCCACTTCTGATTTTATTTTCGAGTTTGATTATCAATACGATGGTTTCCCTTCGGAACTGGCAGTATTTTTGACAGCTGAGTTTACTGCAGCACGGCCTAATGTGGTCTTGAACTGGATCACACCTGACGGAAGAGAAATTCCCCTAGGTGAATTAACAGTTCGTGCCAATGAAACCTACTCAGTTTCTCAAGATTCCAGGGTCACTCGCAGACTAGGCGGAGTCCAACCCGAACGTGGGCTGTTTGCAGACCCGGCAAACCCTGACAAACCACTCAAGGGAACCTATCAGCTCGTCGGTGAAGGTCTGGTCTTTGAGGAAGGATCGTCTATTGACGCCACGCTGGTTGTCTACGGCAAGCTGCATGGCTTGGCCGGAACCGATCATCGTCGCCGTGATATTACAGTCGCCCTCCTCTGGGGTACTCCGGTGGCTTTAGCCTTTGGTCTGGTAGCTGCCGTAGGCTCATCGATTATGACAATGTTTTTGGGAGCAACCGCTGTGTGGTTTGGCGGCTGGGTTGACTGGCTGATTCGCAGGGTGAATGAAATCGTCATGATCTTGCCCTTGCTGCCAATTCTAATTATGGTTGGACTGTTCTACTCCCGTAGTATATGGGTCATGTTGAGTGTGGTAATCCTGCTTGGAATTTTCGGTTCGGGAATTCTCAGCTACCGCTCCATGTTTATTCAGGTCAAGCAGTCAGGCTATATTGACGCTGCCCGGGCCTATGGAGCAGGCAGCGGCCGGATTATTATCCGCTACATGATCCCTAAGATTATCCCAACTTTGATTCCGGGATTCGTAACCCAGGTACCTTCATTTGTGTTCTTGGAAGCGACTTTAGCACTCCTCGGCTTAGGCGACCCGGTCTTGCCTACATGGGGTAAACTGTTGAATGATGCCCAAACTCATGGCGCCCTGTTCAACGGCTATTTCTACTGGGTTTTAGAGCCAGCCTTCTTATTGATGTTAGCAGGGTTAGGATTTGCCATGCTTGGTTTCGCACTTGACCGGATCTTTAACCCTCGCCTAAGGGAGGTTTAGAATATGACTGACAAGAACGTAGTACTTGATGTACAAAATCTAAAACTGTATTTCCGTACCGAATCTGGTCCAGTACAGGCCGTCGATGACGTGAGTTTTCAACTGAAAGCCGGTCACACCCTGGCGGTTGTAGGTGAATCCGGATGCGGAAAATCGTCCCTGGCCAAGGCTATTCTGCGCCTTTTGCCCAGGAACGTTTCTGAATACACTGGTAAAATTGAGTTTGACGGTGTCGATATAATGCAGTATTCCGATGAGGAGTATCGCAGGAAAATTCGCTGGCATCAGATAGCCCAGGTTCCCCAGGCCTCTATGAACTCTCTCAACCCGGTTATTCGCATTGAAGACCAGTTGATTGAGCCGCTATTGATTCATGATAAGATGACCAAGCAGCAAGCCAGGACAAGGGTGGCTGAGGTCTTTGAAGTCGTTGGCCTGCCAGTGGACTTTCTCCAGCGCTACCCCTTTGAACTCAGCGGCGGCATGAGACAAAGGGCAATCATCGCCATGGCTTTGGCATCAAATCCAAAGCTGGTGGTGCTCGACGAACCTTCTTCCGCTCTGGATCTGTTGTCCCAGGCCAACTTGATGAATGTCTTGAAACGAGTTAAGAATGAAATCAACACAACATTCATCCTGATTACGCACGATATCGGCACTGCGAGTGAACTCGCCGATGAGGTTGCCGTAATGTACGCTGGAAAGATGGTTGAGTACGCATCAGCCCAGTATTTCTACACAGACGCACACCACCCCTACTCTCAGAAGTTGATGGCTAGCGTACCGACTCTGCGGGAAGACAAAGAATTAGGCTTCATTCCGGGCCAGCCGCCTTCACTTATCAATCCACCTACAGGCTGCCGTTTTGCAGCTCGGTGTGAGAAGAAGTTCGAGAAGTGTTCCATGGAGCCTCCCACAACAGATATGGGGCATGGAGCCACTGTACAGTGCTGGCTATTTGAAGAGACGGGAGAGGTGAAAAATGCCTAGTCTAGCAAAACCTTTATCACAGCAGCAAGAACAAAGGGCAGTTCTGCGGGTCGAAGACCTGCATACTTGGTTTGAAGTGCGCCGCATGGGCTTTTTTAAGGCCGGCGATGTACGCGCTTTAGACGGAGTGTCCTTTGAGCTCTACGCGGGTGAAACCATTTCTATCGTTGGCGAAAGCGGATGCGGCAAGAGTACTCTTGCCAAGACAATCCTGGGAATCAACCACATCACCAAGGGTTCGGTCCACTTTGACGGTGAAGATTTGAGCAGCCTTGACAAGGAAGGCTGGAAACGCTATCGTTCCAACATTGGCTATATCCAGCAAGATCCCTACGGCGCTCTGCCTCCCTTCATGAGTGTCAAGCGCATTCTAGAAGAGCCAATGATTATCAATGGCATTAGGGACAAGGACGAGCAGCAAAGGCGCATTAGGCAGGTGCTGGAGGAAGTCAAGCTCGCACCAATCGAAGACTTTCTGCCCAAGTTCCCCCACATGCTCAGCGGCGGACAGCAGCAGCGCCTGGTA
>JAAYOM010000134.1 GCA_012520315.1 Bacillota bacterium | reverse complement strand
GTGGTTGATAAGATCAAAGAGTTTGTGAACATGTATAATGAGCTTGTGGATGAGCTGAATCTGTCCCTCCGTGAAGAGGTCTACCGGGATTTCCCCCCCTTAACTGATGCCCAGCGGGCCGAACTTTCAGATAAAGAGATCGAGATGTGGGAAGAAAAGGCCAAGAGCGGGCTTTTGAGGGCAGACTCGATTGTCAGCGGTATCCTCAGTGAAATGCGCATGGCCCTAGGCGCCGCTGTGCAGGGAGAGGAAGGCAGTATCACCCTGGCTGACATTGGCATTACCACCGGCTCCTGGTATGAGTACGGACGCTTGAACATCAATGAGTCAAAGCTGCGTTCTGCGGTGGAAGAAGACCCTGATGCTGTCCAAAGGCTCTTTGCCCAGGATAGTGCAGAAACCTCAGGGAAGGGCATCGCTAGGAGGTTAGAGGATGTTCTCGACAAAGGTAAGGAGCGGCTGAACAAGACAGCTGGCAGGGCAGGTGCAGCGTATGACGACAGCTTCTATGGAGAGAGAATACGTGACTATGAATCCCGCTTAAGTGCCATGGAAGAGAGGCTCCTCCGTTATGAAGAATCACAGTGGAGGAAGTTTACCGCCATGGAGAGAGTTCTCGGTCAGCTCTATGCCCAGGGTGACTGGCTGACTCAGCAGCTCTTCGCGATGCAAGGGTGATGGTAAGCGTGTTAGTTGAGTTATATCAGCAGAAACTGGATCTTTTCCGACGTTTGGGCAAACTCAGCACATCGATGGCTGAGTTTGCCCCTGATCAGCTGATCGCAGATGAGTCTGCCGGTGACAGCTTTTATAAACTGGTCGACGAACGGGCGGTATTGATGGGCCAGATTGATCAGCTCACGGAGCAGATTGACTCCCTCGAAGCAGAAGGAGACAGCCAGGAAGTTGGGCTTTTAAAGCGCGCTTTAGAGGAAGAGATGATCAATATACAAAAGGAAAACAAGGTGATCGAGGAAGTGGTGCGAAAAACCCTCGATCAGCTGCGGCAGGAAGCCAAGAAACTGCAGAGCGGCAAACAGTCCAATCGAGCGTATGTAGGGTCTTTTCGCAGCTCAGAAGGGGCCTATATTGATAAACGTCGGTAGGGAGTGGATTATGGCAGATTTTTTTGGGTTTGCAGAGGAGTTGCTGCGTAAAGGGCGGGCAAAAAAAGGAGATCCCTATGCCGACGCTGAATTATATGATTTGTTGGTAAGAGAAGCAAGGGATGATCACTTTTATATACAATTCGCCCAACGTCTAGGAGGCAAGGTCCTCGATCTGGCCTGCGGTTCAGGTCGACTGATCCCAGGTCTTTTAGGGGCAGGACTTGAGGTAACCGGCATAGATTTGTCCCCTGCCATGCTGGAGAGGGCTCGGGAGCGGCTTGGACTGGATGCTGACAGGGTAGAACTGGTCCAGGGAGATATGCGCTCCTTTTCTTTGCAGGATTCATTTGATACAATCATGATCCCCTACTGTTCATTCATGTATCTCTACAGCGATAAGGATCGCTTGGTTGTTTTGAACAATTGCTTTGGGCACCTGAAGCCCGGCGGCCGCCTTGTCTTTGATTTTTTGGCCGGCAGCGTTGAACTCGGTGAGAGTTGGCCCGCCCTGGCCTTGCAGGGGATCCATCCGCTCACTGAAGAGATCCTGTTGAGTGTGGTTCAGACCAAGGGATTAGCGGCTGATTTACGCCTGCTGAACCAGATCAATTACATCTGGCCCATGGAGCCTGATACACCGCATATTACAGTTTACTCAAGCAAAGAAGCCGTGTTGGTGCCTGAACGGGTAGTTGAGCTGCTTGGTCAGGCTGGTTTTGTGCCGGAGGGAGTGTATAGAGATTCCTCCTTAGAAGCATATGATGGCGGTGAAGAGTGTCTGATCGTGGCCCGAAGGTGAGGGAGATGTGTATGAAAATCAGAAAAGAGGATTATGCAGTACACAATCGTATGGAAGAAGTGGCGGATCAGGCTGTTGAACGGGTTCTTTCCGAAGACAAGACCGCCTGCGACTGTCCTATCTGCCGGGAAGATGTCAAGTCCCAAATGCTCAATAATGTGGAGCCCAAGTACTATCCTGTCATTGCCGGAGAGCCCGTAGCGGAGGCGCCGCACTTGGAGGAGCTGGAGTCGGAACTTTTCAACAAAGTCATGGTCGAGTGCTACAAGGCGCTGACCCGGGTCAAGCAGCACCCCAGGCACGGATACGAACGGGTGTCCATGCACAACACAACTGAAGATCTGCTGAGGTTTTTTGCCAGTGATATTCTCTCTAGCCAGAATCTGGAGCTGAGCATGGAAGACTTAAGCAGAATGATGGCCGCAGCCCTGAATGCTTTGAAACCTTCGTACACCACAACGCATAAGGGAGACGCTTTTATCCGTGCTTCGGAGATCGATGCGGCCTACCGGGCCCTGGTCTATTCCGAGATTTTCACGG
>JAAYOM010000133.1 GCA_012520315.1 Bacillota bacterium | reverse complement strand
GAGGATCCACATTTTGACATGTATCCGCGCACCTTCATCTTTGGTGCCAAAGCGGCCCCCGGCTACGGCATGGCAAAACTAATCATCAAGCTCATTAATGATGTGGGAGAAAGGATCAACAATGATCGCACCATCGATGACAAACTCAAGGTTGTCTTCTTGGAAAACTACCGTGTCTCTTTGGCTGAAGCGATCATTCCCGCCTCCGATGTAAGTGAACAGATTTCCACAGCCGGTAAAGAAGCGTCCGGCACGGGGAATATGAAGTTCATGCTGAACGGGGCACTGACCATCGGCACCCTCGATGGAGCTAATGTAGAGATAGCCCAAAGGGTAGGCCGGGAGAACATCTTTATCTTTGGTCTAACCGCTGAGGAAACCAGCCAGTATTACCGGGACGGAACCTATCGCCCCTATGATATCTATCTCGGAGACCCCTACCTCAAACAGGTCCTGGATCAGCTGGTGAATGGATTTGTCAACGCGCAGAATATAACGCTTTATCAGGATCTATATCACGGCCTGCTGCATGGCTGGGGCGGCATGGCTGATCCTTACTTTGTGCTGAAAGACTTCGAGGCCTATCGTCAGGCCCACGCAGAGATCGATGCCCAGTATCAGCAGCCGGACTTGTGGTGGAAGAAGGCAATTATAAATATTGGCAACGCCGGTTACTTCTCCAGTGACCGCACCATCGAAGATTACAACCAAAGAATTTGGAAGCTACACTAAGGAGGATTCACAATGACGGCAAAAAGACACCCCATTGCTTTGCAGCTCTATTCCTTGCGTGAACTGGCCCAGGAGGATTTTGTCCGTACCCTGGAGTTAACTGCAGAACTTGGCTATGAAGGAGTAGAGTTTGCCGGTTATGGAGGCTTGTCCACCAGTGAAATGAAAGGACACCTTGATCGCTTAAATCTGAAGGCGGTGAGCAGTCATGTGTCGCTGGAGCGCCTGCGGGATCATTTGGATGAAGAAATGGCGTATAACAGGGCCCTAGGGAATCTAACCCTGGTATGCCCTGCTCCGCCCCGGGATTTTGAGCGGACTAGGGAGAATTGGATTGCCCTGGCCAAGGAACTGACAGAACTGGGTAAAAAAGCTGCTGATCAGGGATTCCGCCTGGGCTACCACAATCACAGCTTTGAATTCGAACTATTTGACGGCTCATATGCCCTGGATCTGCTCTGGGAAGCCTCTGAGGCCCGTTATCTCTTCGCCCAGCTTGACCTGGGCTGGGTGTTGCATGGGGGAGAGGATCCAGTTGGGTATCTGCGCAAGATGGCAGACCGCACGCCCCTTGTTCATATCAAGGATTTTGACCAAAACAAAAAGCAGACCGACGTGGGCTGCGGAGAGTTGGATTTAGAAAACGTGCTGGCAGCAGCTGCAGATGCAGGTGTAGTAGAGTGGCTGATTTTAGAAACAGAAGAATACAAGGTTTCACCGACCGCAAGCGTCAGGGCAGGCTTAGAAAACCTAAGGAAGGCCCAGGCCGAGTAAGTAAAAATTGCGCAGAAAAGTCGACCGCCAGGTCGGCTTTTTTTATATTCCTCCACAGTTTGGATATACTAGGCAAAAGTGGAAGGGGGTAGACCGCCATGTTCTTCTGGAGGCGAGCCAAACAGAAAAAAGCCAGGGGTCTCACCTCTCTGACAAACTCCCTGGATACCAATATTCACTGGTTCAAACAGGACATTTTTGCCAATGACGAAACTATTATTTACCGCCGCTTTCGGACCGGCGATCCCCAAAGTCGGGCCTGTGTCTTGGTTTTTGCAGAACACATGGTTAAGCACGAGTTTCTAAGTGAACACATCGTCAGGGCTATGATGCAGGGTCCCCTGCCTGGCGGCTTGCATAAGGATGAACTGATTACCTATGTGACAGAACATATTATCCACTCCAATGGGGTCACTGTTACCGGGAGTTTTTCTAAACTGTCGGAGTTGATCGTGGGGGGCAGGGGCGTGCTCTTAGTGGACGGCTGTGATCTTGGGATCGCCGTGGATGCTCAAGGCTGGGCCAAGCGGCAAGTTACAGAACCCCCTTCGGAAAACGTGGTCCGAGGGCCGCGCCAAGGTTTTACAGAGGATCTGGGGGGGAATGTTGCTTTAGTTCAGCGCCGCATCACAAATCCTGCCTTTAAGACCAAGTTTATGACGGTGGGAACCCAAAGTAACACAAAGGTGGCCGTCGTCTACGTGGACAGTGTTGCCTCCCAGGCACTGGTAGATGAGGTTATTGACCGGATCGAGAAAATTGAAATTGACGCCGTCCTGGACTCAGGCTATATCCAAGAACTGATCCAAGATTCTCCCTACAGCCCTATGCCCACAATTGGTCACACCGAGAGGCCCGATATAGTCGCGGGGAAAATTCTCGAAGGACGGGTGGCGGTTTTAGTAGACGGCTCTCCCTTTGCTCTAACCATGCCCTACCTATTTGTGGAAGCCTTTCAATCCAATGAGGACTACTACAATCACTGGGTGCCGGCAACGTTTCATCGTATTGTCCGTTACATCAGCTTCTTTATCACCACCAGCACACCGGCCCTCTACTTGGCCCTGATCAGCTACCATCCTCAGCTGATTCCGACTAATCTGGTGATCAGCATTGCCGCTTCCCGGCAAAACGTGCCCTTTCCCGGAATTGTAGAGGTTGTGGCCATGGGCCTGGTCTTTGAGATCCTCAGGGAGGGCGGAGTGCGCCTGCCCAGGCCGGTAGGACAGGCCATCAGCATTGTGGGGGCCATTGTCCTGGGCGATGCGGCAGTCAGTGCCAGTTTGGTGAGTGCACCCATGATTATTGTGGTAGGCATTACTGCCGTAGCAGGCTTTGTAATCTCGCCGCTTTACAACACAGCAGTCTTGATGCGCCTTTTTCTGGTTCTGACTTCCTCCATTTTAGGGTTCTACGGCTTTGTTTTGGGGGTGATGGCCATTGTCATTCATCTTGCTTCCATAAAATCCTTTGGCGTTCCTTACTTGACTTCCATGACCGAGTTTCTGGGGCAAAATGTCAAAGACGCGATGGTGCGGGTTCCGTGGTGGCGCATGAACTTGAGGCCAAAGTACGTAGCAGCTCAGGACCGCAAGCGCCTGCAAAGTGCCCCGGGGAGAAAGAACCGATGAAGGGGCGTTTTGTCTTGGTCTTGCTATTAAGCTGCCCCTTGCTTTTGCTTTGCGGGTGCTGGGACTACACAGAGGTAGAACTTCTGGATTTTGTGCTCGGTGCCGGATTGGATCAGGTTGAACCCGATTTCGTGGTTGTCACCGAGATGATCAAGACCAGTGGAAGCGCCCAGGAGGCGCAGGTGGAGAGGGTGGTGCTGACAACCCACGGCAGGAGCCTCTCCAGCGCCGCCCGGGCTTTGTCGAGTCCTGCAGGCAGAGATGTCTTCTGGTCCCATGCCCAGGTTTTTTTAGTGTCAGAGGAGGTGGCCAGGGGTGGAGTTTTGTCTGCCATTGAGTATGTGGTACGCAGCCGCCATATGCGCAGCACAATTTACATGTTTGTGACCAGGGACTGTACTGTAGAGGAAGTCTTCAAAAGCACTCCGCCCTTCAACGACACTGTCAGTGAGCACTTGGGAGTGATTGTAGATTTACATGCCCAGGTTTCCAATTTCTATCCCCTGCAGGTCTGGGAGTTTGCCCAGGATCTGAACGCTGAGGGCATTTCAGGCACGCTCCCCACTGTTCAGCTCATCCACGAGCGGGGTGAAATGGTACCTATTGTGAAAGGGACAGCAGTCTTCAAAAAGGACAAAATGGTGGGCTGGCTGGATGGTGAAGAATCTGCACTGTTCAGTCTGTTGAAGGGCAGGTTTCAAAGGAACCATTTCGTGATGGAAACCAGAACCAGTCAGGGAACTTACCCCATAACCTATCAAATCATGGGAAACAAGGTTGATATCAAGCCCAATGTGAAGGGGGAACGGCCGCGGATGAGCATTAAAATCGGTCTCCAGCTCAGTGTGGTGGAAGTGGGGCATGGAGCCAAGATCAGCTTTCAGGATGAAAAGGAAGTAAAAAGCATAGAGGAGCAGCTTGCCCATACTTTCAATAGGCGCACCCGGGATTTGCTAGAAAAACTCCAGCTGGAATACAATGCTGACATACTCGGGTTTGGGCAGCTGCTCAGGCGCAAAGAACCCGACATCTGGCGCCGCTACAGCGAAAATTGGGAATGTGTCTTTCCCCTCCTGGCTGTTGATGTTGAGGCCAAGTGCACGATTGCCTTTACAGGCCTTTACTCCCAGCCAATTATAGTGAGAGATTGATATGGTTATTGCCCTTGTTATAGTCAGTTTCATAGCGGTGGGTACAGTGGAAATTTGGCGTTGGCCCAGGCGATCCTGGCAGAAAGTTGTGGTTTACTTGGTATTGCTGGCAGCTGCAGCCGCGTTTTCCATCTTAATCCTTACAGTTGATGAATTGCCCGTGCCAGGTATACTTGGACCCCTTGACGAGTTGCTCAGCAGCTTTTGGCCGGGAGGTGGGGCTTGATGAAGGAAATTGTCCCGGACAAACAGGGCATGGCCCTGGTAACCCTTTTTGTTGTGGGCAACACACTGGTTTTTGCCCTCGGGGGGCGGGCGGGTGCCGATATCTGGCTGGCCTTCTTAACTGCCATTGTCTTAGCTGCGCCCTTTATTCTGCTCTTTGCCCGCTTAACTAGCCTGATGCATGGCGAGACATTTGCGGCAGGGGTCGAGAAGCTTTTCGGAAAATGGCCCTCGCGCATTATTGCCCTTTTGTATGCCGGCTATGCCTGGAAATTAGGGTGCCTGGTGGTCAGTGACGTTACCCACTTTATCCAGACGGTGTCCCTGCCAACGACTCCCCAGACGGTGATGGCCCTTGCCTTTGGGGTATTGGTGATCTGGATCGTCAAAGGCGGCATTGAGGTGCTCGCCCGCTTTGGCTCCTTAATGAGCCGGGGCGTTTTTTCAGTGCTCTTTATCGCCTTTGCCTTGCTGATTAACAGAATTGACCTTGGTCAGTTTATGCCGGTTATGTACAACGGCTTTGGCCCAGTTCTGGAAGGAGCTTTGCAGCTTATTGATTTCCCTTTCTTAGAGACCGTCCTTTTGTTTTGGATCTTTGACGGTTTTCATAAGAAAAACTCTGCCTACAAGGTGTTCGTGCCGGGCTTTCTGGTTGGGGCCCTCATCCTCTTTGTTATGGACTGTACAAGCCTGGCTGTCCTTGGTGCAGATCGCTACGGCATCTTCTACTTTCCGATTTTCACTGCAATTGCCCGCATTGATGTGTCTACTTTCTTAACGCGCCTAGAGTCCATTGTTGCAGTCACCTTTGCGGTGGGCAGCTTTGTCAAGATTGCCGTTTGCCTGCTGGCCGCGAGCAAAGCACTCGCCTATGCCCTGGGCTTTGACGATTATAGATTTTTGGTTACTCCCCTGGTTTTGGGCACCATACCAGGTTCGCGCTGGTTTGTGGCCACCATGATGGAAATTGAAGCGAGCGCTACAAAGACCATTTCTGCGACAACTTTTCTGTATCATCTGGTCTTCCCGATTACCTTCTGGATTCTGGCAGAAGTTCGCCTGTACCTTCGGAAGCGAAATAAAGCAGGGAAGCAAAGGGACATCTAGAATTATTTACCATGGATGTTTACAGGGAGGGGATGGAATGGAAGCAACCAAGCGCTACGAGGCGTGGCTCCAGGATCCATTAATCGACGAGAATACCAAGGCTGAACTTCAGGCCTTGGCTGGCAAACAAGATGAAATTGAGGATCGTTTCTTTAAATGGCTCGAATTTGGCACAGGAGGTCTGCGGGGACGGCTCGGGGCAGGGTCTAACCGGATGAACATCTATACGGTGCGCCTTGTCACCCAGGCCCTGGCCAATCATCTTAAGGCTCAGGGGAAGGCAGACGGGGGCGTAGCCATAGCCCATGATTCGCGCCGCATGTCCAAGGAGTTCACCGAGGCTGCAGCCAGCGTCCTGGTGGCTAACGGAGTCAAAGTTTATGTTTTCCCTGATGTCGCGCCGACACCGCTTTTATCTTATGCTGTTCGATTTTACCGGGCGTCTGCTGGCATTGTGATTACAGCCAGCCATAATCCGCCGGAGTATAACGGCTACAAGGTGTATAACGAACGGGGCAATCAAATGTTAACCGATGAAGCTATGGGCATTAGCTCCCAAATGGCCGACCTGGGTTTGGATAATGTCTCAGTTGACGAAAATGCTAAGGAGAATCCACTCTGGACCTGGCTCGGTGAAGAGGTCCTCCAGGCCTATTACCAAGAGCTCCTGGAGATTGCTCCGAAAATTGATAATCCAGAGAACTTGCGCATTTTGTATACCCCCTTGCATGGCACAGGGGGCCGCTATGTACCGGAGATTCTGCAGAAAGCGGGATTCACACAGGTATCGGCTGTGCCAGAGCAGTTAGAGCCCGACGGAAATTTCCCTACAGTCAGCTATCCCAACCCGGAGGATCCTGAGGCTTTCGAACTGGCCTTTGCCCAGGCCAAAACAGAAGCCTATGATCTGATTATTGCTACAGATCCTGATGCGGACCGGATGGGTGTTGCAGTGGATCAACACGGAAAGTGGGTGATTCTAAACGGAAATCAGGTGGGGGTGCTACTGGCAGACTTTCTCCTGGCCCATCTCGAGCCAGAGCAGGCAGCGCGTTCTGTGGTAGTCAAGACGATCGTCACGACAGAGATGGCGCAGGGCATTGCGGTGAAATACGGTGCTGAAGTAAGGGATACCCTAACGGGCTTTAAGTACATTGGTACGCTCATGGATGAGCTGCCGGCTGAGGACAGGGAGTTTATCTTCGGTTTTGAAGAAAGCTACGGTTATCTGGCGGGAACTGCAGTGCGTGATAAGGACGCTGTCCTGGCCAGTCTGCTCATTGCTCAGGTGGCTGCCTATTACCAAGCCCAGAAGCTCACTTTAGTGGATCGTTTGGGGGAGCTCTTTGCCGAACATGGGTATTATCTGCAGGATCTTGTTTCCTACACCTTTGCCACCAGTTTAGAGGCGGAACGTTCCAGGCAGTTCATCGGGGAGCTTGAGCAGAAGCCTATAGCATCTATCGGAGGGGAAAAGGTAGTTGAGGTGCTGAACTACGGCACAAGCTGCCGGCTGGATCTGCGCACTCATAAGGAGACGCCTATTCTGCTTCCCAAAGAAGGGGTATTGCAGTGGATTACCGAGAAAGGAAGCAAAATCACACTAAGACCATCAGGAACCGAACCTAAAATGAAGCTTTATCTGGAAGTGCAGGCCCCGGAGGGGGAAGAAGCAGAAAAGAGGCTTCTTAAAATCAAAGAAGCCTTCAATGAACTGGTTCGTTCCGGTTTGGAAGCATAAAATCATGGGGTACCCCTGCAGGGTACCCTTTCTACGAAGCTTTGCCGCATGCCTGGACAAGCTCTGCAATGTCATCCATGTGAGAAATGGCCAAATCAGCAAGGGTCGGGTCAAGGTGCTTGGCCAAAACCCGCTCCTTGAGTATTTCTGTAACTTTGTCTGGGGGCATGCCGTCCCGGTAGGGCCTGGCTTCCAGCAGGGATTGGGTCATATCTGCCACCGCGATCAGGCGCGACTCCTGTTCCAGCTCACGGGCTGAGAGTCGGAAGGGATAGCCTGTTCCATCCAACCTTTCATGGTGAAAGGCTGCCCAGCGGGCGAGGTGTTCTGCACCTGGTCCAATGCCGCTGATTAGGTGGTAGCTGTGGTATGTATGCTGCTTCATCACGTCCATTTGCTCTTTGCTCAGGGGGCCGGGGTAGAGGAGAATTTCGTCGGGAATGGCCAGTTTGCCGATATCGTGCAGAAGGCCAGCGACTCGAATTAGACGTACTTTTTCTTTGGGCATGTTAAGTTTTTCGGCCATAAAACCCGCGGTCTGGGTCACACATTCGGAGTGGCGGGCGGTAAAGGGTGATTTGGAGTCAACCAGAACAGCCATCATTTGGGCAAGTTCCTCCAGTTCATCGATGCTAAGGGCACGCCTGAACTCCTCCACATTGTCAGCGTAGTGGTACTGTTCGTATTCTAAATCAAGCCAGAAACTGGGCAGGTTGGCCAGGCCCTGCAGTGCATCCACAACATCGGGGCTGAAGACCTTGCCTGCTTTAGAACTGAAATATTGCTTCAGCCTGTCTACCTGCGACAGGGCATAGCGCTCTTTGCGGAGCAGGATATCGACACGGTCCGCCGCATGAATAATCGCGGGGATAATCTCCAGGTCAGCTGAGTGA
This sequence comes from Bacillota bacterium, assembly GCA_012520315.1. GTDB lineage: Bacteria > Bacillota > Limnochordia > Darwinibacteriales > Darwinibacteriaceae > UBA5420. Next base: position 4,492 of record JAAYOM010000133.1, on the reverse strand, counting down.
TAGTCGTGGTGCTTAAGTACATGCATGGCGTAAGCTCCGAAAGTCTTGGTAGATTTCAAGAGCTCATAACCTCTGCGGCAGTGGGGAGATACCTTGTCGGCCTGGGGCTCCAGGTCAGCTAGGTGCAGCTGTTCCTGGTCAGTCATGATTCCTACATCATGGAGGAGTGAACTGATCGTAAGTTCATTAAGTTCGGCTTGGCTGAGCTTGAGCATCTTGCCCAGTCCAAAGGAGATATGGGCTACCCGCTCGGTATGGGCGAGAAAAGTCAGATTGTTTAAGTCTCCTGCCCGGGAAAAGCTGGCGATCGTGGATATTAAATCCGCTTCGATTTTAAACACATAGGTCACCTCGACGTGATCATAGTCTATAAACCATAAGGAGTAATCAGATGATCGAAAAATTGCGCGGTTATTGGAAGCTGTTCACTGTCTTCTTCAGAATCGGACTTTTTACCTTTGGGGGCGGCTTTGCCATGATGCCGTTAATCGAAAGGGAAGTAGTTGAGGTTCATGGCTGGGCGAAACAGGATGAAATTCTAGATATCTTTGCCTTGGCTCAATCTGTGCCCGGGGCAATAGGCATCAACACGGCAGTTTTTGTCGGCCTGCGCCTGCACGGGCTCCTAGGTGCTGTTGCCGCGCTAATAGGTGTTATTACTCCCTCGGTAATCATCATCCTGATCATAGCACAGTTGTTTTCTCAGTTCCAATCTAATTTACATCTGACTAGAGCTTTTTCCGGTGTGAAGGCGGCCGTGATCGGTCTGATTGCAGCCGCCGCCCTGCGTGCGGCCCGGGGAGCAATCTCAGATCGCTTTGGGCTGCTGGTAGCAGCTTTCGCTTTTGTCCTTAGTGCAGCCGGCATCATTTCTGTAGTCTGGGTAATGGTCATCGGCGGTCTGAGCGGCATTTTGTACTACAGGCAAAGGGGGGAAAGCAAGTGATCTTTTTGCAGTTATTCAGTTCTTTTTTCAAAATCGGGCTTTTCACAATTGGCGGCGGCTATGCTATGCTGGCCCTAATTCGGCAGGAAATCGTTCGCCACGGCTGGCTCAGCCCCCAGGAGTTTGTGGACATAGTGGGGATAGCCGAAATGACGCCCGGCCCTATTGCAGTTAACGCTGCCACCTTTGTAGGTTTTCGCACTGCGGGCTTCTGGGGAGCACTAACTGCTACTGCAGCAGTCGCCCTCCCTTCTCTGATCAGTGTGATTATAGTCAGTTATGTCTGGGAAAAGTACAAAAGTTCTACGACGGTTCAAAACATGTTTTCCGGCATCAGGCCCATTGTGGTCGGTTTGGTGGGGGCGGCCGCGCTTATGGTGGGGACGGCCACCTTTGCAGTCCTTGACTCTGTGAGCCATGTTTTCTGGACAATCCTCCTGGCCGGGCTCACTTTTTATGGAGTTGCCTTTAAGAAGTGGGATCCGATCAAACTGATTCTGGCAACCGCTTTAGCCGGGCTTTTGGTCTTTAGATAAAAAAATAATCAGAGAAATATTGGAAAATACCACGGAAGATCTGGCATATCCAGGATCTACGTGGTATACTGTTTGTACAGAGGTGACCGGGTGGTCATATTTCGGAGGTGGTGCTGTGCCTAAACAGACCTTTTTTAACTTAGAACCTGAAAGACGGGAAGCAATCATTAAGGCGGCTGTGGAAGAATTTGCCCAGGCCCCCTTTGAACAGGCTTCGTTAACTAAGATCGTTGAAAACTGCGGCATTGCCAAAGGGAGTATGTATCAATACTTTAAGGATAAACGGGATTTGTATCTCTATATAGTGGATTTAGCCTATGAGCAGAAAAGGGCCTATGTGGCGAAGGCATTTGCTAAAGAAGGGGACATCTTTTCTGTCTTGGAGGAGTACTACCAAGAGTCCTATGCCTTTGCTCTGGATCACCCCCTTTTTCACCAGGTCACAAATAAGTTTTGGGACAACAAAGGTGGTTCACTCCGGCTTGAACTGGAAAAAGGACGTCTCAGCCGAGCCTCTGACTTTGCCCAGTTTCTCGACGCAGCGATGGCAGAGGGAAAAGTGAATGGAGAGCTCGATCCAGAAGCGGTTTTCTTTGTTTACCACGCAGTAGGCAAGGAGTTGATCGATAACTTTGATCAGGTGCGCAGCGATGGATTTTTGAAGAGAGTATTAGACGTCCTGCGTCTAGGTTTAGCAGCACGAGAGGAGGCAGAAAAGTGAAAAAGCGCATGGTTTTTCCTATCTTACTAGGCATTCTGGCACTTTTGACAGTCAGCGGCCTTGGCTTAGCAGAGGATCTGAACATTGCCATACCTCAGGATCCGGACAGTTTCGATCCGGTCAAGACAGTGGCAGCCGCCACAGCTGAGGTGGCCTTTAATATATACGAGGGGCTAGTGCGGGCTACACCCGAAGGCGGTGTGGAGGGGGCTTTAGCGAGCTCCTGGACGGTAAATGAGCAGGGAACGGTCTATACCTTCGAGCTTAGGGAGGCAGTTTTTCATGACGGCACTCCCGTAACCCCTGCTGATGTAGTATCTGCCCTCAACAGGGCCCGTGATCCGGGGGTAGCGGTGCGGGCCGGAGAGCTGAGCATGATTAAGGAAGTGCGTACCGCAAACAGCGGAACCGCGAAAAGCGGTGTTGAAATTGAACTCTACGAGCCCAATGGAGCATTCCTTTATACGCTGACGGAGGTGTACGCTTCGATTTACCCAACCCATGCAGGGGATTTGTCCCGGAGCCCGGTGGGTACCGGACCTTACTATCTGCATGTCTGGGCACCCAATCAAAGGCTGGAGCTGCGCAGGTTCGAGCAGCACTGGTCAGGTGAAACACCCTATTTTGAACAGGCCAACTTTCTGATTATCCCGGACGAAAACAGTATGGTTCTCAACCTGAAAGCAGGCCGGGTGGATCTGATACCCCGCCTGGAAGCGGCCGTGCTCCATCAGGTGGAAAATGATCCGGCCCTTACGGTTTTGTCCTTTCCCATGAACGTGGTGCAGGTTTTTTCGATCAACAATGCCCGGGCTCCCTTTGATGACCTTAGGGTTCGCAAAGCGCTGGCCCTTGGTGTAAATCGGGAAGAAATCCTGCTGGGAGCTGCCTGGGGACACGGCACACTGTTGGACAGTGCCTTGAGTCCAAGCATGGCCGGCTTCTACAATGACGACTTGAGCGAAGTGAATCCCTACGATCCCGAACTGGCTAGAAAACTTTTGCAGGAAGCGGGGCAGGAGAATTTGAGCTTCACCTTGACCCTGCCGGCAAACTACCCCCTCCATGTGCAGGCCGGCGAGTTAGTGGCCCAGCAGTGGAAGGCTTTAGGCCTTGATGTGCATCTGCAGATCGTAGAATGGGGTACCTGGCTGGAAAGGGTCTACACTCAGCGTGACTATGATGTTTCCGTCATCGGTTTGGCGGGGCGCCTTGATCCCCACGCGATTTTGGTTCGCTACACAACCGGCAACAGCCGCAACTTCTTTAATTTCTCCAATGGGCGCTACGATCAGCTAATTGATCTGGGGCTCAAGAGCTTTGGCGAGGAGCGCCGGGACATTTATCTTGAAGCTCAGGCCATTTTAGCCCAGGAGCTGCCCGGTGTTTTTATCATGGATCCGCCCCAGCTGGTAGCTATGGCCAAGGGTATTCAGGGCTTTAGGAACTATCCCACCTATGTAGTGGATGTGGCTGGTTTGTATCGCTAAGGATAAAAGGGGTTTGATGGCGGCATGCAACAGTATCTGATGCAAAAAACGGCCGGTTTTTTGCTCACTGCAATTCTGGTTAGTATTGTGACCTTTCTAGTTGTCCAAATCCTCCCGGGCGATCCGGCACTCCTTATGCTTGGAACCGAGGCGACCCCCGAGGTCTATAGTCGGCTCAGGGAGGAGCTGAAATTGGATCGTTCGCCCGTAGAGCGTTATCTGCGGTGGTTTTGGAACTTTGTTCAGGGAGAGTGGGGGAGCTCCTGGCGCTATTCTCTGCCCGTTCGGGACTTGGTGGCCCAGGCTTTTCCCCTTTCTCTAACCTTAGCGTCCCTAGCGGTAGGGGTAGCTTTACTGGCGGCTGCCCCCGCCGGGATGCTGATGGCGGCTGCTCCCAGGAGCCTGTTTTCTCATTTTCTATCTATCACAACGCAGGTAGGCATGGGCCTTCCCCAGTTCTGGGCAGGTCTTTTGTTGATCCAGGTTTTTGCAGTAAACTTCGGGCTGCTGCCCCCGGGAGGAAACTCAGATTGGACAGGCTTTGTGCTGCCCGTAATTACACTGGCCCTGCCCAGGGCGGCAATTTTAAGCAGGTTTATGCGGGTGGGTATGGCCGATGCCTTAAAGCAGGATTACATACGCACAGCCCATGCCAAGGGCCTGGCCCGCCCTGTTGTTTTCTTCAAACATGCCCTGCGCCCGGGTTCTTTGGGTGTTTTCACCGTAGCAGGACTGCAGTTTGCCCAGCTCTTGGCTGGTACCATCGTAGTAGAGCAGGTCTTCGGCCTGCCCGGAGTGG
>JAAYOM010000132.1 GCA_012520315.1 Bacillota bacterium | reverse complement strand
CCGAAATGATTATGCCAGGCGATAACACCAACTTGAACGCTGAGCTGATTACTCCAATCGCCATGGAAGAGGGACTGCGTTTTGCAGTTCGCGAAGGCGGCCGTACTGTTGGAGCCGGCGTTGTAACGAAAATTCTTGGGTAAGCAATATACTCAGAAAGTGTTTGTTTTGACCGGACGGGAAAAGTAGTCCGCTAGAGATTACTTTTCCCATCCTACTGTCTAAAATGAATTGATGGACCAGTAGTGTTCATTATGCGATGACGTGGGAGGTTGCGAGCAATTGATGTGCTTGCGCCTAACGAAATAGATAGTCTTCCTCTGGGAGCAATCGAACGTTGGGCTTGCGGGCAGTTTAGAAGCTCGGGAATTTTCACAGAGTATGTTCGTCTATCGAGCGAAAGGATTGATTATTCTTGGCTAAACAAAAGGTTCGAATCAGATTAAAAGCTTTTGATCACAAGATCTTAGACAGTTCTGCGGCGAAGATTGTTGATACTGCAAAACGTACAGGAGCAACGGTTTCGGGACCCATCCCCTTGCCTACTGACAAGAACATCTTTACCGTTTTACGTTCTGTCCACGTTCACAAAGATGCTCGTGAACAGTTCGAAATGAGAACGCATAAGCGTTTAATTGACATTTTGGATCCCAATCCAAAGACTGTAGACGCATTAATGCGCTTAGATTTACCTGCTGGTGTAGACATTGAAATTAAGATTCAAGACTAACCCGGACCGGTGGGAGTAATTTTAGGGGGTGCGAAAGATGGCCAAAGGTATTCTAGGTAGAAAATTGGGTATGACCCAGATATTCAGTCAAGAAGGATTGCTAATCCCCGTAACTGTCATCGAAGCCGGCCCTTGTACCGTAGTGCAGAAGAAGACGATGGAAAACGACCAATATCTTGCAGTGCAACTCGGTTTTGGTGAGCGGCGGGAAAGACTTTTTAACAAGCCTGAGAGAGGACACTTTGACAAGGCAAAGGTGAAGCCCCTCAGATATTTACGGGAAATTAGATTTGATGCTGATGATGATTTTGCCAACTTAAACGTAGGTGACTCTGTGGATGTCAGCATTTTTGACGAAGGTGAAAAAGTGGACATTACCTCCACGAGCAAGGGTAAGGGATTTCAAGGTTCCATTAAGCGGCATAACCAAAGTCGCGGACCTAGGACACACGGTTCTCATTACCACCGTGGTGTAGGAGCATTGAACTCCGTTGATCCAGCAAGAGTCTTCAAAGGACGCAAACTGCCTGGACGTATGGGTGGAGAGCGTGTTACGATCCAGAACCTGGAGGTCGTGAAGGTTGACCAGGACCGCAATCTGCTGTTGGTGAAAGGTTCGGTACCAGGTGTTAAGGGCAGTTTGGTTATTATCAATGACGCAGTAAAAGCTTAGAGATTGAAGAAGAGAGGAGGCTGCAATCATGCCGAAAGTGGCCGTTTACAATATGGAAGGCAAGCAGGTTGGTGAACTAGAACTCAATGATGCGATTTTCGGGGTCGAGATCAACCAAGACCTGATGCATAAAGTAGTCTTGAGCCAGTTGGCCAATGCGAGACAAGGCACCGTGGCCACCAAGAGTAGGGGATTTGTGAGCGGAGGCGGACGCAAACCCTGGAGACAAAAGGGAACGGGACGTGCACGTCAAGGCAGTATTCGTTCACCTCAATGGGTCGGCGGCGGAGTGGTTTTCGGACCGCAACCAAGAGATTATTCTTACCGTTTACCCAAAAAAGCACGTCGGGCTGCTTTGAAATCTGCCCTCAGTGCTAAAGCCGCTGCTGGCAACATCGTGGTCTTAGATCAGCTTAAAGTGGATGAACCCAAAACCAAAGTTATGGCCAATATGCTGAAAGCTCTCGATGTTAAAAAGCCCTTGGTAGTGACTGCAGAATGGGATAAAAACGTCGAGCTATCCACACGGAATATTCCAGGCGCAGTGGTTGCCAAGTCAGTTGGCTTGAATGTGTATGACATTCTCAACAGCCAAAAGCTGGTTATGACAAAGGATGCAGTGACTAAGTTAGAGGAGGTGCTTATTTAGTGGAAGCGCGTGATATTCTTATACGACCAATTGTAACTGAAAAAAGCACCGACTTAATGGCTGAAAACAAGTACACCTTCGAGGTTGACTTGCGGGCCAACAAGACGCAGATCAAAGCTGCAGTAGAAGAAATCTTCAACGTCGAAGTTGAGAAAGTAAACACCTCTCGTGTCAGGGGCAAGTTACGCAGGATGGGACGCCATGAAGGATATACATCCGACTGGAAGAAGGCTGTGGTCACTTTGAAACCAGGCCATAGCATCGAGGTATTTGCAGGATTTTAAGGAGGGACGGAAAAATGGCGATTAAGAAGTATAAACCGACCACTCCGGGGCGTCGCAACATGACCGGTTATACCTTCGAGGAAGTTTCCAAGAAGAAACCGGAGAAATCACTAACAGTTTCTCTCACATCAACCGGTGGACGTAATGCTGAGGGTCGCATTACTGCCCGTCACCGCGGTGGCGGACATAAACGCAAGTATCGAATTATCGATTTTAAACGGAATAAAGATGGAGTTCCAGCTAAAGTTGCTGCCATCGAGTATGATCCTAATCGCTCCGCAAGAATTGCACTTCTGCACTATGTAGACGGGGAGAAACGTTATATTTTGGCCCCTGCAGGTCTTCGGGTGGGCGATATGGTCGAATCAGGTCCAGACGCTGACATTAAAGTTGGTAATGCTCTGCCTCTGACTAACATTCCTGTGGGAAGCGTTATTCACAATATCGAGCTCCAGCCTGGCAAGGGTGCTCAGATGGTGCGCTCAGCCGGTACTTCGGCTCAGCTGATGGCAAAAGAGGGTAAGTATGCCACAATCAGACTGCCTTCTGGGGAATTCCGTATGGTACTGCAGGTCTGCAGGGCCACACTTGGTCAGGTTGGCAACGTAGAGCACGAGAACATGGTGGTTGGTAAGGCCGGACGGTCTAGATACCTAGGCAAGAGGCCGCATGTTCGCGGTGTAGTTATGAACCCCGTTGATCACCCACATGGCGGTGGCGAGGGTAAGGCTCCTATTGGTCGTCCTGGGCCGGTTACTCCTTGGGGTAAGCCTGCACTGGGAGCACGCACTCGTAAGAAGAAGGCAAGCGACAGTCTGATTGTGAGACGTCGTCGGAAGTAACCAAGGTTTTCTACGGGGAGGTGTAGGAATGGGTAGATCATTAAAAAAAGGTCCCTTCGCTGATGCTCATTTGTTAAAGAAGGTCAGGGAGTTGAACGATAAGGGCGAGAAACGGGTCATCAAGACTTGGTCGCGGCGCTCTACAATTTTCCCGGATATGGTTGGCCATACCATCGCCGTGCATGATGGCCGTAAACATGTTCCGGTATATATTACAGAAGAAATGGTCGGTCATAAACTCGGTGAGTTTGCCCCAACTAGGTTATTCCGCGGGCACGCCGGTGACAGAACGTCCGGCCGATAAGCAGAACGGGGTGAGAAATAATGGAAGCGAGAGCAGTTGCTAGACATATTAGAATTTCACCACGCAAAGCGCGCCAAGTAATTGACTTAATTCGCGGTAAAGATGTCGAAGAAGCCTTGGCCATTCTTAGGTTTACGCCAAAGGGCGGGTCTCCTATAGTTGAAAAGGTTGTGCGTAGTGCAGTAGCAAACGCAGAAAACAACTACGATATGGACGTAGACTCCTTGTACGTGGCCGAGTGCTATGTCGATCAAGGTCCAACTATGAAGAGGATTAGACCTAGAGCTAGAGGCATGGCAAATCGCATCCGTAAACGCACAAGTCATATTACTGTGATTTTGCGGGAAAAGGAGGAATAAGTGCGTGGGTCAAAAAGTACACCCGGTAGGGTTTAGACTTGGT
>JAAYOM010000131.1 GCA_012520315.1 Bacillota bacterium | reverse complement strand
CTATATGGTTCGAGAATTTCTACCAAAGTCTTAACCACACAGGACGGAGTATAGAACTCGCCTGCGTTTCGCCCTTCCTGTTCCGCAAACTTCATCAATGTATACTCGTATGCGCGCCCTAGGATGTCCTTGGAATCGCCATGCTCTTTCATGGCAACGTTAGTAAAAATGTCAACTATGTCTCCTAGTCTGCGCTTGTCCAGTTCCGGCCTGGCATAGTTCTTTGGCAAAACCCCCTTTAGACGCGGGTTTTCCTGTTCAATAGCATGCATAGCGTTGTCGATCACAACACCAACTTCCGGAGTGTGGGCACTGGCTGCAATCTTGCTCCAGCGCGCCTCTTCTGGTACAAAAAAGATGTTGAGGAATGTGTACTCATCCCTATCTTCCTCATAACCTTTGCCTTCCTCGACCAACTCCTGGTATCTATGTTCAAATGAATCCGATATGTACTTCAGAAAAATAAGACCCAGCACCACATGCTTATACTCCGATGCATCCATATTGCCTCGAAGTACGTCAGCCGCCTTCCAGATATCTTGTTCAAAACCGATCGTTGCTCCATTGGTTTTTGACATTGTGTTCCCCCTGTTCCATCTGTCTTTATACGAAAACATGGGCGGCTCCTGTAAAGAGACTCCCTGTTAATTCTAACCCTTCTGATTATTGGTGATTTCCACATCCGCCGTTAGATGTCCTTCCCGTCTTCGTCTTCAGACCTTGACAGAACGCGATAAGTAGAGTGTACGAAATGTATAGGCAAAAGAATAAGGCCCAGACATAACTAGGTCCAGGCCCTCTGTTCGCAGTCAGAATCTTAGCTCTCCACAGACTTCCACCGGTGGGTAGCTGGTACATTGATCGTTGGTCCGACACAGCTGACCGCAGAGAACCGTCAATGTTCGATCAAGGCGATTGGCTTGCAGCGCCACCTTTGATGAATTCCACCGCATTGATGTTACAGTGTAGCTTTAGGAAGCGAAGAGGTGGATGTTCTAATAAACTTCATCCAACGCTCTACGGAATTCCTGAATTATCTTTTCTATTTCCCGTGGGTCTTTGCCAGTAACAACAGCACCTAGCATTAAACCATTTACGCCTGCTTTGATTAATGAACTAATGTCTGCAGGTGTAACCTTGCGTTGGGTAGGTACTACAACTGGCAAACCAAGTTCCTTCAAGGCCCGATACTTGCTAATGTCCCGAAATGAGAGTGGTTCACCATAACCAGCCGGCTCTATAATTGATGCTTCTATCACATCTACGCCTAGTTCTCTCCAATTTTGCAGTTCCCACACTTGGTATGTGTAATCTGGAGCAACCATGACTTCTAATCCTGGAAAATCGAATACTCCTGGAGCAAAGTGGTGTGCGTAGGCGGAAGCAAAAGCAAAACCCATTTCTTTGAGGGGTTCAAGATCAGCGCAGGTTATAACTCCTTGGCCTGCAGGCACAATTCCTACGGGACGGCCATCAGATAAATCAAGGATCTGTTGAAGATTGTCCCTTTCGTCCTCTAGACTGCCAAAATGAGTTCCACTTGCACGATGCGAAACATTAGTGTGTACCTTTAAAACATCGATACCGCCAGCAAGGGCTGCTTTGGCTAATTTTGGATCGTTTTGCGGCAGACTATACATCAAAGTCAATTTTGGCTTGTTCAATAATGTACTAAATAACTGCATTTATCGTAGTCCCCTTTCTAAATTCGCCGTTACAGACACTTCGAAAATTCGTGGCCAAGGAAGATGCGCGGTAACTTGGGCGGGAGGAAGATTGTAATCTGTCAAATTGCTGTTTGCCCAATGTTGCATCTTTGCCTGGACGATCTGGTTAAGCTCTTTCCAGCCGACAGAAGTCAGCTGATGGCGGTTGCCCCAGCTAGGATTTTTCAAAATATACTCTGCCAGTTCTTCCCTGACGATTCTTTGATAAACATAATCATCAAGAATCCGCTCTATGAAAAACTCGCGATGAGCAGCTTCACAATATATTCCTCTGTGCTGCGCAACAGCCACTACGGCCCCAAGAGCTAACGCCGTTCCAATAGTGTTTCCAGCAGTATTCCAGCCAGCATAAGAGGCTATTTTCGTCAAGTCACGTCCCCTTAAGAAGTCGAACAGTTGAATCTCTGCCCCATTTGGTTGAATTACGTCGGCGATGGTGGGGTATAGTCCGCTCGTGTACGCCATTTCTATTCCAGCCCACAACTTTTCGTAATCAAGGTTGAGCGAGCCACTAT
>JAAYOM010000130.1 GCA_012520315.1 Bacillota bacterium | reverse complement strand
TGTTGGGATTGTGTCGCAGTTTTATGAACTGCGGTAGATTCTTCAGGAGCGGTGTACGCGGCCCGTACGCACCGTTCTGTGAGAGGAAAACCGTTAGGCTGATCACCTAGCGGTTCCCTACTCGATTCTTCCTGTTATATTTCTAGGACGTGAGTAATATAGTATAGTGTCCAATAAGTTCAGGAGGGAAGCCTATATGGAAAAATTTAATGTCTTTTCCCACATCGCAGAACGCACCGCAGGAAGCATTTATGTCGGTGTGGTTGGCCCGGTACGTACTGGAAAATCTACGTTCATAAAACGTTTTATGGATTTATTTGTGATGCCTGGTATCACAGATGTTTACTTAAAAGAGCGCACCAGGGATGAGCTCCCCCAAAGCGGGGCAGGTCGCACCATAACTACTACTGAACCGAAGTTTGTTCCGGATGAGCCTGTAGAAATTCTCTTTGAAGAAACCACCAGGGCCCGCATTCGTCTAGTGGACTGTGTTGGTTATACTGTGGCAGGTGCAAAAGGTTATATGGATGAAGAGGGGCCGCGTTTGGTGAGGACCCCTTGGTTTGAGCATCCCATACCTTTCCAGGAAGCTGCCGAACTAGGTACTCGCAGGGTGATCACGGAGCATTCCACCATCGGCTTGGTAGTAACCACCGACGGCTCTATTGCAGACTTACCCCGCAGTGAATACGCTGAGCCCGAAGGGCGGGTTGTTGAAGAACTGCAGGCTTTGGGCAAACCGTTCGTGGTGGCATTGAACTCCATCCATCCTAACAGCCCGGAAACGATTGCCTTGGCGCGGAGCCTGAGTGAGCAGTACGGCGTGACAGTACTTCCCCTTGACTGCTTGCGGATGACTAAAGATGATATCCTCAATCTCTTTGCTGAAGTCTTAATGGAGTTTCCCCTCAGAGAATTCAATGTTCGTCTGCCAAAATGGGTGGAAGAGCTGGCCGCCGATCACTGGCTGCGCCAATTATATGAAGACGTGGCCTGGGAGTCAGTGAAAGAGCTCCAAAGGGTCAAAGATGTGAAACAGGTGGCTGTTAAACGCTTTGCCGACACCGAACATGTGCAGCTGGTCACTGTGGAAAACCTCGATTTAGGAACCGGGAAGGTGACGTTAAATGTTGCCCTCCTCAATGAGCTGTTTTATCATGTCCTAGCGGAAATGACAGGTCTGCAGGTTCAGGGGGATCACCATTTAATGCGCCTAATGCAGGATCTAACGGTTGCTAAAAAGGAGTATGATAAACTGTCAGCGGCGTTGCAGCATGTGCGACAGACCGGCTATGGGATCGTTATTCCTAGTCTAGAAGATATTACCTTTGAGCAGCCCGAGTTGATCAAACAGGGGAGAAACTTCGGCATAAAGCTGACCGCAAGCGCCCCGTCTATTCACATGGTGCAGGCCAGCATCCAGACAGAGGTAACTCCTCTGGTCGGAACTGAAAAACAGGGTGAAGAGCTGATCCGCTCTTTAACAGAGGAGTTCCAGGATGATCCGGATGCCTTGTGGGAACGCGACTTTTTAGGCCGTTCTCTGCAGGATATGGTGCGTGAAGGTATCAACAGCAAACTTTACCGCATGCCGGAAAATGCCCAGGAGAAGCTGCAGGAAACATTGAGTAAGATCATCAATGAAGGCAGCGGAGGGCTGATTTGCATCATCCTTTAGCTTAGCCTAAGGTGGGAACAAACAGTTCCCACCTTTTTTACTGGTCGTTAATTGCCCCCTAGCGGGCCTTATGCTATAGTTGGACTAGGTAGATTAGGGGGCAGTTATATGGCAATCATTGTACAAAAGTACGGAGGTTCATCTGTTGCAGATACAGACAAAATTATGAATGTGGCCCGCCGTGTAGTCCGCACAGTCCAAGAGGGTCACCAGGTAGTGGTTGTAGTTTCTGCCCAGGGGAAGACTACAGACAGCCTAATTCGACAGGCAAGTACAATTTCGTCCAATCCTCCCAAGCGCGAGCTGGACATGCTGCTGGCCACAGGTGAACAGATGTCTATTGCCCTTCTGGCTATGGCCATCGACTCCCTGGGACAGCCTGTCATTTCCTTGACGGGGGCTCAAGGCGGCATTATGACTGATACTCAGCATACTAAGGCCCGGATTAGGGAAGTTGACGGTGAGAGAATCTGTTCTGAGCTGTCCAAGGGCCAAGTCGTGATTGTAGCAGGTTTTCAGGGCATCTCGAACTCAAACGATATCACAACCCTCGGCCGGGGAGGTTCCGATACAACGGCTGTTGCCGTGGCAGCCGCCCTTAAGGCTGAAGTATGTGAAATCTATACTGACGTTGAAGGCGTGTACAGTGCAGACCCCCGCATTGTCCCAGATGCGGTGAAACTTGACGTTGTAGATTACGACGAGATGCTGGAACTCGCTTCTTTGGGCGCTATGGTTTTGCAGCCCAGGGCTGTAGAGGTGGCCGCAGTCTATGGAGTTCCCATCCATGTGCGTTCGAGTTTCTCTAAAGAGCGAGGTACCATGATCAAAGAGGTGAATTTAGTGGAGCGAGAGGTTTCGGTAACGGGAGTTGCCTATGATGAAAACTGTGCGAAAATTACTCTGGTGGGGATTCCAACCGATATTGGCGCACTGCACAAAGTTTTTTCGTCTTTAGCGGCAGAAGGTGTTAACGTAGATATGATCGTACAGGCCGGCACGTCCACTCCCAGGGCGGATCTGACATTTACCGTCACAAGGGAAGAACTCTCAACCGCCCTTTCCGTAATCGGTTCTATTCAGGGCGATGACAGCTGGAGGACAGTATGCGACGAGGATGTGGCTAAGGTGTCTATTGTCGGTGCAGGCATGATGACCAATCCCGGTGTGGCGGCCAGAATGTTTGCCGCGCTAAGTGAGGAAGACATCCCAGTCTATGTCGTCTCAACCTCGGAAATCAAGGTATCCTGCCTTGTTCCCCGGTCCCGTTACCAGGATGCGGTTAAGGCCTGCCATGGAAAATTTGAGTTAGATCTAGGAAATTAGCTTGCCTTTTAGGCAAGAACATGATATCCTTTTATTGCGTCGGGGCGTGGCGCAGCTTGGCTAGCGCGCTACCTTGGGGTGGTAGAGGTCGCAAGTTCAAATCTTGTCGCCCCGACCAT
>JAAYOM010000129.1 GCA_012520315.1 Bacillota bacterium | reverse complement strand
TCTCATTCGCTTCATGTGGGTAAAGCGGCGCAGTTGATTGCACAGAGGTGCCCGCACTTGGATCCAGAGATCGCGTTGGTACTAGGGACCTTACACGATATTGGGAGACGATTTGGGGTTACCAGTATGCGACACAGTATTGACGGCTACAATTATCTAATGCGTCAAGGATACAGTCTGCCTGCCAGAATCTGCATTACACACTCTTTTCCGTATAAAGAAGTCAATGCTGTATTCGGCCATTGGGATGTGTCTCCTGAAGAATTGGACTTCATACAGAATTTTCTGAGCAGTGCCGAGTTTGATGATTATGATCGCCTCATTCAATTGTGTGATGCATTAGCCTTACCGGAAGGGTTTTGTCTTCTCGAACGAAGGATGATTGATGTAGCTCTGCGACACGGTGTAAATAACTACACCATTGCAAAGTGGAAAGCTACGTTCACAATCAAAAAACATTTTGAAGAATGTATAGGTGGCTCACTGTATCGTGTATTACCAGGTGTTATTGAGAACACGTTCACCTCTTGAGGTAGGTCAAGAAGGCAATATTGAGCAAGATAGTCCGTGTTCTTAGTTCTTGGAGGGGGGTACATATGGATTCTGAAGAATTGGCCAAGTATTGGATGGAAACCGCCGAGAAGGATTATATTACCATGCGCAATCTCTACGAAACCGGAGATTACCATTGGGCACTGTTTATGGGACATCTTGTTTTGGAGAAGCTGTTGAAGGCGTGCTATGTTAAGATGATGGAAGAGCATGCACCCAGGGTTCACGATCTCTTACGATTAGCCAATCTTTGTAAGTTGGAGTTTGACGATGAAATGGCTGATTATCTAGACATGATAACCACATTCAATATAAATGCACGGTATCCAGATCTCAAACAAGCCTTCTACAAAAAGTGTTCTCAAGAATTTGCGGATCAAAATATCACGAAAATTGAGGAAGTGAGAGCATGGCTGAACGATGTTCTGCAGATGATGCCAGAAAAATAACTAGTCAATACGCTGCTCTTCTTCGTAACCATATCAAACTAGAGAAGGTGATCCTATATGGCTCCTTCGCAAAAGGCAAGTCACACATAGATAGCGATATTGATGTTGCAGTTGTGTCTCCGGACTTCACCGGGGATCGCTTAGAGGATCAGTTGAAGTTAATGAGGTTTCGGAGACAGATTGATTTGCGTATTGAACCAATTCCTTTTTTACCTCAGGATTTTGTCCCCGCTGATCCTCTTGCCAAGGAGATCATGGACACTGGTTATGTTATTCTGGATAATGCGCTATAGGAAGCGGCGGCCTAAGCAATGTAACTTGGAGGCCCACTTTCCTCACGTTTGCGAAGAGCACTGTTAAACAAAAAAACCCCATGATGGGGTTTTCATACTTATATGGTGCCGAAGGTGGGAGTCGAACCCACACGGGACGTGCCCATACGATTTTGAGTCGTACGTGTATGCCAATTCCACCACTTCGGCGTATTCTTTCTCGTAACATCATTAATCCTACCATGAACTCGGGGTTTTTGCAACCACTTTTTTCGAAAACTGCGAGGCCGGCTACATATCCTGCTGTCTTAAATGGCAATGGGTTGCAATAATTTAAAGTTAGGCAAATAATTGAATTAAATTTAGGTATGCCTAAAACGGGGTGAACTGAAAGCAATATGCAATCTCGGCGGTAGTGACAGGATGGCAGATGCGCTGCAGGTTTCTCCCACTTCTGTCTTGGCAAGCTGAAAAAAGAAGAGACGATTCACTACCAGGCTGCAATCATGAGGGAGAACAGATGAAGATGTAGAGTGCAGCGTGGAAAATATCCAGATACACCTCAACTGGCCGGTGCCCTTTGCTGAAAAAATTCTACACCAGCTCCATGAGGAAAAAAGTTTACGTTACCGGTGGTCTGGTAAAACTCTTGATGCAAGACGCCGGGTCGGTTTCAGAGGTCATTAGCAGCTTTTTGCTTCAGGGAAATGTACCTGCCATAAATCGGCTGGCTGGGATTCTGCCTTGACATTAGATCCTTACGTGGTACAATATTAAGTAGTATTCTCATTAAAGAGCTGGAGGAATCGCAGTGAAGCCTAAAGGATTTATCAGACGTACAAGGCAGAGGGAGGCTATCTTGGAAGTATTGCGTTCAACGAAGAGCCATCCCACCGCGGACTGGGTGTATCAGGAAGTCCGCAAAGAAATGCCCCACGTCAGTCTAGGTACAATCTATCGGAATCTACGAACCTTAAGCGAGAACGGCGAGATTCTTGAGCTGTCCTACGGCAGTAATCACTCGCGTTTTGACGCCAATTCTGAGTGCCACTATCATTTCATCTGCGAGAGTTGTGGCTCCATTGAAGATCTCGAGATGGATTGCTTGCCAGAACTTGAGAAAAAAGTAGAGAAGATCGGTGACTACGAAGTTTTCACACATCGCCTGGAGTTTCACGGCATCTGCCCAGATTGTTCCCGTGAGGAGTCCCAAAGTCACTTAAACTAATAGACGGCAGCGCATTTAGTCTGAGCGTCAGTTGATGCTCAGATTTTTTTTGTTCTTCCATAGACATCAGTCACCATATATAGTATAATGGACAAGCACAAACACCAATTTATAGTGGTCAGGGAGGAGAAATGAATGCAATTATCTGAAAATGCCCAAACGGTCCTGGAACGGCGTTATCTGGCAAAAGAAAACAACGAAATTGTAGAAACACCTGAAGATATGCTGCGCAGAGTTGCCAAAAACATAGCTCAATTAGAAGAAGATCCCATTTGGGAAGAGCGTTTTTTTGAGGTCATGGACAACCTGGAGTTCCTGCCGAACAGCCCCACATTAATGAATGCTGGGCGGCATTTACAGCAATTATCCGCTTGTTTTGTTCTTCCTATCGAGGACTCCATGGAAGGAATTTTCGACACGCTAAAAAACACAGCTTTGATTCAAAAATCCGGCGGCGGAACAGGCTTCAGCTTTTCGCGCCTAAGGCCTAATGCCGATGTAGTCAGCACCACAGGCGGCGTGGCCAGCGGACCTGTTTCCTTTATGAAGGCCTATAACGCCACCACAGACGCCATCAAGCAGGGAGGCACCCGTCGCGGTGCCAATATGGGGATCTTGCGGGTGGATCACCCTGACATCCTCCATTTTATCCAGTGCAAGGCTGATACCAACGAAATCACTAACTTTAACATCTCGGTAGGGCTGACTGAAAAGTTTATGCAGGCCGCCTTTGCCGGGGAAAACTATGACCTCATCAATCCGCGCTCCCAGGAAGTTGTAGGTCAGCTTAATGCCCAGGAAGTCTTCGAGCTGATCGTAGAGATGGCCTGGAAAAACGGGGAACCGGGCATCATCTTCCTTGACCGCATTAATCGGGCCAATCCCACGCCCCATGTAGGTGAAATTGAAGCGACCAACCCCTGCGGCGAACAGCCGCTGCTGCCCAATGAAAGCTGCAACCTTGGCTCCATCAACCTGGCGAAAATGGCCAGGCTGGAAGGGGACAAATGGACAGTAAACTGGGACCGTCTGCAGGAAGTTGTAGAGATTGGCGTTCGCTTCTTGGACAATGTCATTGAAGTCAATGATTATCCAATTTCCGCTATTAGGGACATGACCTATGCCAACAGGAAGATCGGCCTTGGTGTGATGGGCTTTGCGGATCTTCTCATGCGCCTTGGCGTGCCTTATAACAGTGACGAAGGGGTAGAACTCGGCCGGGAGATCATGCGTTTTATCCAAACCAAAGGTCACGACGCTTCCTCACAGCTCGCCGAAGAGCGGGGATCCTTCCCGAACTGGGAGGGCAGCATCTTTGAAAAAAGCGGCAGGCCAATGCGCAATGCCACAGTAACCACAATTGCACCAACTGGCACCATTTCTATTATTGCCGGCTGTTCCAGCGGTATCGAGCCCGTTTTTGCCCTGGCCTTTACCCGCAATGTCCTAGACAATGACCAGCTGATTGAGGTTAATGCTCAGTTTGAAGCTATTCTCAAAGAAGAAGGGCTGTATTCACCTGAACTGATTAAAATGGTGGCCCAAGCGGGCAATGTGCAAGATATTGCGGCCATTCCTGCCGAACTGCGCCGGGTTTTTGTGACTGCCTATGAGACCAGCCCCGAGTGGCACATCCGCATGCAGGCGGCCTTCCAGGAGTTCACTGACAACGCTGTCAGCAAGACTGTGAACTTCCCTAAGGAAGCCACAAAAGAAGACATTCGTCATGTCTATGAGCTCGCTTACGAGCTGGGCTGCAAGGGAGTTACCGTGTACAGGGCCGGATCGCGCGAAGGTGAAGTGCTCACCGTAGGACACAAAAAGCCTGAGTCTGAGGAGGCCGCAGCGTCCGAAACAGCTCGCCCAACCCCTCGCAGGCGTCCCCGGGTGACCACAGGGCAGACGGTGAGGGTGAAAACCGGCTGCGGAACCCTATATGTAACCATTAACGCAGATGAACAAGGCATTTGCGAAGTGTTCACAACCATTGGCAAAGCCGGGGGCTGTGCGGGCTCCTTCTCGGAGGCCACTGCCCGAATCATCTCTCTGGCGCTGCGCTCCGGCGTCGAGGCTAAGCAGGTGGTTAAGCAGTTGAAGGGTATTCGCTGCCCCCATCCGATTTGGCAGGACGGCAAGCAGATTCTCTCCTGTCCAGATGCCATAGCCCATGTTTTAGAAGAATACCTGCAAAGTAACGGCATGGCTGAGGCTGCTGCCACAAGGGAGACAGTGGCAAGGGTAAACTCGAACCCCTTTACAGGCAGCACCTGCCCTGAGTGCAGCGGAACCATGGTAGAAGAAAGCGGATGCGCTACCTGCCTGGAATGCGGATTCAGCCGCTGCAGCTAGACTGAGAATAATCTCCTCCTGCGCTTGAAATACTGAAGCGAGGAGGAGATTTTTTTGGCTAAAAAAGGCTTTCTTGCTGTAAGTACCCTTTTGCTCTTGGTGCTCATCACTTTCACAGTCCAGGCAGAGCGCCTGGTTGTGATCAATATTCCGGCCTTTACCCTTTATCTCTACGACGAAGGGGTGCCGATCAGGGAGTTTCCTGTCAGCATCGGCACCGAGCTTAATCCATCAGTCTTAGGTGAAACCACAATTGTTAACAAGGTGGAAGATCCCACCTACTATCCTGCCCAGGGAGGAAACCCAATTCCTCCAGGTCCGGAAAACCCTGTGGGCACACGCTGGCTGGGTTTGGGCTTCTCGGGCTATGGCATCCACGGCACCAACAATCCCGGCTCCATCGGTTCACCGGCCTCATCGGGCTGCATTCGCATGTTTAATGAAGACGTGGAAGAATTAGCAGACTTGGTGCAGGTCGGCACCCCGGTTAAGCTGATTTACCAAACAGTCATTATTCAGGAAGATCCGCTGCTCCATACCAAGGCGATCACGGTTTACCCCGATGTCTACAAGCAGGGCGTCAGTTCCGCCCAGCTCGAAGAGGAGCTGGACAGGCTGGGCTGGAGCGGTGTGTTCAGGCCAGCGCTAAAAAGTCTGCTTAAAGCCCCTACAGAGGAACCTTCTGCTTTAGCCTGGGAATGGCCTCTGGTGCTCAATAGCGGGGAAGGGGAACTTAAATCTACAGAACGCATAGCAGCAGAGTGGAACGGCAAGTTCTTCCTGCCTTATGATTTGCCCTTTGATCCCCGGGACGAAACTGCCTTTGCCACAGTGAAGTGGGGCGAAGAATATTACTTGCCCCTGGAGTATTATCTCGAACTGACCGGACTCGGCTGCAGCCTGGACGAGGAGAGGCTTATTTTTCACAGCCCAACCGCGTATTTAGGGGACAAAATCCTTGGCACAGCCCTTCTTTTCCAGAATGAAGTGTATCTAAAAGGGCCGGCTGTCAGTCCGAGGCTGATGCCGACCCAATGCGGTGCCGTTATTTTCTGGGGTGAGATTTATCTGCCCGCCCGGCTCATTGTGGAGCGGGAACTTTTAGGTGAACTGCGGTTCGTCTGGCCCCCAGAGGCAAATGTTCCAACTAGTTGTTCGTGGTTGCATCCCTGAGCCAGTCGCTCGTCAGCAGACGTTGGGCCAGTTCTACCTGGGCATATTCCAAAAGCTTCTGCCAGTCCTGACTGATGGCGGCGTGGATCAGTTCAGGTGCAACGTTCAGGTAGTCCGCGGCCTCCTGGGTGAGCCTTTCCTGGAGCATCACCCGGACGCTTTCCCAATCCCGCTTGAGCAGGGCGTCTGCTTCCCAGGGGGAAACCCCTCTGTCTACCAGCTCATCATAGAGCTCGCTGCTGACTTCTTCCTCAAGCAGATCCCAGTCGCCAGCGATAATGGCGTTGATTTGGGCCGGGGTGAGCACATCTAAAAGCGCTCTGGTGGCATTGTTCAAACCTTCCATAACTGCCTGGGCCGGAGAGATTTCTTCCAGGCTGATCAGGAGCGCCTGATCTTTGCGGGCTAAGACCCGAATGTTATGGCCCGCCTCCAGCTGTTCCTCTCTGTTGATAATATCCCGGGTCAAATTGCCTGGGGAAATATACAGAGTCTCCCCGAGGAGGCGCAGGACAAGTTCTGCCCCGCCTTCCCCTGGAGTGAGGGTAAACTGTCGGTTGCCTTCAGACACCTCGCCTACTGTACCTGAAATTTTCTCGAGTTGCTGGGCCTGATCTAAGATATAGGCCGCTTCACTCCGGGTAATGAGGCGATAAGGCTCAAAGCGCCCGAGCATGTGGGTTGGCAAAAGGCCAAGTCTTTGCAGCAGCTCGACCCCGATAAAACCGGGATAGTCCTGATTAAGGTCGGCGAAGGAAGGATAAAAGCCCTGGGGAGCATCTGTGTGTTCACCGAGTCCAAGCACATTGCCGAGGGCGGCGGCAAACTCGCCCCGAGTGACACCCTCTGCGTGGGCTGCCAAGAGGTCGCCGAGCCAGGCTGAGAGGCTCTCCCCTTCTTCCTCTGTCAGTGCAAAAGCCCTGTTGATCAAGGTGAAGAGCTCTTCATGGCTGACACTTTGGGATGGTGCAAACTGATCTGCCCAAAGATCCCCAAAGAGACCTTCCTCGTCAAGTGATAGAATGGCGTCTCTTGCCCAGTTGTATTCGATATCGGTAAAGGAGGCCAGAGCGGCCGAGCCTCCCAGGATGGGGCTGACCAGGACAAGTAATGAAAGAACAAAAGCGAGATACTTTTTTGGTCGCATATGCATACTCCTTTTTCTAGTCTAAATCTATCTTACATCCCTTCATTCGCCTATTTCAAGCCGATGCCTCTATGTAATACTCGGCAGATAGGGCGTCTTTACCCAACTAAGGCAGGTTTTTACAGGCGGCTGTGGAATAGACAAGGAAGAAATGGGGGATCTCCAGTGGAAAAACGTCTGTTTCTCATTGACGGAAACAGCTTGATAAATCGAGCTTTCTACGCTCTGCCGCCGCTTACCAATGCCAGCGGCCAGCCGACCAACGCCATTTATGGTTTGACTAACATGCTGCTGAGGCTGGTGGATGATTATCGTCCTGACCAGATTATGGTAGCCTTTGATGTGTCGGGACCCACTTTCCGCCATGACCAGTATGAAGAATACAAAGCCCACCGGACGGGGATGCCCGACGATCTGCGCGCCCAAATTCCGGTCATGAAAGAACTCTTGGATAAACTAGGCATTTCCCGCATGGAGCTGCAGGGCTGGGAAGCAGATGATCTCTTGGGCACCGTGGCCAAGCAGGGAGAAAAGGAAGGGTATCAGGTCTTCATTGTCACAGGCGACAGGGATGCTTTCCAGCTGATCTCGCCCCAGACCACGGTTTTATTTACCAAGCGGGGGATTACCGAAACTGAGCTTGTAGATGAAGAGAAGCTCCTGCAGGACTATGGCGTCACCCCCAAGCAGGTGATCGACTTGAAGGGCTTAATGGGTGACAGTTCCGATAATATTCCCGGGGTGCCCGGGGTCGGGGAAAAGACAGCCCTCAAGCTCTTAAAGGGATACGATTCCATGGATGGCGTGTACGCCAACCTCGCTGAACTCAAGGGTAAACTAAAGGAAAATCTCACAGCCTATGAGAGACAGGCCTATTTAAGCAAGGAACTGGCCACCATTCGCCTGGATGCACCCCTGGAGGTAGACTTAGGTGAACGGAGGGAGATGGACAGGGCTGCAGTACTGGAAATGTTCCAGAACCTAGGCTTCAGAACTTTAGTAGAACGTTTGGCTGAGCAGGGCGATGCCCCCATTCAGGCCGCAACAGCCTGGGACGGAAGTTTCAAGCCGGCAGATCAAAGCAGCTGGGCTGCTTTTCAAGCCGCCCTCGAAGAGGCAGATAAGGTTTTCCTGTTCCAGTCCGCCCAGCATGGGCTGCTCTTTGCTTTGCTTGACGGACAAGTCTTTGCGTTAGACGGCCATAAAGTTCAAGAACAGTTAGCAGTTCTTAAGTCAGGGCTTCAGGGCAAGGAAGTCCTGGCAGTGAACGGCAAGGATATGTTACACCTGCTCGGGGCAGAGGGAACTGACCTGATTTCCTTTGATCTAGAGCTCGCCCTCTATTGCCTAGACCCGGAAAAACGCTGGGAGCTCGATGCCGTTTGCCATCACTTCAAACTGCCTGCCGCAGAGATCGAGGCAAAGGATCCCAAGTATGGGGCGGTCTATTTGCGAGTCTTTGAACAAGCAGTCCCCCTGGCGGAGCAGGAGCTGAAAGACAACGAACTGTGGAGTCTTTACAGCGAGCTGGAACTTCCGCTCCTAACGACGCTGGCCGAGATGGAGGCAAATGGCATCTTTGTTGATCCCGAGAAGCTGGCCGAGATCTCTGCAGACCTGGACGCTGCCTTGGAAAAACTGACTCGGACCATTTACGCCGAGGCGGGGGAGGAGTTTAACATTAATTCCCCTAAGCAGCTTGGTGTAATCCTATTCGACAAGCTGGGGCTGCCGGTGCTGAAACGGACCAAGACAGGGCCGTCCACCAGTGCCGATGTCCTGGAAGAGTTAAGCGATCACAAAATAGTAGCCAGCGTCCTGGAGTATCGCCAGGTTGCCAAGTTAAAATCGACATATACCGATTCTTTGGCCGAATTGATCTCGCCTGAGACTAAGCGGATCCATACTACATTCAATCAGACGGTGACAGCCACCGGGCGGTTGAGCAGCACCCATCCTAACTTGCAGAACATCCCAGTCCGCACCGAAGAGGGGCGCCGGATAAGGGAAGCTTTTGCGGCACCTGAAGGCCACTACCTTCTGATGGCAGACTACTCCCAGATTGAACTGCGCCTATTGGCCCATCTGTCTGGAGATCAGGTGCTTTTAGAGGCCTTTAGAAGCGGCAAGGACATCCATGCCCAAACCGCCGCGGAGGTCTTTGGCTTACCCTTAGAGGAAGTCAGTTCCGAACAGCGCAATGCTGCCAAAGCCATTAACTTTGGGATTATCTACGGCATTTCCAGCTTCGGGCTGGCCAAGGGCATCAACCTTACCAGGTCAGAAGCCCAAACCTATATTGACTCTTACTTCCTGCGTTATCCCATGGTCAAATCCTACCTGGACGGATTGGTAGAATTGGGTAAAAAGCAGGGCTACGTCACGACTTTATCCGGTCGACGCCGCTATTTGCCGAACCTTAAGAGCCGCAACTTTGCCTTAAGGAATTTTGCGGCCCGAACCGCAATGAATACGCCTATTCAGGGCAGCGCGGCAGACATCATTAAGCTTGCTATGCTGAAAGTCAGCAGAGCCCTTAAGGAGTCTGGACTGAAGACCCGCCTGCTTTTGCAGGTCCATGACGAACTTGTGTTAGAGACCCCCCAGGAGGAGCTTCAGGAAGCGGCCCGCCTGGTAAAAGGGGAAATGGAAAATGTCTATCCCCTCGCCGTACCCTTGCTTGCGGAAGTCGCCTACGGGCCTAACTGGCGAGATGTAACACACATAGATTACAAGGAGTAACTGAGATGCCTGAACTGCCAGAAGTAGAAACGGTAAGGCGCAGCCTGTCGCCTGTCATCTTAAATCAGCCCATTAAATCTTTAAATGTTTACTATGAGCGGATTTTACAGCATGTTTCCCCTGCGCAGTTCAGGCGGCAGCTGACCGGAAGCTGCTTTATTAACCTGACCAGGCGGGGGAAATACTTAATCTTCCAGCTTGATAATGATTTGGAAATGGTGGCCCATTTGCGCATGACGGGCCGCCTGATCTATTTTTCCGATGCCAAGATTGAACTTGCCAAGCACACCTCGGCAGTCTTCGGCTTTGAGTCCGGAGGAGAGCTTCGTTTTGAGGACGTGCGCAAGTTTGGCACCATAGACTTGGTTCCCAGAGGAAAATATGAGCAAATTAAAGGGCTCAGCACTCTTGGAGTGGAACCTTTATCGCAGGAGTTTACTGTTGAACATTTGCAGGAGTTGACCAGAAAGCGCAGCGCAAAAATCAAGGGTTTGCTGCTGGATCAAACCAAGATAGCGGGCCTGGGCAACATCTATGCTGATGAAAGTCTGTTTATGGCTGGCATTCACCCTGAAAGGGAGGCCGGGTCCCTTAACCTTCGTGAACTGAAAAAGCTGCACCAAGCCATTGTGGAGGTTCTGCAGGAAGCCATCGTCGGTCAGGGGACAACCCTGCGGGATTACCGCACAGGCTACGGCCGGGAAGGGTCGTTCCAGAATAAACTGCAGATTTACGGCAAAAAGGGTGAAAAGTGCCCCCGCTGTGGAGTAGACTTAGAGTATAAGAAGGTGGCAGGGCGGACCAGTCACTTTTGCCCGGCCTGCCAAAGGGAGTAGGACGATGATTGGAATAACGGGCGGTATCGCCAGCGGCAAGAGTGCAGTGGCAGAGCGTTTGCTCAGCTTAGGGGCGGTCGTTCTCGATACGGATCTTTTTTCAAGGGAGGCAGTAGAGCCCCGCCAGCCTGCCTGGTACAAGGTCAAGGAGGCTTTCCCTGAGGTGATCCAGGGCGATCTCACTATTGATCGACGTTTACTGGGCAGAATTGTCTTTGCCGATGCCGCTAAGCGCAAAATCCTGGAGGGCATTATCCATCCAGAGGTTCTGGCCAGAATGCAAAGGGAAGGACAGACGGCGGAAGAAGCGGGGAAAATTGTCTTCGCTGAGGTGCCCCTCCTTTATGAGGTGGGCTGGGATCAGTTTATGGAGAGCGTCTGGGTTGTTTATGCGGAAAAGGAGGTTCAGCTGGAACGCCTGATGCAAAGGGCCGGAGTTTCGCGGGAAGAGGCCTTGCAGATGGCGGCCAGTCAAATGCCATTAGAACAAAAAGCAGAGCGGGCGAAAATAGTGATCGATAACAGCGGCCCGCTGGCAGAGACCTGGCAGCAGGTTGATGCCCTGTGGAAGGAGTTAGAACGTGACTTTAGCACTTATCGCGCATGACAAGAAGAAACAGGATTTAATCGAATTCGTCCAGCGCCATCTGGACAAACTGCAGGGGATGGAGCTGGTAGCAACCGGCACTACCGGCAAGATGATTATGCAAAGCACCGGTCTCGATGTAACCACAGTCCTGTCCGGACCCCTAGGCGGTGACCAGCAGATCGGCGGCATGGTGGCACGGGGAGATATCCAGGCAGTGATTTTCCTGCGGGATCCCCTCACAGCACAGCCCCACGAGCCTGACATTACAGCACTGCTGCGGGTGTGTGATGTGCATAACACCCCGCTGGCTACCAACGAGGCCTCCGCAGAGCTTGTCCTGACCGGCTTAATGCTAAAGCCAACGGAGGACTGAGTTTTGGGACGCCTTTCCTCCCTGGCAGTGTTGGCAGTTGCGGCACTTATACTCGTCAGCGCCCCCGTCATCTTGCGGGGTGCTTTTCCCCTGCACTACTGGGACCTGATTGAAAATGCGGCCCAGAGCCATGAACTCGATCCCATGCTGATTGCCGCGGTGATTCAGGTGGAAAGCGGTTATCGATCCGATGTCGTCAGTCAGAAGGGTGCAATAGGGCTGATGCAGATCATGCCCGAAACCGCTGCTTGGCTGGGCAGCCGAAGGTCTGAACACGTTTCCGCTGATGATCTGTTCGATCCCGAGCTGAACGTGGTGCTCGGGACCTATTACTTAAAATATCTTTGCGAGCGTTTTCCCACGGAATATGCGGCTTTAGCAGCCTACAACGCTGGGCCTACCAATGCCAGGCGCTGGCTGGAAGAAGGTCTGTGGGACGGTTCCTATGAGAGGTCGGGGCAGATACCTTTTGCAGAGACCAGATCCTATGTCCGCAAAGTGATCATGATGCGCAGTTTGTACTCGCTCTTATATCAGTAAAGCAGTTGGAGCAGGAAGGAGCTAAGATTGATGGTCAAACAGATAGATACCGTAAAGGAAGTGGCGGAGTTTACGGTGGAGACTCCCCGGCTTTTTTCAGCCACCCATGAAGAAATCCAGAGAGGTTTGACAACTGACATATACTTCGTCAAAACCAAGGAGATTCTAGCAGGCCTGAATAAAGAGGACACCACCGTTGTGGCGGAGATTTTTGCCAGACGTGCCGGAGTCTTTGCCGGTGCTGAAGAGGCAAAAGTTCTCCTTCAGGACCTGGGCCTTGAGGTCTGGAGCCTGCCTGAGGGAGCAGCATTCGAAGCTAAAGAGGTAGTCATGCGCATCCAGGGGCGTTATGCCAGCTTCGGCATTTATGAGACCGCCATCTTAGGCATCTTAGCCAGTTCCAGCGGCTGGGCAACTGCGGCCCGCACCGCCAAAGAGGCGGCTGGGGGCAGGCCGGTTTTGGTTTTTGGGGCCAGGCATCTCCATCCCGCTGTTGCTCCCGTCATGGAGCGGGCGGCAGTTGTAGGGGGAGTGGACGGCTCATCCTGCATTTTAGGGGCTAAACTGGCTGGGCTGGAGCCATCGGGAACTGTACCCCATGCCCTGTTTCTCATTGTAGGGGATACCTTGGAGGCTGCTGAAGCTTACCATAAATTTATGCCTCCAGAATCGGTCCGTTCCATGCTGGTTGATACCTTTAAAGATGAGGTGGAGGAGAGCTTAAGGCTTGCTTCCTCACCTAAGACCGGCCTGGAGTCTGTACGCTTAGATACTCCCAGTGAACGGGGGGGAGTTACTCCGGGGCTGATTCGGGAACTAAGGGCCAAGCTGGATCTGGCCGGCTACAGTCAGATTAAGATCTTTGTCTCCGGCGGCTTAGACCCGGAACGGATCAAAATCCTGGCCGAGGCAGGTGCAGATGCCTTTGGCGTAGGCAGCTACATATCAGGGGCTTCCGCCATTGACATGACTATGGACATTAAAGAGGTTAATGGACAAGCTGTGGCTAAACGGGGGCGCATTCCCGGACTGGCTGAAGCGCCGAGGCTGGTGCGTCTGCTCTAGCCGGCTGAGCCTGTTGGAAGGAGTGAAGGGGCAATGGATGGATCCATTAAGGATAGGGTGATCGCTCTGGCCAAGTCAGACCCTTTTTTGAAAGTTAAGGATCTGGCCCAAAAGGCGGGAACAACTGCCCCCTATGTGCGTACCATCCTCTCTGAGGCCGGGCTCTCCCTCAATGAAATGCGTCGCAGTTATGCCAGGAGGCTGGAACGCACATCCCAGGCAGGGCCGGTGCAGGGGGAATTTCCGGTCCAGGCGGAACTTACTGTGAGCAAAACGGCAGGCAGCAAGGCCGCCCCTGAAGTCCCGAATTGGGCAGGACTTGATCTTTTTCAGGCTGGCTGTCTAGACCAGAGCGCAGCTGTACCCTGTTATGTGCAGCTGCTTACCCCCAAGGAGCTCAGGCTGTCTGCAGATTTTACAGGCTTGGACTTGCGCAGCCTGATTTCCGCTGCTGATTTGGAACAACTGGAAGTAGCGGGGCAAAGGGCAGAGGTTGTCCAGGCTTCTCCGGAGCTTGCAGAAGTTTTGGATCTTCCCCCTGAGTCACAGGTTGTGAAATTGACAACGTTTTTGACTGCCCGTGAAGAGCTCCTCGCGCTGGAAATCAAATGGCTCAGCCTGGAGGGGCTGGTGTTGGAGTGGTCTAAGCGCAGACCCGAGCTTAAGGTAAGTATAGGGTATTGAGGTAAATTTCGCTCGGAATTCCAGCATTTCTTTGCAGGATACCGTAAGGATTCGGCGAATGATTGTATGATATCATTGGCTGTTTCCTTAAAACTGCCTGTGTACAGGCGGCGCTGCCAATCAACCTCTATGGCGGCGTCTAGGAACAAGAGAGGGAGGGTGTTATGACACAGAAACTGTTGTCAGTTAAGAACCTCAAAACGCATTTTTTTACAGATGACGGCGTGATACCAGCGGTTGACGGTATCAGCTTTGATCTGGACAGGGGAGGTACTATCGGCATAGTCGGTGAGTCCGGCTGTGGTAAAAGCGTGACCTCCCTATCAATTATGGGTCTTATTCCCCAACCGCCCGGAAAGATTGTGGACGGTGAGATTATTTTTGAGGGCCAGAATTTGCTGCAGCTCTCCGAAGAGGAGATGCGCCATGTACGCGGCAATGAGATTTCCATGATCTTCCAGGAGCCCATGACCTCACTGAACCCTGTCTTTACGGTAGGGAATCAAATTTCTGAGGCCATCATGCTCCACCAGGGCCTTGACAAGGAAGCGGCCCGGGAAAAATCCATTGAGATGCTGCGGCTGGTGGGAATCCCCTCGCCTGAACAGCGCGTCGACGACTATCCGCACCAGATGAGCGGTGGCATGCGCCAGCGGGTGATGATTGCCATGGCCTTATCCTGTAACCCTAAATTGCTGATAGCTGACGAGCCGACAACTGCCCTGGACGTGACCATTCAGGCCCAGATTCTGGACTTAATGGCCCAGCTGCGGGAGGAACTTGGCACAGCTATTATGATGATCACCCACGATCTGGGCGTGATTGCCGAAGTGGTGGAGAAAGTGGTCGTTATGTATACCGGAAAAATTGTGGAGGCTGCGGATACCTTGACAATCTTCAAGGAACCTCGCCATCCCTATACAGTAGGTCTTTTAGCTTCTATTCCTCGTTTGGACAGCGACGGCTCCAGATTGCAGGCTATTCCCGGTTCCGTGCCCATTCCGGGTACATTCCCCGAAGGTTGCGGCTTCCACCCCCGTTGTGCCTTTGCTACAGAGTTGTGTGTGCAGCAGGAACCCCCAGCCTTTGAAGTGGCAGAAGGTCACTATGTAGCATGCTGGAAAGTCGTGGACTTCGACGCATCAGCAGATGTCGATCAGAAGGAGGAGGGTTAAACTATGGCTAGAGCTGCAAACCCAGAAGTGTTGCTGGAAGTTCGCAACTTGGTCAAACACTTCCCGATTCGTCAGGGCATTATCTTCGCCCGGCAAGTTGGGGCAGTACAGGCAGTAGACGGCATTACCTTTAATGTCGAAAAAGGTGAGACCCTGGGACTCGTTGGCGAAAGCGGCTGCGGAAAAACAACCGCGGGCAGATGTATCCTGCGTTTGATAGAGCCTACATCCGGAGATGTTATCTTTGACGGCAAGAATGTACCCGAGCTCCCCAAGGATGAACTGCGCGAACTGAGAAAAGATATGCAGATTATTTTCCAGGACCCCTACGGCTCCTTGAATCCGCGTATGACTGTCGGTGACATTATCGGCGAGCCTTTGCACATTCACAAGATTGCCAAGGGCGCAGACAGGGAGAAGCGGGTGCGCGAAATTCTGGAAACTGTGGGACTGAGCGCCTTCCACGCAAGACGCTTCCCCCATGAGTTCTCCGGCGGACAAAGGCAAAGAATCGGCATTGCCCGGGCACTGGCAGTTAATCCACGTTTGATTATCTGTGACGAACCCGTATCCGCCCTGGACGTATCCATTCAGGCACAGGTTATTAACCTGCTGCAGGATCTGCAGGCAGAATTTGGGCTCACTTATCTCTTTATTGCCCATGACCTAAGTGTGGTAAAACACATTTCTGATCGAGTGGCCGTTATGTACCTCGGTAAGATCGTGGAGCTGACAGGTAAAGATGAGCTCTATCGCAACCCAAAGCATCCTTATACCCAGGCTTTGCTTTCGGCGATTCCTGAGGCTGACCCCACAATTAAGAAGGAACGTATTATCCTCAGGGGCGATGTGCCAAGCCCAATCAACCCGCCCAGCGGCTGCCGTTTCCACACCAGATGTCCAAAGGTAATGGATATCTGTAAGGTGCAGGAGCCTGAGTTTGTCGATTCAGGTGACGGTCACTATGTGGCCTGCCATCTGGTTCCCGCCGCGGCCCCTT
>JAAYOM010000128.1 GCA_012520315.1 Bacillota bacterium | reverse complement strand
TTACTGGCAATGCTTGAGGTCAAAGCCGGTGATCAGGCGGTAATCAAAACAGCATGATTTATAGCTATCGGGAGCGATTTGGAGCAATACTGCGAATTGCAAATTCCACGGAGCTAGGGACACCATCGATCCCCGTCTTGCCCACAAGGCAGGACGGGGATCTTTGACTCGCTAGAGATTCCCCTGTAAACCGATTTCAGCTGCCGCTTCACGCATACCGGCAATTGTTTCGGCAATAACATCATTCAGATCCATCCCCAGCATTACACAGCCCTTCTGGATCACTTCCCTATTAACACCGGCGGCAAAGCTAGGCTGCTTGAACTTTTTCCTGACGGACTTAACCTCGAGATCCAAGACGCTTTTCGAGGGGCGCATCAGGCAGACTGCGTTAATCAGCCCTGTGAGCTCGTCAATGGTGTACAGCGTCTTCTCTAACCTGCTCCGGGGCTCAATGTCTGTACAAATTCCGAAACCATGGCTGCATACGGCCCGAAGGTATTGTTCATCTACGCCTTTTTCCGCTAGGATTTCCGCGGTCTTATGACAGTGCTGATTGGGAAACTGCTCGTAGTCAAGATCGTGGAGTAAGCCGATAACCCCCCACTGCTGGGGATCTTCCCCCGCGAGCTTGGCGAAATGCATCATGACCGCCTCTACCGCCAGAGCGTGTTGTAACAGGGCTTTAGTCTTAGTATACTCAGTGAGAATCTGCCATGCCTGTTCTCTAGTGGGCTTCATAATCGTTTCCTCCTTGCGCATCTTCTATTCTGCCACTTCTCCGCCTAAGCAAGAACCCTTCCTGATTTAACATTGGGAAATGCGGATAATGCGGAGGAGTTTTCAGACATTGGCACGAATTAACATAAAAGAATCACTAGTCCATTGCAAGCAGAAAGAGGTGTCAATCCATTGAGAAGCAAGGCCTTATTTTTGGTTGTCGTTTTTGTACTGGTTTTGAGTTCCCTGGCCTCAGCAGACAGCATCGATGTGAGTACTTCCCTGATTAACCTTCATGCCTTGAGCATAAAGGCCGCCCCGGAGCAAAGCGGTATTGTGCTCCTGCTTGACTATGCTGTTCGCAATCAAGAGTACAAGGAGAATCCTGAAAAAAGCAGCGGCAGCATGGATAAAGAAGGGGATTATAAGACTTTCGAGGGAGGCAGGAGTACGGTAGTCTTAGCCCTAGGGTATGAGGTGGGACTCATTACGCCTTGGATAGGCTATGCCAGCCAGACTGTGCAGATCAAGGAAGAGAAAATGGTGCCCGGTCAGGCGGTGGAGGGGCAGGAAAACCCGCCAGATCCTGTCAAGGTAGAGAAAGAGACTGCACAGCGCAGGCATGGAGTCGCGCTGGGCGTTACTGCTGAATACGGTGAAGGTCCCTGGAGCGTCTTGGGGACAGTGGCTAAGCTGCCTGAGGGAATCATGCTCAATGCCAGGGTCAAATACAATGTCTTCGGAATTGGCACCGCCCATGCCGGCTATATCTATAACAGCCATACCGGCCATGGGATTGTGGCAGGTCTCGGTTTGTCCTATTAGAACTCAAGAAAGAGACTCATGCAGCTTTTGCCGCATGAGTCTTTTGCCGATCAAAGAGATAGTTTAATGCTATTGCCCGAAGGATCTTTCACTGTGATGCCTTCGCCTTCCACGTGAACGGCTGCCTTTAGCGTACGCAGATTGGAGATGGCGTCCTGCCTTGCTGCATCGGTGGGGAAGATCAAGGTGAAGTAGTCTAGGCCGACGCTGTTTTCCGGCGTGGGAGGCGCACCTACCCCGTTCCAGGTGTTCATGGCAATGTGGTGATGATACTTCTTCGTGGAGAGAAAGAGTGCGTTATCCCGGAAACGATGGACGACTTCAAATCCTAATCCTGCTGTGTAAAATTTCTCTGCATCTTGCAGATTGGAGACATGGAGGTGGATGTGGCCGATGATGGTCTGCTCTGGCATCTCGAAGGGCGTCTTTTGTGCAGAACTTGTCCGCAAGAGATCATCGAAGTCCAGGGGCTTGGAACTCATGTCTACCCCTGCTTCACTCCAGATCCAGGTAGACGGAGGGGTGTCGGCATAAATTTCAATGCCGTTGCCATCAGGGTCATCAAAGTAGATTGCTTCACTCACCAGGTGATTAGCGGACCCAAAGCGCATGCCGCCCTTGGCGAGATGGTTCACCAACTGGGCCAAGTCAGACCGGTCAGGCAGAAGAATGGCGAAGTGGTAAAGTCCCGCTCTACGTTCCTGTTTTGGCATGATTCCTTCTAGCTGGATCAGGGACAGGATCTCTGTTTTTCCATCAGCTGTCAGTCTGGCCGAGTTGGAGTCTTGTTCCAGAATCTTAAAGCCCAGAAGCTGTTGGTAGAACTGTAAAGAACGTTCAAGGTTTGCTATCCTAAGCCGTACACTGCCAACATAGGTTGCAGGCTTTTGGTGATATGCCATGGTAAGCCTCCTTTTTCCAATGTTGGTAATGTATTCCCGATAGGACTTAATCTCCCTTCTAGACAGGTAAATATTAAAAAACTCAGTTTGTTGAGTTCAATTGAGTAGTCGGCCCTTTCAGTTATGAGCTGAAGCTTGCGATGGTCGGATCTGGCTGACCACTTGTCTGTAAGGGAGATCTCAAAGGCATCAGCCGGCAAGGGCTCCAGTCCTTCATCTGTACGCACTGTGCCCGGCCCTTGTAGTAAAAGGGCCTGATCCGACAGGT
>JAAYOM010000127.1 GCA_012520315.1 Bacillota bacterium | reverse complement strand
AGTAGCCTCTGAAATTTCTTTCGCTGTCATCACCTGGTCAGGCAGGTAAATCCCGGTTCCAACGATACCAACGTTAATGTCTGTGGGCATACTCATCCTCCTTCTATCCTTTCTGTCGCCTCGCCGAGTTTCGGAGGTAACTGTTAACTAACTGTAAGCTGAGTATAAACAAGGGTGGTTCCATTTCAGTTACAAAAAAGTAACTGAAAGCGTACAACTGACGATTTTTGTGGAAGAAAGATATAATCAGTGGAGGAAAAAGTAGCTGTCCTGACCCATTTAGCAGG
Organism: Bacillota bacterium; assembly: GCA_012520315.1. Taxonomy (GTDB): domain Bacteria; phylum Bacillota; class Limnochordia; order Darwinibacteriales; family Darwinibacteriaceae; genus UBA5420. The sequence goes on along the minus strand of JAAYOM010000127.1, from coordinate 7,142 downwards.
TTTTTATGATTTATTAAAGAAGATATAACGCACTATGCAATTAGGCGGAGGAGTGAATGTCTTGGGTGATTACATTATAAAAACTAAATTTGTGCCGCCTGGTTCCAATAGAGAATACTGGGAAAAGTCTAGGCTCTGGAAAGAATATGAGCAGATTTCCAGTTATCCAGTAACTGTGGTCAGAGCCGGTCCAGGCTACGGAAAAAGCACAACCATTGCGGCCTTTTTTCGGGGCAAAGATGAGTGCTACTGGTACAACGCGGATGAGATGGACGCTGATCCGGCAGTCTTCTTATTGAATGTGTTCAGTGCCTTTCACTGGAAAAACAGGAACATTGCGGGGGATGCCATTGAGGCCTTAACTGAAGCATCCGACAACACCGGCAACTTCACACGGATCGTCAGCTCTTTTATCAACGACTTGGCGGCCCATCTCAAAACAGACGCCTACCTCATTATTGATGACTTTCATCTGGTGGCAAACAACAGGCAGATCATGGAACTTTTGTCCTATTTTATAAAACTGATGCCGGCCCAGCTGCATCTGATTCTGCTGACCCGGGAGAAGTTAGGTTTCAAAGAATGGGCAGCCTGGCGCCTAAAGAAGATTGTCCTGATCTTTGATGAACGGGATCTTATGCTTAACAGCGAAGAAATCGCCTCCTTTTTTGCTGAACAGTACGGCATTCAGATCTCGAAAGAAGATGCAGACAGAGTCCAGAGAGAATCAGAAGGATGGATTATTGCCCTGGATCTCTTAGGTCAGGGGCTGACCCATGGCGCTAAACTCCAGGAAGTACTTGGCGCCGAAACTGACTCCCTTGATTTGCTCTTCGAGTACCTTGCCTATGAAGTACTAGAAAGCCAATCAGCTGAAGTACAGGAATTCATGGTGAAAACATCTGTACTGAAAAATTTGCGTTTCGATATATGCAATCAGCTCCTCGACATCAGAAACAGCGAAGAAATCTTGGCCGAGATGATTAATAAGGGGTTTTTTGTGTTCGTCCTCACACAGGGTCAATACCGCTACCACCATCTCGTACGGGAGTTTTTGCTTAAGATATGCCAGGAAAAATACGACCCTCAAGAGCTGCATCAGCGAGCCTCAGAGATTTGCCTCAACCTAGGGGAGACGGGCTTGGCCATCTATCACAGCCTGGAAGCCCTTGATTATGAACAGGCGGCCTCCCTCATTGTTTCCTCTGCAGACAACCTACTGCAGCTCGGACGCCTTGATTCACTGCAGACTTACTTGGACGAACTCCCTGATACCATCTACTCCCAGTATCCTGAACTCTTCATTTATCAAGGGGAAGTCTGGCGTTTAAAGAGCATGTTTAATCAGGCCCTTAAAGTCTTCGAACAGGCACGGCAGATGTTCCTGGACCGGAAGGAGCTGTTGAATGTAAGTCGGGTTTCACAGAAAATTGCCCTGGTTTACCTAGATACAGTTCAACCGGTTAAGGCCAACGAATTTTTGCAGGAAGCCCTCAGATATAGGGATAAGGAAAACCTGTGGGAAGAAGCTGCCCTGCTCAAGCTGATGGCAGAAAACAAGGCCAACGAAGGTCAGCTTGATCAGGCAGAGCTGCTGCAAAAGCGGGCCCAACAGCTTGACAAACAGGAGATCAGTGATAGCAATATTCGTGCCAGGGTGCTGCTCCGCACTGGAAAGCTTGCTGAAGCTATTGAGCTGCTTGAAGGCAAGCGGGCCGACGAGGAGCAGAGAGAAATCCTGCCCCGCTCCCACCGGGAGACACTCCTGATTCTATCGCTGATCCACAGCCTGCGAGGTGAAATAGACCTGGCCCACAGCTATGCCTCCGCTGGCGTAGAGCTAGGCGAACAGCTGCATTCTCCTTTTATCATTGCTGTTGCCTATATGCGCCTGGGGCACAGCCTGCAGCTGGATCCTGAACCTAAGCTGGATGGGGCGAGAGGTGCCTACCAGGAGTCCCTCAGACTGGTGGATGAAATGGAAATTGTCCGAGGACGGGCTGAACCGCTCTTAGGCTTAGCCCTGCTAGAAGGGTTTTACGGCGATTCAAACCTGGGACTCAAATACGGTCGGGAGGGCCTGGACATTGCAGAAAAATCCGGGGATCAGTGGCTCTCAGGCATGCTAAAAATCAGCATTGGGATCAACCACTTCTTCCTGGGGGATCTCAAGGCTGCAGCCGAAATTTTTAAGCTGGCGCGCAATGATTTTCGGGAGTGCAAAGATCTGTTCTGCCAGCTTGCCAGTGAACTGTGGCTTACCCTGATCTACAGGCAGACCAAACAAGCTAAAAACTATGAGCGCATACTAGAGGAAGTCTTTAAAACCGCAGAAAACGAAGACTACCAATGTATCTTCTCAACGCCCACCCTGCTCGGCTTTAGAGACATCAACATGATTGCCCCGCTGCTCCTGGATGCGGGCAGAAAGTTTAGTTCCAACAAATTCCTGCAAGGCATTGTGGCAGAACAGGGACTGGCCAACCTCGACTATCATCCTGGCTATTCACTGAAAATCACCAGCCTTGGCAATCTAAGAGTGTGGAGAGGCAAAGAGGAAATAGGCAGCAGGGAGTGGCAACGAGAAAAAGCACTGGAGCTGTTCTTGCTGCTCGTTGTGAATCGGGGCAAGTTTCTTCCTAAGGAGACCATCCAATATTCGCTCTGGCCCGATGACGATGATGAAACTGCAGCCCGCAACTTCAAGGTCACGCTCAATGCCTTGAAAAAAGCACTGGAACCTGACCGCAAAGCCCAGGAAGAGTCATTTTTTGTACTGAGAAACCGTTCCAATTACGGCTTTAACCAAGACTCCACCTACAGCTTTGATGTGGAAGAGTTTGAACGGCTGCTAGCGGAAGGCGACCGGGAGAAGAATAAGCGAAGGCAAAACGAACTTTATCGCGAGGCCATCGAATTGTACCAAGGCGACTTCTTAGCTGATTTCCTGTACGTCGAGTGGATTGAAACCGAACGGGAGCGGCTGCGTGCCCTCTTTCTAAACACCGCAGATAAAGTGGGCAGGTACTATTACCTCATTGAGGAAAATGATCAGGCCCTGGAGATGGCAGATCTGCTTCTGGAGCATGACCCCTGCTGGGAACCTGCCTATTTATTGAAAATGAAAGTCTACCATCGACTGAATCGGCCCTTTTTAGCAGCCAAGGTGTACGAACAGTGCAAGACGGTTCTAGACCGTGAGCTGAATGTAACCCCAATGCCGGAAATCGAGAAGTATTACCAACAGCTTAGATCTGAGATGTAACCTATTTGTAACACCTCCTTGTTAAAGTTTAGTCAAACAAGGAAAGGGTGTTGCAAATGGCTGTTAACGTTATTGGCACTTTTCATTCCAAGATCGGTCGTTTGGACGAAAATGTGTACGAACTGCTGGTACAGGCCGGCAGGGGCGCTCTGGAAGATGCTGGCGTAGCCGCTGGGGACATTGATGGTATCTGGATCGGAAACTTTAGCGGCGGAGGCTTCAACTCCCAGGAACATCTCGCGCCCTGCGCGGTAGATATCGACCCCGCTCTCCGCTTTAAACCGGCTGTAAGGGTGGAAAATGCTTGTGCATCGGGTTCTGCGGCCATTGCGGCCGCAAAAAACGCCATTGAAGCCGGCGAGGCAGAACTTGCTCTGGTCATTGGGGTGGAAAAGATGACCTCCCTGGATACTAAAGGGGTAACCAAGGTGCTGGCCATGGCCTCTTATTGGCCCGAAGAAGGGGAATTGGGAATGACCTTTCCTGGCCTGTTCGCCGAGTATGCCAAGGGTTATATGGAAAAGTACAATGTTTCTGCCGAAGAATTAAGAGTGATACTGGCTAAAGTGGCAGCCAAGAACCATCGCAACGCGGTGGCTAATCCCCTAGCCCAGATGCCGTGGGAATGCACTTTTCAGGATATCTTAGATCGTCCAGACCAGAAAAACCCGATGGTAGCTGAACCCCTCCGCCTCTTTGACTGCTCTCTAGTTTCCGACGGAGCTGCCGCCCTGGTTCTAGCCTCCGAAAAGAAGGCTAAGGAACTGGGACTGGCTCAGGTGGAGCTCTCTGCTTTGGTTCACACCACAGACTATCTCGCTTTAAGCAAGCGCTCAAACTCGGAATTTACTGCAGGCAAGCGAGCTATTCAGAAGGCCTATGAACTAGCGGATATAACGGTGGATGACCTTGATTTTGCCGAGGTACACGACTGCTTTACCATTGCTGAAGTGCTGGCCTATGAGGCAATAGGCCTGGTTCCAGACGGAGAGGGCCCCAGGGCGATTGACGAAGGCTTGGTTGAAGTCGGCGGCAAACTGCCCATTAATGCTTCTGGCGGTCTGAAGGCCAAGGGCCATCCAGTCGGGGCTACCGGTGTTTCCATGGCTGTCCTGGCCGTACGCCAGCTCCAGGGAAAAGCTATCGGCCATCAAATCGAAGGAGCCAAAGTAGGACTCACATACAATATTGGCGGCAGCGCAGCCAGTAACTATGCCTTAATTTTTAAAAGAACTAAGTAAGTTTCACAAAGTAAGAATCGACACAAGTCCAGAGGATTGCCTCTGGACTTTTTTCTTGACAATACTCGTTATGATATATATTATGTAATAGAAACACATTCGGGATATATATTTCTCATATACTAAAGGAGGCCGTCATGGATATTATTGAGTTTAACCACCAGATTTGGGAGCTTGTACGCTCCATCCTCTACGGAATTGAAGGCATTATGCGGGTTGTTGTTGACGGATTTGGCATTACCATGGCCCAAATGCGAGTTTTGGCTGAGCTGAAACACTCCCGGGAATGCACTATCGGAGAACTTGCCGATGCCACAGGATCAGCACCGGGCAACGCCTCTGCCATGTGTAAGACACTAGAGAACAAGGGGATGGTCACCAGAACCCGCAACCCCGCAGATGAACGAATTGTCTTAGTAGCCCTCACGAATGAAGGGAAGAATCTATTACAGAACGTTGAACACGAGCTAAGCTCCAAATGTGATCCCCTCCTTGCGGAGTTCTCTGATGAAGACTTTGCAGAAATCGTCAAGGGGATGACTAAACTAAACGACATCGTCAGTCGTATGCAAAGTTCTTTCAACGCAAGCCTAAGGAGGTAACTTTATATGCCGGAACCAAGGAAACCAACCAAGAAACCCCTAATTTTCTATTACTTAATCACCTTGGCCATACTTTTTGTGATCAACTTTATCGTCATGCCGATGTTCCTCAAGAGCAGAGTCACTGAAGTGGATTACAGCGTTTTTCTGGAAGCTGTAGAAGAGAACCGGGTCACCCAGGTAGAACTAAGCGGTGACGGACAGGAGATCATGTTTGTAGCCCGAGACGGGCATGGGCAGCTGCAGCCCTACATTACAGTGGCAATGCCCGATCCAGGCCTTTTAGAACGGTTAAGGGCCAGTGAAACTGACATCCAGTTCTCCCGGATCAAACCACGCCAAGCCTCACCCCTCCTCACCTACTTATTCAGCCTGTTTGTACCTATTCTTTTGATCTTTGGCCTTGGCCGCCTGTTTTCCAAGCAGCTGCAGCAGCGTTACGGCAATACTATGTCCTTTGGCAAGAGCAATGCCCGGATTTATGTAGAAGCCCAGACCGGCAAGACCTTCGCGGATGTGGCAGGACAGGAAGAGGCCAAGGAAGCGCTGACGGAAATCGTTGACTTTCTCCATAATCCTGAAAAGTACGCCAGCATCGGTGCTAAATTGCCCAAGGGGGCCCTTTTGGTCGGTCCGCCTGGAACGGGTAAAACCCTTTTGGCACAGGCTGTAGCCGGCGAAGCAGATGTGCCCTTCTTCTCCATCTCCGGCTCGGAGTTTGTGGAAATGTTTGTCGGTTTAGGCGCGGCGAAGGTTCGAGATCTCTTTAAACAGGCCGATGAAAAGGCGCCTTGTATAGTCTTTATTGACGAGATTGACACCATCGGGAAAAAACGCGGCGACGGCGGGTTTTCAGGCAATGACGAACGGGAGCAGACGCTCAATCAGCTCTTGACAGAGATGGACGGCTTTGACAGCCGTAAAGGTGTTGTAATCCTTGCTGCCACCAACAGGCCGGAAGCCCTTGACCCTGCCCTCCTCCGCCCTGGGCGTTTCGACAGGCGCATTCCTGTTGAACTGCCGGACTTAAGGGGCCGCGCCGCTATTTTAGAAGTACATGGTGCCAAAGTCAACATGGATCCCGCTGTGGACTATGGGGCTGTTGCCCGGGCAACCGCCGGAACCTCCGGTGCAGATTTGGCCAACATTGTGAATGAAGCCGCTCTGCGGGCTGTACGGATGGGAAGAAGCCAGGTAACTCAGGGGGATCTGGAAGAAAGTGTAGATGTAGTCATCGCCGGATATCAGCGCAAGAATGCCATGATTTCACCGAGGGAAAAAGAAATGATCGCTTACCACGAAATCGGCCACGCCTTGGTAGCCGCCAAACAGACCAACTCTGCACCTGTTACTAAGATCACCATTATTCCCCGCACCTCCGGGGCACTGGGCTACACGATGCAGGTAGAAGACGAGGAGCGGCATCTGATGAGCAAGGAGGATGCTATGAACCGCATCGCCACCCTAACAGGCGGACGGGCCGCGGAAGAGTTGATCTTTAACACGGCGACTACTGGTGCAGCCAACGATATAGAAACGGCTACCCGGCTGGCCCGTGCCATGGTAACCCGCTATGGAATGAGTGATCAGTTCGGTATGGTTGCCTTTGAAACCCTTGCCAATCCCTACCTAGGGGGAGAGACTACCCAGATCTGCTCTAGTGAAACTTCAGCTGCAATTGATAAAGAAGTCATCAGACTGGTAAAACGGGGTCATGAAAAAGCGATCAACATTCTCAAAGACAATATGGATAAACTCCACGAGCTGTCGAGGGAACTTCTGAAGAGGGAGACCCTTACCGGGCAGGAGTTTATGGAAATCCTGCACAGCTAATGCCGGAAACATTTAGGGGGAAGGTCTGGGACCTTCCCTGCTTTTTTGTCTGCTAGTCCATAAATTCGCATACCAGACTAAACCTAGGGTGAAAACCAACCTCTCTAGATTCCTTGGGGGTTAATTGTCGCCAGTTCTGGCAAAAATACGCTAAAGGAGGTCGTACCAATGCATCAATCCCCTGTGATACGCTGCGTCAGT
>JAAYOM010000126.1 GCA_012520315.1 Bacillota bacterium | reverse complement strand
AATATAGCTAGAAAGGTGGCGATTGAGGATGAAGGTGAGTTCTACAGACTTTCAAAATGCGGTAGGAAAATACCTGGCCTTGTTGGAGCAGGAACCGGTCATCATCACGAAAAATGGAAGAAGCGTCGCCAAACTGACGTCCTATACCGATCCAAGCGACTTCCTCGTGAACGAGGCAAAGGGCGAGTACAGAGCACGTTCTCAGATCAGATATGAAGAATATCTAGATTTGGTGGAACGTTCTGATCAGCGCTATGAACTCATCGGGGGAGAGATCTACCTGTTGTCCTCGCCAAGTTTTCATCACCAGGTTCTGGTAAGGGATATATGTGTGTGTTTGCAGAGCCTTTTGCAAGACGGCCCCTGCCAGGCCTTAACCGCCCCACTGGATGTTCGTCTTTACGGCTGGGGTACGAAGTTCAGTGAAGATCCTAATGTAGTGCAACCAGATGTGGTAGTGATCTGTGATCCCGAGCGTGTAACGGACGATGGTCAGTATGAAGGAATCCCAACCCTCATTGCGGAGGTTCTGTCCCCCACTACCCGAGGTAGGGATCTCATCACCAAACTCGAGTTGTATAGGCGAAGTGGAATCCAGGAGTATTGGATCGTAGACCCCGATGAAGAGGCGATTAGCCAATACTCGTTTGACGCAAGAAGAGAACCAAGAAACATTCGGATCATCAAGAATGGTGAAATGCTTGAATCAGATGTCTTTGAGGGTCTTAGACTCGATACGGCTTCGCTGTTCATGAAAAGAACCTAGGGCTCGTAAACCCCTGGTCATGGTAGAAAGGCCATTGCATTCCCGTCTGGTCTTCTGAAGAGCAAGGCCCTCAGGATCATATCGCCTTCAAAGTCCCAATCCGAAGCCACAGACTCTGATTTTCCAAGCGTTACATAACCTTCCACAAAATTCCAGACCGGATTAACTGCAAATTCCTTTCCCGCCTTGTCTTTGCCAAGAGCCCGCAGCTCGGCGGTTTCTCCAAACGCTAGCACCCTTTCTTGAGACTAATTCAAGTGTAACAGTATCTTTTGGACCGTCCCAAATACAACCAGACAAGAGCATCGTTAAGCCAGCTATGATACTTAGGAACTTCATGGCAGCTCCTGTTCCTGTGGCTACGCTTTTTGGCCCTATGCCATAATCCGTAGAATATTGTGGTTCAACAATGATACTAAGAGTTATCGGTTTTGCACCGAACGAATCAGGCAGATACTCTTTACACATTTAGTGCCTGTAACTCGTTTTGGTCACCCTGCTCATAGACTAACGAAATGACATTTCCCGGGCTGACTTCCCATTTAGGTGCTATAATTACAGAATGATTATCTTTCCTACCGATGGCTGAGAACCAGATCTTATCACCAACAGACATGGTGAGAGGATCCTCCAGTGGCTCCATAACCCATTTCTATACATTACAGGTTCGATCTCATCAACTGCAGGCGGATCGGTCCTTATGCTAATTGTCTTTCCCTTACTTAGATTCCATAGCAATCTTCCACTATCAATGTGTAATGATATTCGCGCTACTCTTCGACAGGGAATTTGCCTGCATACACTTCCTCTCCTTCATCAATGCTGCCCGGCGACTCCTCCTCAAGGCGCACAATCCTATAACCCGTTCAAAAGTCTCAATCGGCGGGTTGGTCCACTTAAGTACCACCGTTTGATCCATTAAGTCAAAATAGCCAATTTCAAGGTGTTCCACGTCTTTCCTTTTCTATTGGGGTCAACTTTGGGCTAAACCTGATTAGTAGGACTTGACCCTTTTTCTATCGATTCTGGGGTATAGATTATTCTGAGGATCCCAAGAGCGCGTCTCCATCATTCTTGCGTGACATCGCAAATAGCTCATGGCAGATAATGATCATACTAGTTTACGGCCAGTAACTTAGCTGCTTGAAAATTGGGTGTCATGTACTTCTTGAAGTCGACACTACTATGCTTGGACTGATATAATAACAGTGAAGTTTGCACCCACTCGTGGATTTT
>JAAYOM010000025.1 GCA_012520315.1 Bacillota bacterium | reverse complement strand
CTTAAGAACAGAAGCCCTCTTTTCTCGGAAAAGAGGGCTTTCTATAATCAAAATAAAACCTTCGCTGCAATGGCAGCTAATAATGGACGCTTACTCCGCGTTCGTCTAGCCTTGATATGACCTGAAGTGCGTCCGACCCAGCCGACGTGTCGAAGTCATTCCCGTCAAGGTATAAGAAAAACAAACTCGGCAACGTTTCCAGGGGTGCTAGATCCCTGATGCGATTTCCCCGTAAATCCAGATAATCGAGGTTCTCCAGGCCTGACAAAGGGCTGATGTCACTTGTATTGGTGTCAACTATTTGCAATGCCATTAAGTTCGTCAAGTCCGCTAAAGGGCTGATGTCGCTGAGGTTGGGAAGGTTGAAAAGGGAGAGGTCGATCAGTTCTGTCAGGCTGGATAACGCACTGAGATCTGTGAGTTCCAGATTGGCCGAAAGACCAAGGTGCGAGAGGCTAGGCAGGCTAGATAAGTGGCTGATATCTCTGATGTGGTTGGAGCTGAGATCTAAAGACTCCAGCTTCGGCTGACTGCTTAGCCCTCCTAACTCACTGATTTGATTATGCGAAAGTTCAAGATAATACATGCGGGGAAGCGTTCCTAGCCTGGGCTCAACAATCTCGTTCCGCGAAAGCCTCAGCGTTGTAAGGTTCAGCAAACCAGACAAGGGACTGATATCCCTGATCCTGTTTCCCCTCAGGGAAAGAAACTCGACGTTTGCCAAATTGGATAACGGGCTGAGATCCTCGATTTGATTATTATCCAAGTCAAGCCATTCTAGACTCGTCAAACCTGACAAAGCAGTGATATCGCTGATTTTGTTATTGATAAGTTCCAGATCAAGTAGTCTCGCCAGATTGCGCAGCGGACTTAGGTCTTGCACTTCATTATCGCTCAGGGTGAGTCTCTCGAGATTGGTCAATCCCGCGAGGGGACTGATGTCACTGATCCTATTTCCATCCAGATAAAGGTCTCGAAGCTCTGTCAAACCTGACAATGGGCCCAGATCGCTGATCTCGTTGCGGTTCAATCCTAGAAACCTTAGATTTGACAAGTGCTCAATGCCTGTAAGATCTGTGATACCCTCGTCCCAAGCTCTCAAGTCGGTTATGCTGCGCACATCATCGAGGGTAATGACTTTACTGGGCTTGCCGATTTCCCTGCGCACTGCCTGCTCCAAGGCAGGATCTGGGAAAAGTCCACCCTCTTCTTGTTCCTGCTGGGCGGATGCAGTCGGGATCACTGCTAAGCCCGTAAATGTGAGCAGCATTAATGCTGCCAGCAATGATATGGACACCTGCCGATACACTACCTTCCCTATTCCGTGGCTTCTCATCAGATTATTCCCCCAGGTTTTCAAATTTTGTTAGTAATTCTCGCTGTTATTTGCACTTTCCTTCCTGGATTTACCAGAAATTTGGTTGCGAAGAACCTTTTGCAGCCGACATTACAGCCAAGTCCCGAGCTTAAGGCAGCAATTTGCATAATGTCAAAAAAATCTTGCTATCTCGCCATTTCTGCTGTATATTAATTGTACACAATTTAATTGTCTGCAATTATAAGGAGAAAGCTTATGAACGTTTACGATTTTAGCTACACATCTATCGAAGGCAACTCAGTACAAATGTCTGAACATAAGGGCAAGGTGCTCCTCATCGTGAACACCGCCAGCAAGTGCGGGTTTACACCGCAATACAAGGGACTGCAAGATATGTACGACACCTACCGCGTTCAGGGTTTTGAAGTAATTGGTTTTCCCTGCAACCAATTCATGGATCAAGAACCGGGCAGCGAAGAAGAAATCGCCGAGTTCTGTTCTGTAAGATATGGCGTAACCTTTCCCCTCTCGCAAAAAGTGGATGTCAGAGGCGAGACCGCTACTCCGCTGTTTAAGTTTCTCACCGCCCAGAAGGGATTTTCAGGGCTGGGCAAGAGTATGAAAGCCAAAACCCTGGAAGTTATGCTCAGGGCAAGAAACGGAAGGGGCTATGCTGATGACCAAATCAAGTGGAACTTCACCAAATTCCTGGTAGATCGGGACGGGCAGGTCGTAGGCCGCTATGAGCCTACGGTAGAACCCGAAGCCATGGCTGAGGCCATCAGGGAGCTGCTAGCTAAATGAATGATCAAGCTCTGCGCCTTGAAAACCAGCTCTCCTTTCCTCTCTACGCTGCAGCAAAAGCGGTTACAAACAGCTATAAGCCGTTCCTAGAGAGCATCAATCTCACTTATACGCAGTACATTGTGATGCTGGTTCTCTGGGAAAGGCAAGGCATTACAGTCAAAGACTTAGGTGCACGCCTCTATCTTGACTCGGGCACTCTGACCCCCTTGCTGAAGCGCCTGGAAGCCAAAGGATATATTCAGCGAAAACGTTCCCTGGCAGATGAAAGAGTTGTAGAAATCGTTCTTTCTTCTTCAGGTGAAGCCCTAAGAGAGAAGGCCCGCGCAATCCCGCAGCAAATAGCCCGGTGCCTGCCCCTCACTGCAGATGAGGCATCTATGCTCTATCGCCTGCTTTACAAGATTCTTGAGGAAAGCTGCTAGCTGCTGGAGAAGAACTACTCCTCCGCAGCTTCTACCGTGTGTCTCCACGGGATTCTACGAATCTACTGTTGTGCTTTAGGAGTCTTTAGTCAAGCACCACATCGTCAACAGAAAAGAGGATCAACGAATGTCCAATATTGTTCAAAAAGTGAAGACCATCCTGGGAGGACAAACAAGGGCAACCGGCCTAACAACTGGGCAAGTACGCTCGATTTCAGCAAGTCTTTACAGGGAACTCGATAATAGGAACATTGGGTATGTGCTCGAGTGTTGCGGCGAACTGCTTGAAGAACGTACATGGGCCTTGAGTATTATCGCCTATGACTGGGCATTTCGAGTTAGGGACCAATACAATGAAGAAACATTTTTTCTGTTTGAAAGCTGGCTGAAACGCTACGTACGGGACTGGTATGACTGTGATGATTTTTGCACACATGCCCTGGGCGCGTTAGTTAGTCAAAACAACACGCTGTTCCCGCACATAATAAAGTGGACCAGGCACCCGGATTTTTGGGTTAGAAGAGCATCAGCCGTCAGCCTGATCTATCCGATTAGGAAAGACAGGTATCAAGACATAAACCCTTTCCTGATTTCTGATGCGCTAATGAACGACGACCATTACTTAGTTCTAAAAGGGTATGGCTGGATGCTTAAAGTCCTGTCCCAAAAAAACCCTAAGAGCGTTTTCGACTATTTAATGGAAAACAAGGAAGTAATGCCCAGGATTGCATTTAGGTATGCTCTGGAGAAATTGGAGATCAAGCAGAAGGAAATTCTTATGAAGGCCTAGATTAGCTATCAAGGAAGCTTCCTCAAGGGCGGGACACGTGCTGGGATCCACGGTAACCAAAAACTACTACCTCACCATAGAACGATTGCATGGAAAGCAAAAAGGACAAAACGAGCGATTTGCCCAATTTTGCCCTATAGACACATAGTTTTTGAAATGTTGTTGATCAAACGCCCTGTTATAAATGGCGGCCCCGGCAGGAATCGAACCTGCGGCACATGGTTTAGGAAACCACTGCTCTATCCCCTGAGCTACGGGGCCGACTTATCCGTTATTATACCACAAACTATTATTCGTTACAATCACTTTGCCGGAAGATGGCAAAAGCCCTCGCTGCCCATATTAGCTTTTCTGAAAAGGAGCTCAGAGTCGCCCAGTGAGCTCCTTTTACTGTCCTCTATGCAGCTATTTTTTTGACATCTCGTATACTTTTCCAACTGGCACACTGAACATAAAGCCAAGCCCAGTAGATGATTTGTTGTCAAAGACAGTCTGTACCGCCGCTACTGCCTTTTCCACCATCTCTTCGCTTTCCAGAACAGAAAAAATGGTCTTGTTATAAGGGCGGGCGGAGTCCATCAGACTCCTTAGCGACCCAAAGAGTGGAAGGCTGCGGTTGGGGCCATGCACCATCGCCCCACCCATGCCCTGGCTGTCCAGGACAGTTGCACCCCTTACACCCACTTCGACAAACCGTTCCAAAACTTCATCCAGCAGATTTACTTCATTCAGCACAATGAACAGTGCGTACATATGGATACCTTCTTTCTCTCAAAGTCTATGATCCCAACTCGGCCTAGGCGCCTTCCCGCCCAGCATCCATCCCCCCGATTTCCCCCGCCTTAGAGATGGCGATCTTGGCAAAAATCGGGCCTGAGACTTCGTACACCAACACGCTGAACATAATAATAGTCGTTATTGGCACTGCATACTGCGGCAAAAACTGCCTCACTAAGACTGAAAGTCCAATAGAAATGCCGCCTTGGGGCAAAAGCGCCAAACCAAGGTACTTCTGTACACTCTCAGGTGCCTTCACATATCGTGCCCCTGCATAAGCCCCTACACCCTTACCCACGGCCCGGGCAACAATATAAGCTAGTCCCATTAAGCCTACTGACATCAGGATCCGCAGATCCAAACTGGCACCTGCCAAGGTAAAGAAGAGCACATAGACTGGGGAAGCAAAGTCATTGACAGAAGTAAAAACCCTGGTCGAATGACGCATCACATTCACTACCACTGTGCCCATTACAATATTGGTCAAAAGGGGTGACAGGCCCAGCCAAGTAGACAGGCCGGTTGCAACTGCAATCGCAGCAAGGGAAATACCCTGCATCTCATCGCGGTCTTCAGCCTTTTTCGCAACCCAAGCCAGGATAAAACCTAGCACTAGACCTAAACCGAGGGAACCGACGATTTCCACTAGCGGCTGAACCAGCATCTGCAGCAGCGTACTGTCGGATCCGCCCACAGAGATTCTGGCCAGGGACAGGGCGATACCGAAAGCCATGATACCAAAAACATCGTCCAGGGCTACTACTGGCAAGACAGTTCGCGTCAGCGGCCCATCCGCCCGGTACTGCCTCATCACCATGAGTGTCGCCGCAGGAGCTGTTGCCGCAGACATAGAGGCGATCACGATGCTAAAAGCAAAGGGCTGGCCAAAGACAAAGTACATCAGGCTGAACACGACTGCAACTGCCCCTATCACTTCCAGCAAGGCAATAATTACGATAGACTTACCAAGCTTCAGCATGTCCTTGAAAACAAACTCACTTCCAATGCTGAAGGCGATAATGGCCAGCGCAACTTCACTGATTACGGACAGAGAATCAATATCTGCTGCGCTAATATACTTGAAAAATGACGGTCCGAGAAAAAGACCTGCTACCAAGTAACCCGAAACGTTGGGCAGCTTAAAGATGCGAGCAACTTTCCCCCCCACCAGCCCTACAACTAGAACAATTCCAATTTTCAACAGAACGTCCAAATTTACTACCTCCCACCTTTATTAGTCTGAAGTGTGACTCATTTGCCTGTCCCTGTCTTCAGACTGGCCGTTCTGACCCCAGGTTGGCAACAAAAAAAGCGCCAGGCGTCTTGTTCTTTCGATCAAAACGACACTACGCTCTTGGTGTACTCCTATGGGGTTAGCTGCCGGGTTAGGACGCCCAAGTCGCCCCTCTTGTGCTACAAGATTCACCCCATTACCTGGGTCCCCCACTACTGGAATATTCGGAGATTATCTAACACTATCATAGCACAGTCAGGCAGAAAAGGCAAACTTTTCGTGTCGCCTCCGTTTGGAGCATGGGCGTAAGTTAAAGAAAATCAGCTGAATCCTCGACCTTGCTGTACACTATTTCACCATTAGATTCCTGTCTTAGGTAGATGCCGACTTCTGTGATATGATTATTTGCCAAAATCTTCAGCGCCCGCCCAATTTCAACTGGTGAAATCTGCAGACAGATGCCGCAGCCTGTTGAGATCTGATCAGGCAGGGGCACCGCTTTTATATGCAAATCTGCTTCAAAGAGAACCCTTTCTGCTTTCATGACCAAGTTGGTGTTTTCAAATGCCAAGATGTATTCCATTTCTGCCCCCTTATTCTAACCGCCTGCAATGGCATGTAAAGCTTCTATACCCTGTGCTATCTCTTCCTCTGTGTTAAAGTAGGAAAAAGAAAACCTGACCATACCCCCCTTAACCGTATTGAGGTGCTGATGGAGAAGTGGGGCACAATGGCTCCCCGCGCGGGTCGCGATGCGGTTTTCCTCCCACAGCCGGCGAGCGAGTTCAGATGCTGCCATGCCCTCTAGATTGAGAGAAACGATAGGCAGTCTGTCTGAAGTGGAGAAATCGCCGTAAATTCTCACCCTGTCCATTTTGCAGACTTCCTCGTAAAACATGTCATGGAGCTTCCTTTCCTTGGCGTGAATAGTTTCAACGCCGAGGGAGTTCACAAACTGCACACCCTTTTGCAGTCCGTAGAGGCCGTGGCTGTTCAGTGTTCCAGTTTCAAAGATATCAGGCAAATCGGTGGATTGAAACCTATCAAAGCTGTTTGTTCCGGCCCCGCCGGTTTTTACAATGGAAAAGTCATAGGAACCCACTGCCAGCACTCCACCTGTTCCCTGCGGGCCGTACAAGGCCTTGTGGCCGGTAAAACAGATGATGTCTGCCATGGACATGTTTACCGGAATTGCCCCGAAGGTTTGCGACCCATCCAGAATCATCGTGATGCCGTGGGCGCTGCATTTTTGATAGAGACTTTCTACGTCAGTAATGTTCCCCGTAACATTGGATCCATGGGTGCAAACCAAAAACTTGGTGTTGTCTTTCAGTTTGCTTTCGAAGGATTCCACCATTATTCTTCCATTTTCATCGCAATCTAAAAATTCTAGATCGCAGCCTGTCAAATACAGGGGGCGAAGGACAGAGTTATGTTCAGCAAGTGTAGTTATCACTGCATCCTCTGGGCCGATCAGGCCAGAGATGACAAGATTTAGGCTCTCTGTTGCCGATGAAGTGAAGGCCACCTGGAGAGGATCGTCCAAGCCCGCCAGCCTGGCTAGCTCGATTCGGGTTCGATAGATTTCCCGGTTCGCCAGCATCACCGCATCATAAAAGGAACGGCCGGCATTGCCGAAATTCTCTATCGCGTACTGAACCGCTTCCGCCACCTCCGGCGGCTTGAGCAAAGTTGTTGCACCATTGTCAAAGTAAATCAAACCAGGCACCTCCCAACTCACTAGCCGGCAGCAACACGCTGTTGGGCACAAATGCAGGCTCCAAGCGCTCCAGCGTAAGGCGCATATGCATGGGTAATGATCTCCAGGCCCGCAGCCTTGGCAATTGCCTCCAGCAGCGCCTTAGAACGTGACAGTCCCCCTGTCATCAGCAGAGGGGCTCCTGGGCTAAACCCCAGCCTCTCTATCATCTGCCTTATTCTTTGGGCTATAGACTGGAGCACACCTGCCATGATTTTCGAGCGGTCAGTGCCCGTAGACAGGAGCCCGATAATTTCCGACTCAGCAAAAACCGCACACATGCTGTTGATTGGAGTAAACTCCTCCAGGTTCACAAACCCATCGATGTTCGCAAGCTCGATTCCTAAGCTTTCGCAGGCCATGCTCAAGAAGCGCCCGGTACCGGCAGCGCACTTGTCATTCATCAGAAAATCCACAACTTTCCCGTTGCTGATTCTAATCACCTTGCTGTCCTGCCCGCCGATGTCAATTACCCCCTGAACTTTGGGGACAAGATGCATCCCGCCAAAGGCATGGCAGATGATCTCAGTAAAGACATGTTCCGTAAAGTCAAGGGACTCGCGGCCGTAGCCTGTGGCGGCAAAGACTACGTCTTCAGGAGCAAGGCGGTTTCTTTCCAGCAGCAGGTCAGCATTCTGCCTCGCTGAAACCTTGGGATTCCAGCCCGTTTTCGAGATCAGGACATCCACAGGCCGGCTGTCCTGAAAAAGGACAGCCTTGCACATTGTGGAGCCTGAGTCAATACCGATAAAGCTTTTTTTCATCATGCCATCATCTCAAGAAAGGCAGCCAATCTGTTCTTGAGCTGAGCAGTATCAGCTGCCGAATAGTCAGTTTCCACACTGATAAAGGGTATGCCCTTGCCCTGCACAACCCGGCGGAGAGACTCTGTTTCCACAGCATAGGTGTGACAGGCCTGCAGGGTCATTTCTACCACGCCGTCAACCTTGAACTCGTCAATCAGCCTCTCCAAAAGCTCGAAACGGTTATGATCAGGTGTCATGACGGAACAGCCGATTTGCAGATAACGATCCGCGAGCGCTTTATAAGGTTCCTCATTCTCGTCAACCAGCTTGTCCACCGTCTTGGCCCCAATGCAGTTCTCATAGCCAACGACAACTCCACCAGATTCCTCAATGGCGGTTACCACCTTTTCCGTTGCGCCCGCCAAAGGACAGCCTGTAATCAGGATCCTTTTCGCGGATTCGGGCACGGGGCGTTCGCCTTTTGCGTAGTCTTGCCTGATCTTATCGATTATCTCCCGCAGCTCCTGCAATTTCGCTTCATAGTCAAACTTAAACTGGGAACCATAGAGCACCTTTAACTGCTCCGCTCCGCTAATGGGCGGAGGACAGGCTTTGCTGAGCTCGTAGAGTTCTTTCAGCAGCTTGCGTTCTTCATTCTTCAGCCTGATGGCCGCCCTAATGTCTTCGTCCGTAATCTCTACGCCAAAGTCTGCTTCCACCCTTGCCTTGAGGGCGAGCACTTCCCTGTACCACATCTCTTTGGATATTTCGTCGGTCTGGGTCTGGGGAAGCTGCATCACATGCATATCCTTTAATTCACCTAAGAGCTCATACATTTTCTTCTTTCCATCGCAGGTAGTTTCTCCTACCAGCAAATCGGAAAAGTACATATAGGGGCATTTCTCTGTCAGGGCAAACCCATAGCTGGATTTGATTAAGGGACAGAGATTTCTGGGCAAGACTCTCTCCGCATCCGGAATGGTTTCGTCGCTAAAGGAGCAGATGCCAACACTGACCGCTCCGGAAGCCATGATCACTTCTACAGGTGTATAGGTACAAAAGGTGCCTACCACTTTAACGCCCTGATCTTTTAAGTTCTTAATCTTTAGAAAGCCTTCTTTTCTCGCATCGGCAAAATTCTCAAAATCCTTTGGCAGCTGGTTCTTTCCCATGCGTATTCCTCCCCGTGAGTTAATACTAGTATAGTATGATATACTTTTCACTAACTCATTTTACAGGAAGCTGCAGGGCTAGACCAATATTGTTTTCCTATACACCGCTTGCACTTATCGGGAAATACTATACTACGGCCCACAACCGCTAATACGAAAAAGAGAACCACCTGCTGTTTGATGGTTCTCTGAAGTTTTTGCCGCACTGCTACAGGGAACGAAGCAGGGGTGCCAGCCGTTCACCCATATCCAGATACTTTTGGTAGAGTTCCTGATAAAACCTAGCCCTGTCAGGATTCGGCACATACTCATGGGAATAGCCGCTTCCCATCTTGCTTTGCGTCTCTATCAAATCTTGATGCAAATCGGCTGCGGCAGCTGCGCACATAGCTGCGCCAAGTGCTCCCGTTTGATCCGACTGAACGACCTTAATTGGCATGTTCATCACATCGGCCGTCACCTGCATCACAAAGTCGCTTCTTTTGGGAATGCCGCCCTGGGCTATTACTTCCCCAATCTCCAAGCCCTGCTGCTTAAACTGTTCCGCGATTGCCAAAGACCCAAAGGCTGTGGCCTCAACCAATGCCCTGAAGATCCGCGGGGCATCCGAACCTAGGGTCAAACCTGCGAGAACCCCCTTCAGCTGCTGATCGGCAAAGGGCGTTCTGCGGCCGTTGAGCCAATCTAAAGCCAGGACTGTTGTTGCGGCAGGATCGATCTTCTCAGCCTCTTCCGCAAGTTTAACTAAAATGCGTTCCTTGGCCCTCTGCAGGTGCTCATCTGTAAGGCCCAGATCAATTTGGAGGGCTGCCAGGGGCCAGAGTAAAAGCTCCCTGAACCAGGCGTAGATGTCGCCAAAGGCAGATTGCCCTGCTTCCACCCCGATCAGGCCAGGAATCACGGAACTGTCTACTTGTCCGCACATGCCCTCCACTAAGGTTTCTCCCATGTCTTCCTTACTGACCACTATAATATCGCAGGTAGATGTGCCCATGATTTTCATCATGGACTTTTCTCTAATGCCGCCTCCGATCGCTCCCACATGGGCATCGATGGCCCCTACCGCAACAGGGATACCCGCTGTCAGGCCGAGCCTTCCTGCCCAAGCAGGGGTTAAATGCCCGGCAGCCTGATCCGAGGTATAGGTCTTCTCATAGAGCCTGGTGCGGAGCCCCTGCAGAAGGGGATCGAGTTTCACCAGGAACTCTTCGCTAGGCAGGCCGCCCCATTCTTCATGCCACATCGCCTTATGCCCTGCGGCGCAGCGGCTCCGCTTCATTTTCAGGCTGTCTTCTGTTCCAGTCAGCACCGCAGGGATCCAGTCACATAGTTCAACCCAAGAATAGGCAGCTTCCCTTACTGCCCGGTCAACCCTGGAGATGTGCAGGCACTTTGACCACAGCCACTCGGAGGAGTAAACACGCCCGGAGTACTTAGTAAAATCAACACCGCCCCAGTTTTTTGCCAAGTCATTAATTTCGGCCGCTTCTTGGACTGCGGTGTGATCCTTCCAGAGATTAAACATCCCGTTGGGATTGGCCTTAAACTCATCCAAGAGGGCAAGGGGCCTTCCCGCCCGATCCACCGGAGATGGAGTTGAGCCAGTTGCACCTACGCCAATCCCAGCCACATGCTTGGCAGCACCTGGGGGGAGTTTAGCTAAGGCCCCAGTGATGCATGCTTCCAAACTTTCTAAGTAGTCGAGGGGATGCTGGCGAAACTGGTTCACTAGAGGATCGCAGTACAAACCCTGACCCCAGCGTTTGTAATAGGCGATTTCAGTGGCCAGCTCTTCTCCTGTATCGGCCGCCGCAATAAGCGCCCGGACAGAATCGGTGCCAAAGTCAAGTCCAATAACGTATTGAGGGTTACCCACGGCAATCTCTCCTCGTACGATGTATTTCTATTTTCAGACAGACTCTATTTTCCTCAAGTTCACCCTTGGAATAATGTTTTCAATATGCTTTGGTTCAGGGAAGTCCGTCCCAAAAAGTTCTGCTGTGGCGGTGGCCGCTGCCGCAGCCCAACGGACGGTTGCTTCCCACCCCATTTCTTTGGCAAGGGCGAAGACCATGGCAGCAACCAGTGTATCACCGCAGCCTGTAGTACTGTTCAGCGGTTCTGCCGCCGCCCCGGCCCAGAAGATGGGTTGTCCCTGTTTATAAAAAATCGCTCCGTTTTCACCTAAGGAAACCGTTATAACCGAGATGCCGAACTGAGCAAGGTCTTTGATGGCTTCTACAATCTCCAGTTCACTGGTGAATTTCCTCTGAAGCAGGTTTTCCAGTTCTTCCTGATTAGGTTTGATAAAATAGGGGCCGCTCTTCACTCCCTCGGCCAGTGCTGGGCCAGATGTGTCAAGGCAGACCAAAACGCCGAGGCGATTGCACTTCTGGACTAAATCATGATAGAAGGACGGAGAAGTTCCCTGGGGCAGACTGCCGGAACAGACAAGGATCTTCGTCTCAGGAAGCAGCCCATCCAAAAGCTGCCAGAGATCCTCTTCGTCTTTCCTGGCAATTTCAGGGCCAGGCTCATTCAGCTCTGTGGTGAGCCGCGTAGAACGATCATAGATCTTGGTATTAGTGCGGGTGACAGAAGTGCCTGCCAGCCGGGCAAACTTAGGTTCAATATTGCTCTCCCTTAAAGCGCTGGCAATAAACTCTCCTTCCAGGCCGGCCAGAAAGCCCGTTGCTGCCGAAGCTGTGTTCCACCCAATCAGGGCCCGGGACACATTCACCCCTTTGCCGCCGGCGGCCACATGTACATCTAAGACCCGATTGGTCTGCCCAAGGGCCATAGAGTCTACAACAACTGTTCGATCAACTGCTGGGTTCAAGGTTAAAGTTACGATCATATCTTAGCTTAGTTCCCTCCAGAAAAACAAAATTGACATTGGCTTTTCGTTCTTGTACGCTGCTTACTATTTCCAGAATGAGCTTGTTGTTCCTTCAAATAGAAGGAAAGATATCTTAAGAGGAGAAGGGTTACTCCCTGAAAGGAAGGAGAAGCAATGATCAAAAATATTGTATTCGACCTAGGACAAGTTTTAATCAACTTTCAGCCAGAAGCTTATCTGCAGGGACTTTTCCCCGAGCATCCCCAGATTGATGTTCTGCAAAAGGCCGTTTTCGGCAGCCCGGAATGGCTCATGCTCGATCGAGGTGTGATTGACCAAAGGGAGGCTGAAATCCGCCTGGCAAATCAACACCCCCAATTCAAGCAAGAAATTAAGGCGGCCTTTGCAGACTGGTTTAATATGCTGACGCCCATTGAGGAGAATGTGGCGCTTTTGCCTGACCTTAAGGAGCGGGGTTATGGGCTTTATGTAATTTCTAACTTCCATGCCGAGGCTTTTGCCTATATTAAGGAGCGTTATGCCTGGTTTAAGGTGTTCGACGGCATGGTGATCTCATATGAGCATCAAGTCCTCAAGCCTGAACCGCGGATCTACAGCCTTCTGCTCGAAAGCTTCCAGCTTGTGGCAGCAGAGTGCCTCTTTATCGATGACGGTCCGGCCAATGTGGAGGGTGCAAGGCGTGCAGGAATGGAGGCCATCCTTTGCCATTCCCCCGACCAGCTGCATAGGGATTTGAAGCGTAAGCTTTAGCTTGGGGCACGGTACCTGTGCATGTCCTGCCCCAAAGCAGTTCATACTAGAATGGTACCTACATTGTAGAGAGGGAAACCAGTATGCCCAGATCGGCGTTCCTTTCCTTAATTGCAATCGCCTCTATTCCCTTTATTATCACGCTGGGAAATTCCATGCTGATCCCGATTTTGCCTGTTATTGAAAGGCAGATTGGAATTTCTCCGTTCCAGTCCAGCTTAATCATTACCGTTTACTCCATAGTAGCTGTGATATTTATTCCCATGGCAGGTCTGCTTTCGGATCGGGTTGGGCGCAAGAGAGTTATTCTGCCTAGTCTTGCCATCTCCGGGGCCGGCGGGATCATCTCCGGGCTGGCCTCCATTTCCATGACCAAGCCATTTTATCTGATTCTCCTAGGCAGGCTGGTTCAAGGCATAGGGGCAGCAGGGGCCTTTCCTATGCTCTTTCCCCTTGCAGGGGATGTGTTTACTAAGGAAGAAGATGCGAGCCATGCCTTGGGAGTTGCGGAAACCGCCAATACAGTCGGCAAGGTACTGAGCCCGATTTTCGGAACTCTGTTTGCTTCATTAGCCTGGTACCTGCCCTTTTTTGTGATCCCAGTATTATCTTCGGCCTCCTTGCTGATGATTGCCATTTGGATTGACGGCGCCACAGCAAAGGCGAAGCCTGTGACAGTGAAGGGTTTTTTGCATCAGCTTGCAGAGCTCTTCAAAGAAGAAGGAAGGTGGCTGGCTGCAGTTTTCCTCTCGGGCATTATCATCATGACCATTCTCTTTGGCCTTTTGGTATATCTCTCTAAATTTCTGGAAGATGCCCACCAAATTTTCGGTACTAAAAAGGGATTGTTCTTGGCAATCCCTCTAGCTAATATTTCCCTGGCGTCATATTTAACGGGTAAACTGATCGGCAAGGACAAACCGCTGATGCGCCGCACCATCCTTGGGGGACTTTCCTTGGTGGCCGCTGCGAGTTTCGCCATGATGTACTTCCACGGCCTGTGGCACCTGATTCTGCTGATCTCCCTGGCCGGGCTGGGCTTTGGCGTCAGCCTGCCCAGTTTGGATTCTCTGGTCACCAAGTCTATCGAGACAGAGCAGCGCGGCAGCATTACTTCAGTCTACAGCGGCATGCGTTATGCGGGCGTAGCCATTGGGCCGCCCTTATTTTCCCTTCTGCAGCAGTATTCTGTCTATGCCATCTTTCTCACGTCAGCTGCCCTAGCACTGGCCGCCGTCGTGCTGGTGTTTTTCTTGATTCGCCCTCCCGAGCAAGAGTTCTGAATTCTTCATTTTCCACTTCGAATATCCGTGACCGGCCTTTGTGAATAGAGCAATTCTTTAAAAACAACTCGGCATCCATCCCCCGTCGGAGATTGGGCGACTAGTCCAACCTTCACGGGTTCTGAGGCTTCCATGCGGAAGTAACGGATCATCTCCCACCACTTGCCGTCCAAGGAATAATGGAAGGCGAAACAGTCAGCGAAGCGGGTGATTCTCAGGTAGACCCCGGTATCAGGCACTGTCAGCGAGTTGCAGTCATCTGAATATCCGCTGGTGACAACACTTACAATCATGGGCCTTTTATAGGTAAACTCATAACACAGTTTAGCCCAATTGTCGTCATCGACCATAATCATCATCACCGCGGCGTCGAAGTCGCTGAGCATGCCGACTTCCACTCTAGTCTGCAGTGTGAAGTCGCCCTCCAGCAGCCGGTAAAAAAAGTGCCCCGAATCTTGTACTGCACTTCCTGCCGGATCCTTGAAAAAGTCTGTTCTAGCTTCTGCTTGGACAACTAATCCTTCCTCAGTAAAAGTCCACTCCTTTGGCTCGTTTAGCCACTGAAAACCCTCGGGTTCGCTTGTGCCCTTTAGTCCAGAAAAAAGATTTACCATCTAGTCTACCTCCTGTTATCTGTATATAATACTGTATTCGTCAAATTGATCGAGGGTCTGTCCCGCGTTGGTTATTCGGCTATGCCCAGGTAAGCCCGGCGAACTCCTTGGTGCTGCAGGAGTTCCTGGCCGGTGCCGTGCATGATGATGCTGCCTGTTTCCAATACATAACCGTAGTCACAGATCCTGAGTGCGGCCAGGGCATTTTGCTCAATGAGCAGGATGGTAACGCCCTGCTTGTGGATTTGTTTTATGATCTCGAAAATCTCCTGTACCAGCTTGGGCGCAAGCCCTAGGGACGGCTCATCCATCATCAGAAGGCTGGGCCTGGACATTAACGCCCGGCCCACGGCCAACATCTGCTGCTCACCCCCGGAGAGGGTGCCTCCTTTTTGCCACTCCCGCTCTTTGAGGCGGGGGAAGAGTTCATATACCCAGTTTAAGTCTTCGGCCATGGCTCCATCGTTGTCCCGGGGAAAGGCTCCCAGCCTGAGGTTTTCCTTTACCGTCAAATTAGGAAAGATTCTTCGTCCTTCAGGCACCATGGTTATACCGGACTTGACAATTCGGTCCGTTCGCTTGCCCTGCAGATTTTCCCCCTGAAAGGTAATGCTGCCGCTTCTAGGCTGCACCAATCCTACTATACTGCGGAGAATAGTGCTCTTCCCTGCACCGTTCGCGCCAATCAGTGATACAATTTTTCCCTTGGGGACAGCAAAGGAGATCCCCTTAATGGCGTAAATCCCTCCGTAATAGACATGTACATCATTGAGCTGCAACATCGTCTACATCCACCCCCAAGTAAGCTGTAATCACCTTTTCATCGTTTTGCACAACCTCCGGAGTTCCCTCACTGATGGTGATGCCGTGATCCAGAACTAAGATCCGCTCACAAACCCCCATAACCACCTTCATGTCGTGTTCAATAAGCAAAATCGTCAGATCAAATTCATCTCTGATCCGAGCGATAAACTCAATTAAGTCTTTCGTTTCATTAGGATTCATCCCTGCAGCAGGTTCGTCAAGGAGCAAGAGCTGGGGAGTTGTAGCCAGCGCCCTGGCAATCTCCAGCCTGCGCTGCTGACCATAGGGCAGGCTTCCAGCCTTCTCTCCTTTCACATCCTCTAGCCCTACTGCCTTAAGCAGGCGGATTGCCTGGTCGTACATGCTCTCCTCTTCCCGCCTGTAGCGAGGCAGGCGCAATACGCCTTCCACAAAGGTGGTATGTTTACTCAAATGCAAATGTCTGCCAATCATCACATTATCCAGAACAGACAGATTGGCCAGAAGACGGATATTCTGAAACGTACGGGCAATCCCCAGGCCAACCACTTTATCGGGCCTGAGGCCTGTAATGTCCCTGCCGCCAAAGTAAATGCGCCCGCTTGTTGGTTTGTAAAAGCCGGTGATCATGTTAAAGATCGTGGTTTTGCCTGCCCCATTAGGACCGATCAGGCCGGCTAGTTCACCTTGCTTTAGATCTAGACAGAAGTCCTTCACCGCGGTTAAGCCGCCGAACTGCATCGTGATTTGTTCCGCTTGCAGGATACCCATTATACACCACTCTCCTTTTGCCCCGAGGCCAATCTTGCCCGGGCTTTCCTGTATAGGCCCGCCATTGCATCCAAGTCCAGTTCCCTTTGTCCGAAGATGCCCTGTTTGAGAAAGAGGATGGCAATCAGCAGGATAATGGCAAAGATCACCATGCGCATGCCTGGAATACCAGGAATGTAACGGCCAAAGATCACCATGGGCGACTCTAGGGGCCGCAATGCTTCCATAATGACGGTTAGAATCAGGCCGGCCACAATGGAACCTGTAAGACTTCCCAAACCTCCCACGACCACCATGATCAGGATGTTGAAGGTCAGCATAAACACAAATGTCCGAGGGTTAATTGTGGTAAGAAGCGATGCCATCAAACCGCCGCCGACACCGGCAAAGAAAGCACTGACAGCAAAGGACAGTGTTTTGTAATAAACGAGGCTTACTCCCATCGCTTCCGCCGCAACCTCGTTTTCCCGAATCGCCATAAATGCCCTGCCGTAACTGGATGTAATGATGCGCTTGATCACCGCGTAGGCTATTACCGCGCCGCCCACTGTCCACCATAGGTTCGATATGGGCGGAATGTCCTTTAGTCCCAGGGCCCCATTGGTAACGGTGGTCAAATTATTGGCCAGCACCCGCACAATCTCGGCAAACCCCAAGGTAGCAATGCCCAAGTAATCGCCGCGCAATCTTAAAACAGGAAAGCCAATGACAACCGCGATCAAAGCAGCCACCGCTCCGCCAGCCAGCAGCGCGACTAGAAAGGGTGCGCTTAGAACTGTAAAAGGCCAGGTCAGAGGATCCAAGATGAAAATATTCGCTTTAGCGGCCTCAGGCAAAATCAAAAGACCGGTTACATACGCTCCAACTGCCATAAAGCCCGCATGACCCAAGGAAAACTGACCCGTAAAGCCAAAGAGGAGATTGAGGCTCATGGCGCAGATGATATTAATGGCAGCTAAGTTTAGAATCCTCAAGGTATAGCTGTTCAAATTGGCCTGGGCCCACCAAATCACAAGGATGAGCAAGGCGAGTCCAGCCAGAGTAATTAGGCGTTTTTTTCTTCTGCCCATCACACCTTCTCCTCCCCTTTTTCCCCTAAGAAGCCGGAAGGCCTCACCAAGAGAATCAAGATTAACACAATAAAGGACAGGGCATCCCGGTAACCTGACAGCGCAGGCAAGAACGCTACAAACATGATCTCCAAAAGACCAATTAAAAGGCCTCCGAGCATAGCCCCGGGAATGCTGCCAATGCCGCCAAGCACAGCCGCGATAAAGGCCTTTAGTCCGGGCATGGTCCCCATCATGGGGTTGATCTGCGGATAGCGCATCGCCCACATTGCCCCGCCGGCCGCGGCTAAAATTGAGCCGATGGCAAAGGTAAAGGCAATCGTCTTATTAATGTCCACCGCCATCAGCCTTGCTGTCTCAATGTCTTTGGAAATAGCACGCATAGCCAGCCCCGGCTTGGTCCGGTAGATCAAGAAACTCAAGATGAGAAACAGTACGATGGCCAGAATAGGGATGAAAAAGGTGAGACTCATGATCCTTACTCCACCAACATTCACCATCTGTGAGAAAAAAGCCGGCACAGGAAATGGTTTCGGTCGTCCGCCAAAGACCACCAAACCTAGGTTTTGGACAAAGAATGATACGCCAATGGCAGAAATCAGGGCAGAGATGCGAGGCGCATCCCGGAGGGGTTTGTAGGCAATCCAGTCCACTGCTACACCCACTAGGCCCGTAGCCCCAACTGCTATCAGAAAGGCCAGCCACCAGGGGAGGGCGAACAGCAGAATGTTGTAGTAAATAAAGTAAGCTCCCAACATAAAAATCTCACCATGGGCAAAGTTTATGAGGCGCAAGATGCCGTAAACCATGGTGTACCCGCAGGCAATCAGGGCATACAACGTACCTAGGGAGACGCCGTTGGCTAGGTTTTGCAAAAACATCTGCAGATTCATTAAATCAGCCTCCAACTTGGAATTTCCAGACATAGCGAGGCCGGAAGCCTAAGGGGCTCCCGGCACTATGTTTCTATTTTGCTGGTACAGTTGTCAGATAGCGAAACTCGCCATTTTGAACCTGAAGAATAACCGCATCCTTAACTGCATCACCATGTTCGTTTAGGGTGGTATTACCCGTAACAGCTGGGAAATCCTTTGTGGCAGCCAGGGCATCCCGGATAGCCTGTGGATCATTGGAGCCAGCCCTTTCAATGGCGTCCCGAATGATCATGTACGAATCATAGCCAAGGGCAGCCATGGCATTTGGCAATTGACCGTACTTGGCCTGGAATGCTTCTGCAAAAATTCTCGTTTCTTCTGTCTGGGGCGCTTCCACACTGAAAAATGAACTGATGGACAAGCCTTCCACAGCGTCGCCGCCGATTGTCATCAGTTCAGGTGCATCTAGGGCGTCTCCGCCGAGGATTTGGATGTCGCTGCCTAAATCCCTGAGCTGTCTGGCAATTAGAGCGGCATCTCCAAAATAACCCGGGATAAACAGAACCTCTGCCCCCCTGGCAATAATCTCCGTCAATTGGGCAGTAAACTCCTGATCGCCTGTTTGATAGCGCATTTGCGACACGATTTCTCCGCCGAGCTCTTCAAAGGTCGCCACAAAAAAGTTGGCTAGCCCAACCGAATAGTCTGCCGCCACGTCCACCATTAGGGCAGCTTTGGTCAGCCCCAAATGATTATATGTGTAGTTAGCCATTACCTCTCCCTGGAAAGGATCGATAAAGCAGGTTCTAAAGGAGTAGTCCTTACCCTGAGTCACCATGGGGTTCGTAGCCGATGTTGCCAATACCGGAATTCCGTGCCGCTCAGCTACATCAGAGCCGGCAATGGCGTTAGAACTGCCATAGGTTCCGATAATTGCTGACACCTTGTCATGCTCAATCAAGCGGGCGACCGCATTCGCTGACTCAACTTGGTCACTGCGGTTATCTACAAGAAACAGTTGGATAGGACGGCCTAACACTTCCGGATACAACTCGTGGGCCAGATTAATGCCCTCTACCGTCATTTGCCCGCCAGCCGCCATATTGCCCGTCATGGGTTCATATACCCCCACTCTGATGGGCTCAACAGCCAGGGCAAATTGGGAAACTAACAGCACCAGTACAATCGCCAAACCAATTCTTGCTCTCACTAACAACAATCCCCCTTTTGCTTTCTTGACAGCATTGCTCCATTGTTTGCCTCGTCACAGCATAGGTTCAGATGTGTATATGAGCAGCATAGACCCTCCAGCACCCACCTCCTTTACGTTTTTCGTAAGAAATTTAACTTTCCAGTTGTCTATTTCACCGAAACTGAACAAATTCCTCCATTTATCTCAAATTAGCAAAAAAGCACTCTCCTTGGGACATCCCAAAGCAAGTGCTTTTTTTAGGAACTATGACTGACATGTATCAATCTCTGCCTCTAGTCATCCCGCTGTTCCCTCATATCTTGAATGCGATCTGCGGCCACCCTCTTGTAACGGGGATCGCCGCCTACCATGGTCGTCGCCGCCCGGAAGTTCTTAAAGGCCTCGGCAGTGTCGCCCAGGCGCAGGGCAAGTTCGCCTAAGATCAAATAGAGGGCCTGATCCCCAGAAGGGCTCCGGGAGGTAGTAGACATAGCAGCAGCAAAGTATTCCCGGGCCTTTTCAGCTGCTGACCGAGCAAGTTCCTCCTGGCCTAAGTCCTCATAAATCCAGACTAAGCGCAGATACAGATTGGCCCATTGTTCGAGACTCGCCCCAACCCTTTCGAAGCTGGCCATTGCCAGATAGTACGAGGTAATAACCTGATGAATTGTCCTGGGCACATCAAAGACAAAGGGTTCTGCAGGAGGATTCTCCTGCCAGGCCTGTTTTGCCTTGGCGACAGCCTTTTGCGAAAGTCGGCCGTACTGCCTCTCTGGATAGGCAAAAAGGCAGTTTGGACAGACCCAAATATAGAAAAAGTTTGGCTCGAATCTCCGGTAAATATTGCGTAAATCAGTCCTCTGCTCTTCCAGCTGCAGGCGGGAAACACGGGTGCGCAGCCCTGTAAAGCGCGTTGCGCAGATAGGACAATCTACCTCTGTAGAAAATAGAAACTCATTGTACTCCGCAGGGACGCGCTCAGCAAAAACTGGGTGACCCTCAGGCAAAACACCAACATCTTTTGGGGCTTCTGACCTTTGCTCCCTGCCCTGGAAAAAGACCATCTCGTCAGATTTTACCTTGAGAGCAAGTTCAGTCAGTAAAGACAGGGCAATACGGGGCCTGCTGGCTAACACCTTACCCCCATTTTGCCGGGTAATATTAAGTACAGTCACATCAGTGGCGCAGATTGCGTGATAGGTGTGGGTGCTTTCTGTAAGGAACGCCACATCGCCTAAAATGGCACCTGGCCCTAAATTTTCTTGCCGATCGCCCTGGGAAGCTACAACGGTTCCTTCTAATACGACTAATACTGAAGAAGCTGCATCGCCAGGGGCGAACAGGATCGTTCCCCTCGGATAGCTTAGCACGTGATTTACAGCCAATTGTCCTACCTCACTCCCATTCATACTTGCTGTTTGGTTCCATCTACATACCTTCTCTTGTTTTTGAAAATCTCCTTTTAGATCCAAGAAAGGGCATCCCTGCGAATGCCCTTTCCGAGGCTGCATCTAGCCAATCTTATACGAATCGATCAAACCCGCTACATAGTTTTTATCATGTTCCTGTTTAACCAAGGGCTTTTTCAAAAGCTCTCCATAGTGATCTGCAAGGGTCGGCCGCAAGGTCTGATAGAAGATGCCTATGGGTATCCTTTCTCCCCACTCAAAACTCCTAGCCCAGGCTACCTGGCGATCCGTACGATCATACCCTTCCTCCTGATCCAGATCATACACCCTGGAACTGTAAAACTGGTAGGTGTTGATTTTGTTAAAGGTGACGCAAGGCTGCAGAATATCAATGAGCGCAAATCCTTCGTGCTGAATCGCTGCCTGAATCGTACGGCTCAGGTGCTCTCTGTCTCCTGCGTAACTCCGGGCCACAAAGCCTGCATTTAAAGTTATGGCAGTTGCCAAGGGGTTAAATGCCTCCAGCGCCACTCCTTGAGGTGTTGTTCCGGTCACCATGCCCTGATCCGAACGGGGCGATGCCTGGCCCTTCGTAAGACCAAAGACCTGGTTATCGTGGACCAAATAGGTGATGTTAACATTCTTGCGCACGGCATGGAGAAAGTGATTGCCTCCTTCCGCGTATCCGTCGCCGTCACCGCCAATGGCAAAGACATGCAAATCGCCATTGGCCAGTTTGGCCCCTGTGGCGGTAGGCAGCGTACGGCCATGCAGAGTGTTCAGTACATTTCCCTTGATATAATGGGGAAGCTTGCCGGCTTGCCCAATACCAGAGACATAGAGCACTTCGTTCGCTTTGAGCCCCAATCCCTCTAAGGCCTGTGACAGAGCGCGAATAATTCCGAAGTTGCCGCAGCCGGGGCACCAAGCGGTGTCTTTTGTCAAAGTGAACTCAGTCTGTTTACTGGCCACCACAAACACCTCCCCTGAGTTTATCCAAGATGTACTGGGCATTGATGGGCCTGCCGTCATAACGCCTAATGCTTCCAGTGGGTTTGAGGGCAAAGCGGGCGGCAATCAGCTCTTCCAGCTGTCCTGTGTAATTGCTCTCTACAATGAACTTGCGTCCAGGCCGCTGCAAGAGTTCTCCTAAACTTTCCGGCAAAGGAAATACCTGGGGAAGATGCACACCCTGAACTTTGCAGCCGCCTTCGTTCAAAATCCGTACAGCCTCCCTAATAGCGCCCTTGGTAGAGCCGAACCCGATTAACATAGCATCAGGTTCATCCGCACCGCAGAGTACAGGTTCCAGGGCCCTTGCTTCCACAAGCTTTTGCTTGGCCATACGTTTTTCCATCATCTTTTGCCGAGTCTCAGCATCTTCAATGAGATGCCCTTCTTCATCGTGTTCGTCACCGGCACTGATCACAACGCCTTCACCCCATCCAGGGTAAAGCCGGGGCGAAATGCCGTCTTCTGTGTACTTGTAACGGAGGTAATCAGGACCCGCTTCTGTTCCGGATACCGTCTTGCCCCGCCTGATCTCTACCTTGCTCAAATCAAAGGGGGGTACAGTGACATGGGAATCCGCAAGATGCTGGTCACTCAAAACTACAACAGGCATCTGATACTCTTCCGCAAGATTAAAGGCTTGTCCCATTAAATAAAAGGCTTCTTCCACATCACCTGGGGACAGCACTGCCCGGGGAAAATCACCAAAGGACATGGCCGCAGCGTAGCGCAGATCACCCTGTTCTGTCCGGGTGGGCAGACCTGTACTTGGTCCTGGACGCATCGCATTAATGACCACAATTGGTATTTCCGCGGAGCCGGCCAAAGACAGCGCTTCCGTCATCAGAGCAAATCCTCCGCCTGAAGTGGCGGTCATAGACCTGGCTCCTGCAAAGCTGGCTCCGATTGCCATATTAATCGCGGAAATCTCGTCTTCAGCCTGCTCCATCACAACTGATGCTTCCTGCCCATGCTCAGAAATATACTCCGTTACTCCCGTAGCTGGCGTCATCGGATAGGCACTCATAAACTTCAGGCCTGCGGCTAGTGCCCCCAGAGGCAGCGCTTGATTGCCCTGCAGCAGCAGCCTCGCCCCGGGATTTTCCGGCTTGGCCGGCTTTGGCCGGGAGCCCGCAAGCTCCCGAACCCTATCAAATCCAGCTGAGGCTACCTTTTGATTGCCTGCTGCAACTTTTTCACCCTTGCTGCCAAACATTGCTTCTAATGTTTGATGCAAAACGGTGATATCTTCACTGAGCAAGGCCCAAACAGCACCTGCTGCGACGGCATTAGCTACAATCTTCGGCTGCCCTAGATCTTGGGCGATCTTGGCAAAGGGCAAGCCGAAGCAGTTTGGTTGATCAACAAGTTTTTTTGCTTCATCCCCTAAAACATCTGGATCGTAAATGACAATACCGCCTGGTCTAAGCTCTCCTTGACCAAGGGTAACAGTTGCTTCGTCGAGGGCTACTAAAACATCAATCTCATGCTCCCATGTTGCCACAGGTTCGTCAGCTAAACGAATCTGAAAAAAATTGTGGCCCCCGCGAATACGGGACTCGTAATCTTGGTGGGCAAACAGGTGCCACCCCTCCTGGGTTATGGCTTGAAGCAGGATATTTCCTACAGACACCAAGCCTTGCCCCGCTTCTCCTCCAATCTTGATGTTAAAGGTCTGCATGATCTACCTCCCTTTTCTTGTACTAAAAGGATAGGAACTTGGACTTAGGAGCGCTGCAGATGGGGCATTTCTCAGGTGCGTCACCGTCATGGGTGTAGCCGCAAACATCGCAGACTTGAATGGTGCCAATGGTGATGTCTTTCTTCTCCATCACAGTCTTTTTGGCACTGTCATACATTTCAGCATGGATCTTCTCTGCTTCTAAGGCATAGTGGGTGGAACGCACAGCGCCTTTTTCCTCCTGCAGTTCGGCAACTACCTTGTAGGCAGGATACATTTCTTCGATTTCAAAGGTCTCACCGTTAAAGGCATCTTGGAGGTTCGCGACAGAATCGCCAATGCCGCCTAGTTCTTTCAGGTGGTTGCGAGCGTGAACCAGCTCGGCATAGGCAATGGCCTTAAAGAGCCTGGCAACTTCTGGGTAACCTTCCTTGTCAGCAACTGCGCTATAAATCTGATACTTCATATGTGCTTGACTTTCGCCTGAAAAGGCATCTCTCAAGTTCTGTTCGGTCATCTTTCTCATTGATACAATTCCTCCCTTGTTTTTTTATTTGGATCTTACTATACCATAACACCCAAACACTAGCAATTCCTTTATTGCTATACATTATTAACAGAGCTAACCACTAAATGCTGTGGAAAAACATTTGTTTTGCCCACTGTGTTGTGGGTAACCTGTGTATATTGTGGATTGTTGTTTGTCGTTTCGAAAAACAACCAGCATCATTTTCTGCGAGTAACTGCCCGGCTAGGAGCAACATGTTTCAACTTTGGAATAAAGAGCCCTAGGCTCTTGTGTGTAGGATTTCGTTACCCTTTCTGCCGGTTTCCACAAGCAGGCCTGCTTTTCTCAGTGTATAGGTTGTTTTTTGTGCTTTGGACTGTGATATCTTTACGCTGGATGCCAGCTGCTTATTAGTAAAGGGGCAGAGCAGATCCTCCGGCAGGAGGCTGAGATAATCCAATGCGGAGGCAAAGGCACGCTTGTCAACTACTTCCGCTAAGGTCCGATCCACAATGCTTGCACCCCTGCGGCGCCAGCTTCCCTTCCCGTCTTCACAGCGAACCTCTCTTTCCTTAATAAAAACAGCCTCCACAGTGAGATGGGGATGCAAAATGAGATGGGGGATGCGAATCAGCTCTGAGAACAAATCGTAGACATCCTCTTTCTTCGGCGACTTTCTCGTACTCAGAAACTCTCCCGTTTCCGGCGCCACCTTCACTATGTCACGCCTCAAAGTGATCGGGTAGACCAGATGGACATGATGCTCTTCCAGAAGGTTAGCCAGTTTGGCCTTAATCGAGCTGAAATTCTGGGTCTGAATCTCGACCAGGCGCTCTGCCTGGATTAGGTCAATATGGTATCCGCCTACCCGTCCTTCGACAATATCCCCGGGCCGGAAATAATGTTCTTTTAAACTGGCATGCAAAGAGCTTTCGTTTTGCGTTCCAATCAAAGCGATCCGCTCCAGACCAGCCAGTTCAAGACGTAACCGGCTGTCACCGCCGCCAGAGTGTAGGGAACGCTGATGCGCATAAACGTCCCGGCCTTCACCTCATAGCCTTCCTTTCTTAACAGGCCAAGCCCGGTAATATTGGCCGAAGCCCCAATGGGTGTAATGTTCCCGCCTAGCGTGGCTCCGATCAAAAGGCCGAAGTAGAGCAAGAAAGGTTCTATACCAAGCAAAGAGGCTACACCGCCTACAACAGGGAGCATGGTTGCCACATAGGGTATGTTATCGACAAAACCGGATACTAATACAGATATCCACACTACCAAAGTGTAAATAAGAAAAATATTACCTTGGCCGGCGCTGACAATAAAGTGGGCGATGCGATCAATAACCCCTACCTGAGTCAAGCCGCCAATCACTACAAAAAGACCGATAAGCAGAAACAAAGTAAAAAAGTCAATTTCCATCAGATTTTCCCATACCCACTTAAGGCTATTGCCCTTGGCTACACCCCTCACCAGGCCGATAACCATCAAGCCCACACAGATCAGGCCATTTGTAATGTCGGGTTTGTTTGGAAGGAAAGAAGCCAAAATCAGCAGGACAACCATGAAGATCAAGAGATAAGACGGAAAGTAGTCTTTCACCTCAGTACGACCCTGGGGCTTTACTTCGCCCTGCATGGATCGGAAGATCCAGTAGAGGACAAATGTGGCAGCCACTGCCCCGGCTTGTACCACCCAGAAAATGCCAATGCGTCCTTTGGCGAAAAAGAAGTCAAGGAAGTCCATGCCTGCGTGGCCGCCAAGCATAATCGAGGTAGCATCCCCTACCAAGGTCGCAGCGCCCTGCAGGTTTGATGCGATCGCGACCGCAATTACACTGGGCACAGGTGAGATACCCTGTTTCTTGGCCATACTGATTGCCACCGGTGCTACAATCAGCACCGTGGCCACATTATCTACAAAAGCCGAGATGATCCCAGCGAATAAGGACAAGGCCACCAAAGCCCAACGCAAACTGGGCGTTCTTTCAATGATCAAATCTGCCAGGCGGGCGGGCATCCTGGACTCAATGAAAAGCGATACAATCCCCATTGTTCCAGCGATCATCAGTATCACATTCCAGTCCACAGCGTTGCCGACCATGTTCAAAGGCATAATACCGAGAATGATAAAAGACCCTGCTGCCAGCACAGCGACGTGCGCCCTAAAGCGGGGCAGCACCAAGAGCAAGATATAAGTTGCAATAAAAAGTGCAACAGCTATAGTTTCCATAAAAACAACACACGCCTCTCCGTTCTTTGCTGATTGCTTCAAATTTTCTAGATGATCTTCTCCTTAGGAGAGGCTTTCTCCTTTTGCCAGGCCATACTATTGTACGTACTGCAGAAAGCAGCCAGCTTTCCCGGCCGGGGAATGCTGACTGCCCTATGCTGCTCATACTACCGAACGCATGCCTGACGCCCTAATTTGGGCAGCGACCTCCTGCACATAGTCGCAAACGTGCCCGGAGGCTTTTTCGCCATGTTCGGCCACAATTTCCATCACCGCCGCATCAATGATCACTCCATCTGCCTGGACAACTGTTTCCCCCAGCTCTCCAGGGGATCTGCCGCCTAAGGGCACAGCAATCGGAACTGCTGCAGCCTGGCGAAGAGTGTCCCAGTCAACCTCGCCGCCTGGAGGCAGCGAGAGGCAGATATACCCCTGGGCCGAACTGGCGATTTTCGTAACCCTTGCGGCAAAGGCAGGGGCAACAAAGGAAATGAAGGAGATACCTGCTTGATTGCAGGCACTTGCGAACTCTTCCTTTTCTTCAAAGGGAACGTCGGGCAGGATGAGGGCTTTGAAGCCAACTTCAGCTGCCCGGGCCAAGAAACGCTCTGTCCCATAACTGAAGACAACATTGGCATAGGTTCTCAAAGCCAGCGGAGTTGTTATCTTATTTTTCACGCGCTGGACCAGATCAAAGATCTGATCTGTAGTAACACCTGTGGTAATGACCTCTTCGCTGATCCTTTGGATCAAAGGCCCGTCCGCCGCTGCATCAGAAAAAGGAATTCCCAGTTCGATAAGGCTTGCGTCAGCCTTTTCCAAAGCTAAGATTAGCTTTTCCGTGGTGGCAAGATTCGGGTAGCCGCATACTAGATGGGGAATCACCGCTTTTCCCTGTGAGAATACTTGGTTAAGGCTCATTCTACTAAATCCTCCCCTCGATAACGGGCAATGGCTGCGCAGTCCTTGTCTCCCCGCCCCGATAGATTGATCACCATAATTTCATCCTTGTGCATGCGCGGTGCCAACCGGCGGGCATAGGCCACCGCATGGGAACTTTCGATAGCAGGAATAATGCCCTCGGTGATGGACAGGTACTCAAAGGCTTCCACGGCCTCCACGTCCGTTACCGCCACATATTCTGCCCTGCCCTCCTCATGGAGATAGGCATGCTCAGGTCCCACACCTGGATAGTCCAAACCTGCCGCAATAGAATAAACCGGAGCGATCTGGCCGAATTCGTCCTGGCAGAAGTAGGTTTTCATGCCATGGAAAATGCCTACTCTCCCGGTAGTAATCGTCGCTGCCGTATCATAGCGTTCAGCCCCTTGCCCCGCCGCTTCACAGCCAATTAAACGTACCTGCGCTTCAGGAATAAAGTGATAGAAGGCACCTATGCAGTTAGAGCCGCCTCCTACGCAGGCTAGGACTGCATCTGGCAATCTGCCCTCCGCAGCCAGAATCTGTTCTTTGATCTCGGCAGAAATCACCGCCTGGAAATCCCTGACCATGACCGGGAAAGGATGGGGCCCTACTACAGAGCCAATGACATAGTGGGTGTCTTTGATCCTGCGCACCCACTCGCCCATAGCCTGGTTGACCGCGTCTTTCAGGGATGCTGTACCGGAGCGCACCTCTGTGACCTTGGCACCTAGAAGACGCATCCGGTAGACATTGAGGGCCTGCCTTTTCATATCCTCCGCCCCCATCAAGATCTCGCATTCCATATCCATCAGGGCGGCTGCGGTAGCGGTTGCCACACCGTGCTGACCTGCCCCCGTTTCAGCAATCAGCCGCTTTTTCCCCATTCTTTTAGCCAGCAGGGCTTGACCTAATACATTATTGATTTTATGGGAGCCGGTGTGGTTTAAATCCTCACGCTTTAAGTAGATTTTTGCTCCGCCCAGGTCTTTCGTCATTTTTTCTGCGTAGTACAAGGGCGAAGGCCGTCCAGCGTAATTGTTGAGCAGATTCTGCAGATCGGCGCGAAATCCCGGCTCATCCTTCAGCGTAAAGTAAGCTTCTGTCAGTTCTGTTACTGCTTCCATCAATACCTCAGGAATGTACTGTCCTCCATGCACTCCAAAACGTCCTGTTGCCATGTTATCCCCCTTCTTTCTTTTCTTAACAACAACCACCAGGGTATAACGATAAGATCATCCCCCTTCTTCCAGGGGCGGGGGCAAAAAAATACCCACCCCTGACGATCAATGTCAAGGGCGGGTTCGAAAAACTCGCGGTGCCACCTTGATTCACGAATAAAAATTCATGCACTCAGCAGGATACCATCATATCCCCGGCAACTGACGTATGCCCACACGTTGCAGGCTACTGGGCAAGACAAAAACCTGCCTTTCACCGCACCCTCCGCGGGCCATTTGATGATCTGTTTTCAACCCGGCTTCCACCTTGCCCAGGCTCTCTGTGTGAGCATAATCACCTTTACTTCCGCATCATCGGTTTTCGCAATATATTTAATTGCAAATAGTATAGCACGGATTTTTGTGGTTGTAAATAGCATTTTTACTGATAATTGGGAAATGAAATATGGGAAAACGGGGGGATATCGCAAACGGTCCCGATCTGTTGACACCATGGGGTCGAATTGATACAATGTCACTAATACAAAAAGCTGTGAACAGGAGCAGTATGGTCTGGCGGATGCTTTTAGAGAGTTGCTGTTTGGTGCAAAGCAACAGATCCCCTTCCAGAACTCGCCTGGGAGCTGTCTGCGTGAAGCCGGTGCTCAGCGCAGACCGGTCATTCCGTTATCGTGCTAAAGTGGTGATCTTGACAGGTTTTACCTGCAAGCTCTCACAATTAGAGTGGTACCGCGAATCTTTCGTCTCTAAATGTAGAGAAGGAAGATTTTTTTATATTTCGATCCTAGGAGGAAGAAAAATGGCGCGATATAACCATCACGAGGTAGAAAAGAAGTGGCAGGAGATTTGGGAAAAAAATGAGACTTTCAAGACCAGCTTAGACTACAGCAAGCCGAAGTTCTACGCCTTGGTTGAGTTCCCTTATCCTTCTGGGGAAGGGCTGCATGTCGGACATCCGAGGCCTTACACAGCACTGGATGTGGTAGCCCGCAAGCGGCGCATGGAAGGCTATAATGTCCTTTTTCCCATGGGCTGGGACGCCTTCGGCCTGCCCGCGGAAAACTACGCCATTCAGACCAAGATCCATCCTGCAGTGGTTACCGAGCGCAATGTAGACCGCTTTAGGCAGCAAATGAAGAATTTGGGTTTCTCCTTTGACTGGTCGCGGGAAGTAAATACCACCGATCCCAATTATTTTAAATGGACCCAGTGGATCTTCCTCAAGCTCTTTGAAAAGGGACTGGCTTACAAAAAGGAAATGCCCATTAACTGGTGCCCACGCTGTAAGATTGGCCTAGCCAACGAAGAGGTTGTCGACAGCGGCTGTGAACGCTGCGGCCATCCGGTAGAAACGAGAGTGAAAAACCAATGGATGCTGAAAATAACCGAGTACGCCCAGAGGCTGATCGATGATTTGGATGAGGTGGATTACATCGAGCGGGTGAAAATCCAGCAGCGCAACTGGATCGGCCGTTCAGAAGGGGCAGACGTCACGTTCCAAATCAAGAATACTGAAGAATCTCTGACAGTCTTTACTACAAGGCCCGATACGCTCTTTGGTGCAACCTACATGGTGATTTCCCCCGAACACCCGGTATTGGAGGAGCTCCAGGATCAAATTGAAAATCTGGCTGAGATTAGGGCATACCAGGAAGAAGCTCGCAAAAAGTCGGAGTTTGAGCGTGCTGAGCTGAATCAGGAAAAAACTGGCGTAAAAATCGAAGGCCTGACGGCTATTAACCCTGTCAACAATGCAGAGATCACAATTTGGGTCTCGGACTATGTCTTGATGAGCTATGGTACCGGGGCCATTATGGCTGTACCAGGTCATGATCAAAGGGACTGGGAGTTTGCTTCTAAGTTCCAGCTGCCCATCGTGGAAGTGGTAGCAGGAGGGGATGTTACCAAAGAGGCCTATACCCAGACTGAGACGGGAACCATGGTTAATTCCGGCTTCCTAAACGGCTTAGATGTGGAAGAAGCCAAGCAGAAAATCATTGCCTGGCTTGAGGAAAAGGGCCTGGGAGTGCCCAAAGTCAACTATAAACTGCGGGACTGGGTGTTTTCCAGGCAGCGCTA
This sequence comes from Bacillota bacterium, assembly GCA_012520315.1. Taxonomy (GTDB): domain Bacteria; phylum Bacillota; class Limnochordia; order Darwinibacteriales; family Darwinibacteriaceae; genus UBA5420. Next base: position 25,590 of record JAAYOM010000025.1, on the reverse strand, counting down.
TTGGGGCGAACCGATTCCCCTTGTGCACTGTGAAAAATGTGGCTGGGTAGCGATTCCTGAGGAAGAACTTCCGCTGCGCCTGCCCGATGTGGAAAACTATGAGCCAACTGACACCGGCGAATCGCCTCTGGCCAAGATCAGAGACTGGGTGGAGACCACCTGCCCAACCTGCGGCGGTCCTGCTGAGCGGGAAACAGATACAATGCCCCAATGGGCCGGCTCATCCTGGTATTTCCTGCGCTATGTTGATCCGCACAACGATGATGCTCTAGCGGCCAAAGAGCATCTGGAGTACTGGATGCCGGTAGACTGGTACAACGGCGGCATGGAACACACCACCCTCCATCTGCTCTACTCCAGGTTTTGGCATAAGTTCCTCTATGATATCGGTGTTGTGGCCCAGCCAGAGCCTTATCAAAAGCGCACTTCCCATGGCATGATCCTGGGCGAGAACAACGAAAAAATGTCCAAGTCCAGGGGCAATGTTGTCAATCCCGATGATGTGGTGGCAGAGTACGGAGCTGACACAGTGCGCATGTATGAGATGTTCATTGGTGACTTCGAGAAAAGCGTTCCCTGGAGCACAGACGGCGTCAGGGGCTGCAAACGCTTCTTAGATCGGGTCTGGAAGCTGAAGGATAGTGTGCTGCCGGGCGACAGCTACAGCGAAGCATTGGAAGCGAATATGCACCAGACTATCAAGAAGGTCAGCCACGATTATGAGAGTCTCAAGTTTAATACCGCAATTGCAGCTTTAATGACCTTGCTTAACGATATCAATGAGGTCGGTTCGATCAATGAGGCGGAAATGAAGACCCTCTTGATCCTGCTCAATCCGGTAGCTCCCCACATGACGGAAGAATTGTGGGAGGTCCTTGGCTTTGGGGGCATGCTCAATGAGCAAAGCTGGCCTGATTATGATGAGGAGAAGACCATTGCCAAGACCATCGCCATCGGCGTTCAGGTGAACGGCAGAGTGCGGGGAGATGTTACAGTCAATATCGATGATCCCCAAGAAGTGGCCAGGGAGAAGGTGATGGCCAACAGCAGCATTCTAAAAGCCATCGAGGGCAAGACCATCGTAAAAGAAATCTATGTACCCGGCCGCATTTATAACATTGTTGTGAAATAAAGGCCACCCCTGTACAGAAAGAACTAGGCAGATTTGCCTAGTTCTTTCTGTTTTACGAGATTCGTCAATTTGTCTCCTTTGATCGAGGGACTGTCCCTAGAAGGCCTTGGGCGATGGCGTCTTCGATCAGGTTCTCCACTAGTTCACCTAGCCTGGGGGAGCATTCCCCCACCGGAGCCATGCGTTTGCGTACCTGGGTGCTTGCCACATTGTGCATACGCCAGGTGCCCCCTTGGGTATGGTAGTTGTTGAGGAAGGGCTGCAGACGGTCTAGGCAGATGGCGAACTTTGCTTCCGCGCTCTTTCCAGCCTCAAACTCATCCCACAGGGCCCTGAGTTCTGCGCCCTGTTCCGGAGGCAAGAGCCCGTAGAGACGATCAGCCGCTTTCAGCTCACGCTCCTCTTTGTCCAGCCCAGCCTCGGCATCATAGCAAAAGGTGTCCCCTGCATCAATTTCCACCAGGTCATGGAGCAACACCATCTTCATAACCTTGAGCAAATCGACGGGCTCTGCTGTGTACTCCTGCAAAATTACGGCCATTACTGCCAAGTGCCAGGAGTGTTCCACATCGTTTTCCCGGCGCGAGCCGTCAGCCACAAGATTCTGGCGGTAAATGTGCTTCAACTTGTCAATTTCCATGACAAAGCCTAACTGCTGTTTTAAACGTTCCACTAGCAATACCACGCTTTCGGAATGGGGTCTTCATCGACGAACAGATCGGGGTTTCGTTTTAGAAATTCCAGCGTTAACTCTACCATGGGTGCAACCTCAACTAAAATGCTCTCGGCATCGCCAATTTTCCCTTGCACTGCGATCCCTTCATGCAAAAAGGGTTCCGTCAGCTTAACGTAGTTTAGAGAAACATCACCGAGGGGGAAGAAGTGGCGCTTCATGGGTCTGTCTAATAGGCGGCCATCCGGTGTGCGAATCTGCAGAAACTGATATTCTTCAGTATGTCGGCCGGGCACGCCGGCCCATTCTTCTACCCCGTGAATGATCGTGTTACGGTTAAGTGTCACGCCCAAGAAGAGCACCTTGGCCCTGCGATCATATAGTTTTCCGTAGCAGCCCTGCCGTGGGCAAGGGGTATCGAGTGTCTCTTCACCTTGGATAAACTCCCCCGCATCCTTGCCTAAAGCTGCCACAGAATGGGTAGGGTGCCAGGAGCGCATCACGCCCGGGCGCTCCCTGAAGAGGTTGGTCAAAAGCCCAACGCAAGAAGGTTCCTTAAGGACATCAAAGACTTTATAGCTGTCATTGATTTGACTCCAGGTATGGGTGGGCAGCACCAACAAACCGGGTGCGAGATACTCGCTGAAAGCATCTAAAACGGTATCGGCACCGCCCTCCACTTCGCCCAGGGCTTTCATGGAAGAGTGAACTAAGAGAGTATCAGACGGTTTAACGCCTAGTTTTTCAATATGTTCCTTCAGTTGATCCTTTGTATACATGCCTCACCTGCTAAAATTGATGTATATATTGGGAGTAGTCAGCTGGATCTTCCAGCTTGAACTCTAAATTAACCACACCTTGATAATCCATGTTCTGCAGAGCATGAACTACAGCCACATAGTCGACCACGCCTTGGCCCAAGGGCAAGTGCTGGTCAATTATGCCGTCGTTGTCATGGAGGTGGACATGGAAAATTTCATCCTGCAGCAGATGCAGAAACTCTGCAGGCTTATGTCCACACACTGCCGCATGCCCCACATCCAAGGTCACACCGACATTGGTGCGGTTCACTTGTTTAATCAGATCCGCCATGTCCTCGGGACTGCGGTAAACTTCATGGGGATAGACCAGGTTTTCCAGGCACAGCAAAAGATCAGGCGCCAGGTCAGCCAAGTCCTTCACAGCCCGAATTAGATACTCTTCCTGCCTGGCCAGCTTCGCCGCTTCATGCCGAGGCCGGAGCCCTTCCCTAGACCATTTGCCCTCTGGCATGCCCAAAATCCCGGGGGTTGGATGGATAGCTACAACAGAAGCGCCGATCTTGCGGGCAAACTCCATGCTTTCTCTGATTTCTTCGAAGGCTGCCTGCCGCATTTTGGCATTGAGACTGCCCAAGTTCACATCAACGGCTGGCGCATGCACTGTGAAGCTTGCTCCTAACTCAATTTTGATGCGTCTTAGATCGTCCACATATTCCTTCTGCACCTCGGGAGCTAGGTACGATTGGCGATAGACTACCTCAAAACCTGCCAAACCTGCCTTCATCGACCGCTCGGCATATGCATAGTCGTGTTGTTCTGGTCTGAACCACGTGAAATACCTCAACACAAAAACCCCCTTCAAGGCTACGGTTTGATAATCACTTCGGCCTCCATCTGACTTTGCACAATCTCATACATGTTGGTTACCGAACCCACACCCAGTTCAGAGGCGAGCTGGAAAAAGTCCAGACATGTTCCACAGTTTAGGATCTCCACACCCTGCCCCTCAAGCTTCTGTAAATCAGTCAAGGTATCAGCCCCCTGAATCGACAGTTTTACACCGGTATTATAAAGCAGGACTTTAGCCGGCAAGGGGTCCATTTCTGTCAGGGCGTAAACAAAGCTCTTCATCAAGACTCGCCCGAGCTCGTCATCGCCATTTCCCATCCTGTCTGACGACAACACGACAACAGCACCCCCCGAAGACCGAGTTCCAGTCTCTTCGCTGGGGGAGGCCGCCTCACCTTGTTTTTCGCTAACAGCAATCTGGATAACATGCTTATTATCACTGATCGTCTCGAGCTTGTGGGCAAGACCAAGCTGTTTTGCCATTTTCTCCAGATTCTGCAAAGAGACTAGATTATCCACAATCACTTCCAGTTCGCCCCGGGACATTTCCTTCAGGGCCTTTTTCGTCTCCACAACGGGTAAAGGACAAGCTAAGCCTGTGGCATCAACCGTCTTTTTCATCGCACAACAATCTCCTTTTCGCTTCTCGCCACAACCTCCCCGACAATGCCGCAGGGCAGGCCGAGTTTTTCCAGCTCAGTTAGGACTTCCCTTCCTGCCTCCCCTGGAAGGCTGACCAAAAGCCCCCCGGAAGTCTGGGGATCAAAGAGTACTTCTTCAATGCCAAAGGGCACTTGAGGTTCGATCTGAACGTAGTGTTCCAGGAAATTCCGATTACGCTGGGCCGCACCGGTGATCAAAAACTCCTCAGCATAGTGGAGTGCCTCGGGAATATGGGGAATCTGATCGCTGTAAATAACAGCCGACGCACTATCACCCAGCATTTCATGCAAATGCCCTAAGAAGCCAAAACCGGTCACATCAGTGCAGGAGTTCACAGGGAAGCTGCGCACAACTTGCGCGGCATATTTGTTCAAGGTCGTCATGGACCGAATTGCTGCTTCCATCGCACTTGCGGAAGCTTCTCCCACCCGATTTGCGCTGCACACAATTCCTACGCCTAAAGGCTTGGTGAGGATCAGCACATCTCCAGGCCTGCAGCCCACATTGGTGTATATCTTTTTGGGATCAATAATTCCCGTCACCGACAAGCCATATTTCACATCTACATCGTCAATGGAATGGCCGCCGGCTAAGACCGCTCCGGCCTCCACTACTTTCTCACTGCCGCCCTGCAGCACCTGGTTCAAAATATCTATATCCATCTTTTCCGGGAAACAGACTATGTTGAGCGCCGTCTTGGGAACAGCCCCCATGGCATAGACGTCGCTAAGGGCATTGGCCGCAGCAATCTGACCAAAAATGTAGGGATCGTCTACCATCGGTGGGAAGAAATCCAAAGTCTGCACTATGGCTAGATCTTCAGTCAGCCTATACACTGCGGCATCGTCTGCATGGTCAAAACCAACCAGAAAATTCGGATCCTCAACCCTGGGAAGTTTTGCTAAAATACTTTCTAGGACCGCCGGTCCAAGTTTCGCGGTTCAGCCTCCGCCTTTACAGAACAACATTTTTTCTGACATGCTCCCACCTCGCTTCTACTCCAATTCTACCACATCTCTGTAATTTAAACCGAGTTCCCTCCCGCGTTCCAGCAAGAGTTCCCTGTCCTGAGGGGTGATCAGCCAAACCAGGCCGCACTCAGCACTGATTTGGACAGGCATAGCAATCAGCCTCCCCGGCAAGCCAGCCTTCTTGCAGGCACATTCCCAGGCCATCGCCTCTGTCGTAGTGCTAAAGGTCACCACTACCCGCTTGACACTCACAGAAACTCACCCCAGTCCCTGCGGGCCAGATCGCCAATTGCCTCCAAGGCCAGATCCAGCTCTTCCTTACGGTTAAAATGGGAAAAGCTAAAACGCACCGCTCCGCTTTTCTCTGTACCTAAGGCAATATGCAGCAAAGGCGCGCAGTGTCCGCCAGGACGTGTACAGATTTCATACTCATCCACTAGAACCTGGCTGACAAAGCTCGACTCTAAACCGGTAATATTCAGCGCCACAATTGGGCAGCGATGCTGAGCATCAAAATCCCCATATACTTCCACACCTGGCATTTTCCTGACTTCTGCATAAAAATAGTTGGTCAGTTCTTCTTCCTCCTGGCGAAGCTTGTCCAAGCCTTTTTCCTGCAGATAGCGTATTCCGGCGAGAAGGCCTGCAATCCCCGGCACATTGAGTGTACCGGCTTCAAGGGCTTCGGGCATTTGGATGGGGTGGGTCTTGGAAAAGGTCTGAATTCCGCTTCCTCCCATTTTTAAAGGACGCAAAAAGATACCCGGCCTGACATAGATGCCGCCCACACCCTGGGGCCCATAGAGGGCTTTATGGCCTGTAAAGCAGAGGATATCAATTGCCGACCGCTTGAGATCATACAAGTAAAATCCTGCTGTCTGGGCCGCATCCACAATGAAGATGAGATGGTGCTGCCGGCAAAATGCTCCCACAGATTCGATATCCAGCAGATTGCCTGTGACATTCGACGCATGGGTTAAGACAACTGCCCTCGTATTAGGGCGTAAATGATCTCCCAAGCCGGTAAAGTCAACGGCACCCTTGCGATCAGCAGGAAGCATGCTTAGCTCTACGCCCCTTTCCTCCAGGCGGTACAGGGGACGCAGCACGCTGTTGTGCTCTGTCTCTGTGGTAATGACATGATCACCCGCATTTAGGCTTCCAAACAAAGCCAAATTCAAACTCTCGGTGGCGTTGGCTGTAAAGGCGATGCGGCTTGGATCTTCAGCCCCGAAAAAATCCGCCAGCTCACATCTGGCCTCATAGACCAGACGGCTCGCCGCCAAGCTGAGCTGATGACTACCCCGTCCGCTGTTACCTGCATAGGACAGTGCCTGGCACATGGCTTTGGCCACTTCAGGCGGCTTGGGGTAAGATGTGGCGGCCTGATCGAAGTAGATCATGGGCAGTCCCTCTTTTCCTAAGGTAAGGTTTGCTTGAATGTTTCTATTCTAAACAGCGCATTCCTGCCCGCTACCAAACGGCCACTGTGCCGTCAACCCGGCTTTCTGTTCCCCCTATCAGCGTGCCGTTATCTGCCCTCAGAATAATTTGGCCCCGGCCATAACCTGAATTTTCTTCTGTTACCGTGATCTCATGGCCCATTTCCAGGAGTTCCTGCACGATAGAACTTGGAACTGTCTTTTCTAATTGCACCTGCAAACCTTTCATCCACTGAAAACGGGGTCCGTCCAACGCGGCCTGAGGGTTGTGCCCAAAGTCGGTCAAGTTCATGACCACCTGCACATGCCCTTGGGGCTGCATAAAGCCGCCCATTACCCCAAAGGGCCCAAGGGGTTTGCCGTTTTTGGTCAAGAAACCGGGAATGATCGTATGGTAGGTCTTCTTGCCAGGAGCCAGGCAGTTGTGGTGGTCGGGATCAAAGGAGAAGTTATGGCCTCGGTTATGGAGGGCGACCCCGGTACCGGGTACAACCAGCCCAGAGCCAAAACCCATGTAATTGCTCTGTATCAAGGAAATCATATTGCCGTCGCCATCCGCTGCGGTAAGATACACTGTGCCGCCCTTGGTCTCTTCCGAACGCGGGGGCGTAATTGCTCTTGTACCAATCAGCTTCCGCTTTTCAGCGGCCCAGGACTCAGAGAGCAGTTCTTCCACACTGACCTGCATGTACCTTGGATCGGTGACGTAGCTTTGGGCATCGGCAAAAGCCAGCTTCAAAGCTTCGATTTGCCGATGGTAAGTTAGGGGTGAATTTTTATCTTCCCGGGCAAAGCCAAAGCCCCGGAGAATATTCAGCGCCATTAAGGCTACAATGCCCTGTCCATTTGGGGGAATTTCCCACACTTCCAGACCCCGATACTCAGTAGAGATAGGATCAACCCACTCCGCCTCATAGTCCGCTAAGTCTTCGGCTCGTAAAAAGCCGCCGTGTTTGCGGGAAAACCCATCTTTTTGCTCTGCAATTTCGCCGCGGTAGAAGGCTTCACCCATAGTCTCCGCGATCCGCCTGAGCGTCCGGCCGTGATTGCCCAGGCGTACCACCTCGCCTGGCCTAGGGGCTCTTCCCTCAGGGGCAAAGGTTTTGAACCACTCGTCAAACTCCTCCCCTTGGAGCCACTTCTTATAGATCTCAAAAGCACGGCCCCATTGCCGGGCCAATACGGGTGAGACTGCATAGCCCTCTTCGGCATAGGCAACCGCCGGGGCAAAGACTTCAGTTAAAGGCAGGCGGCCAAACCGCTTAGAAAGGGCAACCCAGCCTGCGGGGGCACCGGGTACATTCACCGGGACAAAACCGTGTCTGGGAATTTCCTGATAGCCCTGTTTGACCAAAGTTTCCAGGGAAATCCCCTGGGGCGCAGGCCCGCTGGCATTAAGCCCGTAGAGTTTGCCAGAAAAAGCAACAATTGCAAAGGCATCTCCCCCAATTCCATTGGCTGTCGGCTCACACACTGTGAGGCAAGCAGCGGCTGCCAGGGCCGCATCAACCGCATTTCCCCCTTTATTTAACATCTCCAAACCGGCCTGGGCCGCTAGGGCGTTGGATGTGGCCACCATGCCGCGCCGACCGTAGGTGGGAAAACGTTCGGAAAAGTACGAGTTCTCAAGACCGTGCAAATTTAAGTCCACAGTAATTCCTCCTCTAAATTGCCTCTGTACGGAGCTGAAGCATCTCTTCGTTTGTGTGCATAAAACGCAAGTACCATGTGCTCAAGACGATGCCTTTCAGAATGCTGGAAAGGCTGATCGCCCACCATACCCCATCCAAACCTAAGGCTGTGGCAGAAAGGAGAAGGGCAACCGGGATCCTAAGCAGATTGAGACTGATGCCGACAATGGAAGGGGGTGCTGTCTTGCCCAGCCCAATAAAGGCCCCTGCGGTAAGAATTTCCACAGCCTGGGGTAGCTGGGAAATGCCGATAATCTTCAGGTAAGATGCCCCCAGAGCGATCACCTCTGGTTCCGGAATAAATATGCCAAACAGTTTTTCTGCACCCACAAGCAAGACGGTTGTGGCAAAAATTCCGACACATGTGACAATCCCCAGACCCACAAAGTAGCCTCGATAAACCCTGTGCCCTAATCTTGCCCCATAGTTCTGCCCGGTAAAAGCACTCATGGCAGATTGGAACCCGCCTGCAGTCAACCAGGAAATCTGCTCGATCTGCCCTCCCACCCTCTGAACAGCGATGGCCATCGGCCCCCAGTCGGAAATAATGCGGGCGATGGTCATAGAAATCAGGGTAAAGCAAGCGCTCTGTACAGACATGGGCAGCCCCATCTTAAACATTTGCTTGACGTAGCTGAGATCAGGCCTGGTGAAAAACTTAAGGTCGGTGAACAGCTCAGGCCTTCTGCGGGCTTCCAGGATAAACAATGTGCTGGCCGTGATTTGGGCTATAACTGTGGCGATAGCTGCCCCCTTCACCCCAAGGTGGGGGAAGGGTCCTAAACCAAAGATCAGGATCGGATCGAGGACAATATTGACAACCAAACCCGCAGTATTGATGCGAAAGGGCGTTGTGCTGTCGCCGGCTCCGTTAAAAACTGCTGTAAAGATCGGGTTTGTGGCAAAGAAGAAAAACCCAATAACTATGATCAGTAAATAGTCGCTGGCCATCCCCTGGATTTCCTCCCCCAGCTGGTAGAAGCCAAGGAGAGGTTCTCGCAGCGCGACCAAAAAGACGCCATAAAGCAGAATCAGGGCCAGAATTAATTGCAGGCTGTGTCGAATTGCCCGGGTCACCCCTGCATGATCCTTGCCCCCAATGGACTGGGCGACACCGACTTCCGCTCCGATTCTGGGGATCACAATAAAGGCGTTGGCGAGCCAGGTGAAAAAACCTACTGTGCCTACTGCAGCTACCGCCCCAGAGCCGATTCGGCCCACCCAAATCATATCAATGAACCCATAGGCCATCTGCACAAAGGAAGTGCCGATGATGGGCATGGCCAGTTTTGTCAGGGCGTTGAGAATATTACCTTCTGTTAGGATAATGGACTTGCTTTTGTTCATTAATTGTCTCCACTCTATAGTCTTAATTTGCAGCATGCTTCAAGAATACTTCTCCTTCCTTCCTGCCGTTCCTTGTTTTGGCTGATGTAGGTTGTGTTGAATTTTAAACCAAACACAAGGAGGGATAATATGGCGAAAAAGAGACTGCTCACCGCGCAGGAGTTGGCTGAGATTTTCGATCTGTCCGTAGATACAATTTGGGGCTATACCAGGGAAAGCGGCTCCCCCGATATTGAAGCAGTATCCCTATGTAGAAGCGGATGTGCTGGGGACATAACAAGACAATTGACCCTCAAGGGGATTGCTAAGGATCAAGGCTGGACCTCTTGATTCATGGGATTATTTACATTAGCCCAGGCATAGTTGGGATCAATGAATCGATGCATTCTATACGCCATGGGTCTAAACCCGCACTTGGGCCAAAAGGTGGAAGAAGCCAGATTAGTTATTCTCCAGTCTGTTGTGATGTAGCGGTATCCCTTGTCTTTCATGAGGCTGATGCCTGCATTCATCAGACCCTTGCCGACTCCCCGGCCCATGAAGCGCCTGAGTGTACCAGCAACGCATAGTTCTACCGCGGAGTCTGGAACCATCAATGCCGGGCCAATGCTTCTATACACCTGAAATCCCAGCGCCTCACCTTTTGCCTCCGCCAGCAAAACCAGGCTGCCTTCGTCCCCCAAAAGTTCCCTGAACCCTTCCCCTATGTCCGGGGCTTGGTTTTGGTAATTCGAGATCACACTGGACAGCCGGCCCATTGTATCTTGATCCTGTGCCCCTGCCAGCCTGATCTTCACATCAGCCAGGCCCTCGAAGGGTTTGTACTCTCCAATCTCTAACACTGCATGAACCTGCTCAATGCCAAAGCTCAAGCCCAAAAAAGCATCATAGTAGATGGAATTGGCAAGGGGCACATAAGCGGAATGACTATAGCAGCCGTGTTCCAGCCAGAAGGGGGCAGCCTCCGCATAGAGATGCCTAATGAGCTCTGCAGGCTGTCCACCTCTAATTGCAACTCCCTCATAGGGGGTTATCACGCACCTGCCGCTGCGCGTATCGATTCTGATCAGGCCTAAGATGTACCCGGCAAGCTCCCCGTTTACGAAAGCCCCCATCCCGATAGCCTTGTCTTTGGTCAGAAAGTGCCGAAGTCTCTCCCCAATGCGTTCCTCATGCAGGCAACTGTTCTTCTGGTAAGGAAATGTCTCGGCCTCTCTGTTTTGCCTGGCCATCAGCAGACGCTCCATGGCAGAGATATCTTCAGGGGTTAAGGTTCTGAATTCATAAGTTCTCATTTCTAGGCCTCCCGGAATCATCTCTGTTTATTCACTCAGGTGATAAACATACCTGCACACCATATGTTCCTCTCCGTGGTAAGGCCCCTTCCTGCATGACACCAGCTCGAAGGAGCACTTCTCCAATACCCGGCAGGAGGCTCTGTTATCCTTGCGGCAGACTCCCCAAATCTGCCCTATCTCCAGCCGTTTCATGATTACAGGCAAGAATGCCTTCAGAGCCTCGGAAGCATAGCCCTTCCTTGTACAGTACTCTGCAATATGGTACCCTACTTCCCACTCCTCGCCTAAGGGCACAGCCTGCACATACCCAATATTTTCCCCGCTTTTGAGCAGCACCGGGTAGACAAAGGGTCCATCTGCACCTTTATAACATTCCATCAGGAAGCTAATTACCCCTCGGGCTTCCTCCACAGTTGCAAAGACCTCGTCTGGTACGTACTTCTGGTTGTCCGGATCTAAAGAGTTCAAGTGAACGCGTTCAGCCATACTTTCATTAAGTGTCGTGATAATCAATCTATCTGTGATGATCTTCAAGTTTTCCATAGCCGTGCTTCCTTTGTTTAAAGTGTACAGACCATCTAAACCAGGAAACACCGGGAGCTGCCGCCCCCGGTGTAAAGTCTTTCTAAACCGAATTACTCCACAACCCCTATGACAACCAGTCCATCCAGGTAGGCAGCATCTCGGGCTACATCACCCAGCCTGATTTCCAGGGTATCCCGCCTGTCCATCTCAAAGGTCTCTTCATAGGCGATGGGCATCTGGTTCACATAAACGCCCTGGAAACTGGCGAGAACCGATTCCCTCATGTCGTTGATCAGCCTGATGGTGAAGGTAAAATCTTCGATAGAAGCGGTATCCCAGAGCTGTTCCTGGAAGGCAGCGAACATTTCGTCCAGCTTGTCGCTGTTTAGGCCAAGACCAAATCCTATCCCGTCCTCATCCATATCAAAGACAATGATCCCGATCGCGTCCTCATTTTCCCACAAGTCATAGTAATCCTCCAGCAGTAAAATGGGGATCTTTACATCCACAGCAACATAGGTTGTGTAATCTTCAGTCAGCGTCCTGGAGTTGGCTGCCCCTCTGAAACTTTTCTCCAATAGTTCAATCAATTGTTCATTGTACTCATCACCGGGGGACTCAACGATAACTGTCGACGGGGTAAACAAAGCTTCTTCCATGCCTTCCACAACATCGAAAATGTCTCGTACATACAGCTCGGTATCAACTCGCCCTCCGCATCCTGTCAACAGCACGGCCAACAGGAGTAAAACACTTACGGCCAATCGTCTGGACATAGCAAAAACCCCCTTTTTGAATTATGACTAGAATAATTCTCCTAGGGGGTTTGGATCCCTTTTCTGTCAACTGCAATTTGCAGTATATTATCCCTTCACGGCACCGCTGGTTAGGCCTGATACCAAGTACTTCTGCAAGAACATAAACAGGATTACAATTGGCAGTGCCCCAAGGACCGAGGCTGCTGAGAAGACTCCCCAGCGGCTGGCATACTGGTCATGAATAAAGAGCTGCAACCCCACGGCCAAAGTGTACTTCTCACTGGAACTTATCAGGACACTGGCCAGAATAAATTCTGAATAGGTTCCAATAAACTGGAGCAGAAAGATCACAGCCAGAATAGGCCTGGCTAAAGGCAGAATGATCATATAGTAAGCCTGAAAAGGTGATGCACCATCGATCATAGCCGATTCTTCCAGTGAAGTGGGAATGGTGTCAAAATAGCCCTTCATCAGCCAGGCATTAACCCCCATTGCCCCGCCTAGGTAAACCATGATCAGGCCCGCATGGGTGTTAATGCCCAATGCCGGAATGAGCTTGCCGATGCTAAGCACTAAGAGGTAGATAGATACAGCAGCCAGCATTTGCGGGAACACTTGTACCAAGAGGGAGGCAAAGAGACCTTCCCTCCGTCCTTTAAACCTAAAGCGGGAAAAGGCATAGGCCGCCAGGGAGGTCATGGCCACAACCAGGGCAGAGGTAATCAGCCCAATCACAATGGAGTTTTTGATCCATAGGGCAATAGGATACTGCTCACTGGTGAAAATCTCCCTGTAATTGGCCAGGCTCGCATTTTTCGGGATTAAGCTCTGCCCAACTAAAGTGTTGCTTGGGTTAAAAGATGCAGAAATAACCCACAGGATCGGGAACAAAGCGAAAACGACAAAGATCAGCAGCACCGCATGGCGCCAGAGACCTCTGAAAAACGAATGCCTTCTATACATTTTTGCTCACATCCTCCAGGGCTCCGGTAAACCGGAAGTTAAAGAATGTAATAACCCCAGTAATCAAGAAGATAACCAGTGTAACCGCGGAAGCGAGTCCGTAGTCAGTGCCCCTGCCACTTTCAAAGGCCAGCCGGTAGGTATAGGAGATCAGAATGTCGGTATGCCCAGCAGGAGTCTGGGCCCCCACAATGGGCGGACGTCCCGCCGTCAACAGATAAATTACAGAAAAGTTGTTGAAGTTAAAGGAGAAGGACGATACCAATAGGGGCGCCACGCTCACCATCAAAAGGGGCATTGTAATATGGCAGAACTGCTGCCAGGTAGTGGCCCCGTCCACCAGAGCTGCCTCGTACATCTCAGCATTAATGCTTTGCAGCGCCCCCAAACAGATGATCATCATATATGGAAATCCCAGCCACAAATTGAGGATCACCAAAGCTACCTTCGCCCAGAGGGGATCTTGCAGCCAGCGTACAGAAGATCCGATGGTGGCCTGCAAGATCTGGTTGATAACACCCAGTTCTGTATTAAACAAACCCCGCCAAATTAGAGCTGAGATAAATGCAGGAATGGCATAGGGCAAAATCAAGAGCGAACGGTACAGCTTACGTAAACGCAAATAAGGATCGTTGAGAAGGATAGCAAGGAACAGACCTACCACAAAAGTTGTGGCTACACTAAGCAAAGCCCATTGCACAGTCCAGCCAAAAACCCGGGCAAAGGGGCCTGTAACCTGAGGGTTGCCAAAGAGGCGGCGGAAGTTATCGAACCCAATCACAGCCCTAAACCCAGGGGTGAGTCTAGTTCCGTCAGGGGCTTGGAAGTAGCCATTTTCCTGCGTGTAAAGAGTGCCCGTCTGCACTTCAAGCAGCACATCTTTTTCCCTGTCGTAGCTGTACTGCTGTTCATAGAGGTTGAAAGCATTAATATTGCGCATCCGCAGCTCACGGGACTCATCATAGGAGAAGGATTGAGCCTGAAGCTCCTGCAGGGACTGGGCAACATCAACCCTGGTCAATTCGGTGTACCCTGCCAGCTGGCCTAAAAGTGGGTCTCCTTGCTCCACAAATGTGAGCTCACCACTATGGCCAACCATTTGCCTTCCCTCGGAATCCGTAAACAGAAACCACAGCCCGCTTTGGGGATCCCGATAGGCACTAAAGGAGAAGTCAGGCGAACCTGTATCGCGCACATACCTCTCTTCCAGCTGGGCAATTACCTGCTCCTTATTGAGAATATTGCCTGTACCGTAGTTGGTAACAGAAATGTAGACCGTGTAGATGATCGGATAAACAACCAAGAGGATCATAAAAAAGGCGGCCGGCAGCAAGTAACGATAAGGATAGCCCTTTGGCACAATAAAAAGAAGGTTCGTTAAAAGTGCACCTAACAAAAGCAGGACGAAAACTAAGTAGGCTTCGGCGCTCAAGAGGTAAAGCGCTATCCAAATGAACACTACGTTAACGATGCCCAGTATAACGCCCTTGATAATCTTGCCCACTTTCCATCACCCATTTCTGAAAAACTAACAGATGCATTCCCCTTGAAGCATAAGCCTCAAGGGGAATGGATTTAACGCAGTAACAAGCTTTTAGTAGCCGCTGTCTTTGATAGTTTGAATGATCAATTGGACTGCATTTTCAATGGCAGGCCTAGGTTCAGACTGCTCATTAATGACTAGTTCAATCGCGTCGCTCCAGGCAGTCCAGACTGCATTCATGGCAGGAATTGCAGGCATTGGAATACCTTCAGCAGCAGACTCCATTACGCCGCGCATATCAGGATCCTCATTGATAATGTCCGCTGCGGGCAGGAACGCTGTTGGACGAGGATCGCCCTCAAAGATGGCTAACATGGTTTCTTTTGTAGCAACAAAGTCATTGAGGAACAGATTGGCCAGCATCTTGTTTTCGCTAAAGGCGCTCACCATAAAACCTTGGGCACCTAGGAACGGACGGCCGTACTGCCCTTTGTAAGAAGGGATCTGTTGGAATCCGTAGTTGACACCGGCAGAGCGCACATCGCCAAAGGCCCAAGGACCAGTCAGCATGGCAGCTGCTTCACCGCTTTGAAAAAGGCTCATCATGGTGTCATAGGGTGTGGCCCTGCCCATAATGCCCTCGTCCATGAGGTACTTAAACAGTTCAAAACCTTCCACCCCTCCGTCGTTAGCCAAGCCAACATCAAGGGCATCCAGGACTCCTTCAGCGTCCATACCAAACACATATCCGCCCAAGATGCTGAAAAATGGGAAGGTGTGATAAGGATCGGGCTGGGGCATTACCAGTGCGTACTTGCCCTCGCCTTTCAGCTCTTTGCCCAGTTCGATCATTTCTTCGAAAGTTGCAAGGCCGTCTTCGCCGGCTAGGTCTTTGTTATAAATAAGACCAATTGCCTCAATAGCGTAGGGGATACCGTAACGCTGTCCGCCCCAAGTAAAAGCTTCTAAACCTGAGGCGAGAAACTGCGACTCATCTGCAATGTCAATCGGCTCGATCAAACCGTCGGTAACCAATTGGCCTAACCAGTCATGGGCGCCAACGATGATGTCAGGACCCTCTCCGGTGGGGGCAACGATGGCCAGATTGTCGCGAATGTCGCCAAAGGGCAGCTCTTGAATTCTGACGGTTACACCGTACTCGATTACAAACTGCTTAGCCACTTCGCGTAAAACCGGAGCCCTCTCCCCATCGGACCAAATCAATAACTCACCAGGTACAGAAGCCATGACAGGCAGGCTAACCAATAAAGCTAAGACCAGCACGAAGAAAACCGTGGATAATCTTTTCATTTTCGCACCTCCATAAATTGATTGCAAAAGCGACAACAAGAAACTCTAAGACCTAATCACCTCCACAATGACAACGTTTGCACAGGTTGCTAAAGAAAAGTAAAGGTCTTTAACCTTTGCATCTTTTAACTTCGCTGTCAACACCTAGCTTCCTGCTTAATCTTGATCGAAAAAGCACAATTTTACATATTAATTTTTAACCTTGTACCTCTCTCCCCGCCACGGAGGGGTTAGTGTTTCTTTATAACCCGAAAGCTGATATACTAACAGAAAGAACATAAGGAGGCTGTCAGGTGGACAAACTTAGAATACAGATTGGCGAACATGGTTACGTTTCCCTAAAAGATTGGATGGGTACGGATCTGTCCCCTGTCAATGACGCTAAAGTAAGTTTTGATAAAGAAAGCAGTGAAATGGGGGATCGGGAGAAAAGGCTCTTGACCTATCTCGCAGAACACCAGCACACCTCTCCATTTCGGCATTCTGTACTTAAATTCGAAGTCTATGCCCCCCTCATGGTGGCCAGACAGTGGTGGAAACATATTATCGGCAGTGAACATGGGGAAGGTTATGATCGCCTTACGGCCTGGAATGAATCAAGCAGGCGCTATATTACTGAAGAGCCGACTTTTTTGATCCCAGGCGCGGGTGAATGGCGTTCGGTACCGGAAAACCGCAAACAGGGCAGCGGCGACAATCTTGAGAACGCCATCGGGGTAAAGTACACTGAAGCGTTGCAAAAGCATGTGGAAGCAAGCCTGAGGCTTTACGAGAAGGCCATGGAAGATGGAGTCTGTGCGGAGCAGGCGAGGCTTTTCCTGCCTGCCTACGGTCTTTACGTGCGCTGGGTCTGGACAGGCAGCCTGCAGGCTGTAGCCCACTTCCTCAAGCTCCGTTTAGACGAACACGCCCAAAAAGAAATCAGGGACTATGCCCAGGCCATCGAAACTTTGACTAAAGAAAAGTTCCCTCTGGCCCTGGCAGCTCTGCTTAAAGCCTAAAGCACAGGACTAAAAGGCCGCCAATTCCAGATTTACCTGGAACTGGCGGCTCTTTTTTTAAGTTTTCTAGCTTGCCCTTTCAGTTGTCATCTCGATTACTACATCGGCAATATTCATCGTTGACTTCCGGTGGGAAACAAGGACCATAGTCCTTTTATCCGATTCGTCTAAGAGAGACTTAAGAATCATCCCTTCATTCAGACTATCTAAATTGCTGGTCGGTTCATCGAGCAAAACAAAGGGAGCATCGTGCAGGAAAACCCGGGCCAGGCCAATTCTCTGCCTCTCGCCGCTGGACAGACTCTCCCCGAGCTCGCCCACATTTGTTTCATAACCCTTAGGCAAGCTGACGATGAAGTCATGCACTGACGCCTTCTTTGCCGCCTCAATAATCTCATCCAAAGTTGCATCTTGTTTGGCAATCCTGATGTTTTCAGCAATGGTAGCATTGAACAGATGGGTTTCCTGTGTGAGGTAGCCCTGGAGATCTCTCAGCCTGCTGGTATTCATCGTGCGGATGTCTTCGCCCGAGATATTAACGCTGCCGTTATCTACGTCCCAAAACCGCATCAGGAGCTTAAGCAGTGTGGATTTACCGGATCCGCTCTTTCCGTGAATACCCACAATGTTGTTTTCTTGGATTTGCAGGGAATAGTTCTGGAGGATAGGCTCCGCCCCATAGGCAAAGTCTATGTTCTTGCACTCTACGGGGCCAAAATCCAAAGCTTTCCCGTCTGTAACTTCCTCAACGACCGGCTCTTCTTCGAGCAAGTCCAGGACCCTGTTGCCGCTGGCTAGGGTATGGCGCAAATTGTTTGAGAGACTGCTGAGGGCCACAACTGGTCCAAAAGAGCTCAACATGGAAATGGTAGAAATCAAAACCCCATCAAAGCCGAGGCTGCCCCTGGTATACAGCAGGAGACTTACAAAGAGCATAGCTGCGGAGAAAAGTAGAATAACGGTATCAGTTATGGCCTTGGCCAAACCTTCGTACTTCTTCAGTTCTTTGCGTTTGCGGCTCAGCTCGTCCGTCTTTTCATTCAGCTGCTGCAGGCGCTTTTGTCCCATTCCGTACTGAATGATTTCCTTCAGGCCCCGCAGGCTGTCCAGGACAAAACTGTTTAAATCGCCAAATTCATTGCGGTAAGCCAGACCCACATCGCTGCCCAGCTTAGAAACACCTAGGGGCACCACAACTCCCACAGTGATGTAGGCTGCTGCCGCCAAGAGAGCCAAGAGAGGACTGTAGCCGGCAATAAAGACCACCATAATCAGGGAGGTTAGCAAAGCAATGGCAATAGGTGAGATGGTATGGGCATAGAACACCTCTAAGAGCTCAATATCGCTGGTGATAATGGAAATCAGATTCCCCTTGTCCCTGCCCTCAAGTTTGGCAGGGGCGAGCCTGCGCAAGGCGGTGAAAACCTTGTTGCGAATCAGGGCCAGAATCTTAAAGGCGATATAGTGATTGCTCAGCTGCTCCGCGTACCGCAATAGCCCCCTGGCAACGGCCAGCAGGATCACAGTAAAGAGCAAAGTCCTAAGGGGTAAGGGGCCCTGAAATCCGAGAATGTCCGCGATCGCCAGCCCGCCAAAGACGGTAATGAAAATGGCAGTCAAAAAACCCAGAACTCCCGTGGTAATTGCTAAGGCCATGATATGGCCAAGGGGTTTGACCAAACCGATTAGATGGCCCATGACCTTAAATCCGCTTCTACGCATAGCTAAGCACCTCCCTGCCCTGGGTATAACCCTCCAACACTTGCTGCTGCCTGTATATCCTGGCATAAGCACCTTCTCGAGCTTCCAGTTCAGTGTGCCTGCCGCTTTCCACCACTTGGCCCTCTTCGAGAACATAAATCCGATCGGAGTTAACGACATTGGCCATGCGATGTGAAATCACAACAATCGTCTTGGCCTGGGCCAGCTGCTGAATGACATCCATAATCAGCGCTTCGCTTTCCGCATCGATGTTCGAAGTGACTTCGTCGAAAATGTAGATGGGGGTGTCATGCAAGATTGCCCGAGCCAGAGCCAGCCTTTGGCGCTGGCCTCCTGACAGATTTGCCCCCTGTTCCAAGATAGGGGTGTCGAGTCCCTGTTCCCCGGAGACAAAATCCAGGAGGTTTACTTGCCTTAGGGCCTCCTGCAGCTCTTCATCTGACGCCTGCTGATTGCCCATTAAAAGGTTGTCCCTGACAGTGCCTTTGAAAATGTAGCTGTTATGGTTAACCAGGGTAATTTCCTTCATAAGCTCCCCTTCAGCGATATCTGAAATCTCTTTGCCGCCAAGGCGAATCGAACCCTGATAATTCTTGTTAATCCCCATAATCAGACCAGCAATAGTACTCTTGCCGCTGCCCGATTCACCGACAAAGGCAATCAGACTGTTTGCGGGGATCTCTACGTTAATGTCCTTAAGTATTTGACGCTCTGCGTCGTAGGCAAAATTCACCCGCTCCAAGACGATGCTTTGGGCACGTGCTGTTTCCAGGCCCTGAACTGGCTCATCCAGATCGAGAACATTAAAGTATTTGTCACTCGCTGCCATGCCGTTCATGGCGACATGGAAAAAGGAACCGAGCAGCCTAAGTGGAATGAAAAACTCTGCAGACAGCATAATGATAGCAAATGTCCCTGCAAAGCCAATGTTTCCCTTTAAAAACTCATTCACCGAGATTATAACGCCTACGGCTGCACCGCCATAGGCAATTAAGTCCATAAGGGTGATAGAGTTTAGCTGCATAGTTAAGACCCTCATTGTGATTTTCCTAAACTTCTCAGCCTCTACGTCCATTTCAGCGGACTTGCGCCCATCGGCCTCATAGATCTTAAGGGTGGTTAGGCCCTGGATATTTTCTAAGAAGCTGTCTCCCATACTGGTGTAGGTATCCCAGTACTTGCCTAAGAGCCTCTTGGCAATTTTTTGGACAGCTGCAATTGAAATGGGGATTAAAGGAACGCAGACCAAAAGTACCAGGGCGGATTTCAGGTTCACAAAAGAGAGGATGGCAAACAGCAAAAGGGGCGCAAGCAGGCTGTAGAAGAACTGAGGCAAATAAGATCCAAAATAGATCTCCAGCTGTTCGATCCCCTCCACCGCGAGTTGTACCACTTCCGATGTGGCCACTTTCTCATTATAAGAGATGCCAAGACGCAGCAGCTTTTTGTACAAATCTTCCCTTAGCACTTGCTTGACGTTGGCAGAAGACAAATAGGACGTTCTGGACGAAAGTATATTCGTGACGCCCCTAACCAAAATCACAGCAAGAACTGTAAGGGCGGTCTTAAGGAGCATCTCTGGTGAATGGGTGCCATGCCACACATTTTCCAAAAGTCTGGCGATGGCAAATACGGAAACCACATTCGCCACTAGCGAGATCGTATTTAACAGCACTGTCAAGCTAATAAAGACCTTGGCCTCCCCTAGCTTGTTCATTAAACGCTTATCTATCATGGCGCTACTCCTTTTTCAGCCTGCCGCTGTCTTCGTCCTTCAATCACATGGCGAATGGTCAACACAGGATGATACAAAAGCATCCAGGGACCGCTGTAACGCATTACTTCCTTAATCCTCTGCCGCATCCCCCGCCTGTAACAGTGGGCTTTGCAGTTACTGCAAAATGTCTTGGTCTCAATAAAGGGACAGCGGTCTATGCGCAGTTGGGCATAGCTAAGCAGCTTCAGGCAGTCTGGGCAAAGGACGGCGCGGGAATGTTTATGCCCTTTACAGTAAATGCGAATCATCTTGCCCACAACATCCTTTTCTTGCGCCCGCTTATCCTCTAGATCAAGTCGAGTTCTAGGCATTGTCATTTGCCAGCTGGACCTCCCCCCTGCCAGGCTTAATGGTTCTGATCCGACAGGCGAAGTAGTAATAGAGAAACAGCATGGCCAGACCCATAAAGATGCGGAAGTAGATGATCTCTACCATCAAGGCAGAAAAGAGCATCACCGCTGAGGCCATGGTCACCAGGCCAAGTTTAGTCTTTAACGTCATGGCACGGTTTTCCACAAACTCTGCTAGATGATGCCTGTAGAGTTTTGTCCCCACAAACCAGCGATTAAACCTCTCAGAACCTCTAGAGAAGAAGAAGGATGCAAGCAGCAAAAATGGCGTAGTAGGCAAAACAGGCAGAATAACGCCAATCGCCCCCAGGGCAGTAAACAAGAAGCCCAGTCCTATGTACAATATCCTGATTGATTTCTTCATAGCCATCCCTCGCATGACACTGATAATCATTCTCGCCGAGTTTACCTCCGATAGTAGCAAAAGACCTGGACATTGTCAATGAAAAAAGACCAAACATCTGCTTTTCACAGCTGTTTGGTCAGTGTAGACTGTAGTATAGGTAAACCAGGCCTCGCTTGGATTAGCGCTTGCCGCCCCGCTTTTTATAATCCTTTTCGATTTCTTCTTTCCAGCTCTCTGAAATTTGCCCCTCCTGGCGGAACTGGGCTACACTCTCGCTGATTACCGCAAAGTTGAGGGCCACACCTTCCTGGTCGGCATGGAAACTCTGGGCACGGTCTGCACTGATGCCAAAATGGCCGGCAGTTTCGATAGCGTCAATGTTCGCCCCCAGGAAAATGAACTCCCAGCCGTCCTGACTCTTGTGCCTTTCCACCAGGGCCTTGATCTTTTCCAGAGAGTACTCGCGGCTGCTGTTTTCCTGCCCGTCGGTGATGATTACAAACATAACCTGCTCCGCTCGGTACTCTTCCGCCGTGTTCTTCTGAACGCTGCGAATCTTGCTGATCGTAATTCCCAGGGCATCAAGGAGTGCAGTCGAACCTCCTACCTGATATTCCTGCTCTGTCATGGGGCTGACGGCCCTAAGATCAATGCGATCGTGGAGCAGTTCGTAACCATGGTCAAAAAGCATTGTCGTAACAATGCATTCTCCCTCGATCAGCCGCTGTTTTTGCAGCATGGAGTTATAACCGCCAATGGTGTCGCTCTCCAGGCCGCTCATAGACCCACTTTTGTCCAGCACAAAAACAAGTTCTGTTAGACCCTTTTTCACGCTGATTACCCCCTCTAATGTCTGCTTGCCCTAAGGATAGCACTGCAGGAAGGCGAGGAGGTCGCCTGCAAAGCGACAAATCAATAATGGGCTCTAGGCACCCCCTAGCAGGGGTTGGTCATAGCTGAACAGCACTTCGTTAATCTCGAAAATATCGTATTTCCCATGCCTGATAAAATATTCCACGATTACATCGAATACCTGGCTGTGGGACAGCGCGTAGCCGGCGCGCCTCAATAGATCATTCGTTTCGTCTAAAGAAAGCTCCAGACCAATGGCGAGGGCGATTACCGTACGCTTCCCGGGCATATAACCCTTGTTGCTGCGGATTTTCGAAAAGAGCCGTCGATCTAGGTTAGCTTTTTTATAAACTTCCACATCGCTTTTTCCTTTGGCGTCAATGAGGCGCAGCAAAGTCTCGGCAAAGGGTTCATCCAAATTCCCCACCAAATCCTCCAAGGGGGCCCTAGGCGCCATTTCCCTTACAGAATGGGAAGCAAGCAACTGTGCTTCTTCTCTTGGAAGCAGATTTCCTTGCCGCCTGCGATGTTCCACATCTTCTGCCACATAGTTGGCATCGAGGTAGCTATGAACCTCACCGAGAAGTTCTTCACTCACAGTAAAGGCTTCTTTATCAAAGACCGTAAGGTACACATCTAGTTCATGGTCTGCTAAGAAACTTTGCACCTCATCCATGGCAACCCTAAGCGCCTCCTTTTTAGGATAGCCATAAACCCCACTTGAGATTAGGGGAAAGGCAATACTCTCACAGCCAGTCTCAATCGCCAGCTTAAGACTGTTAGAATAGCAGGCACGCAGCTGTTTCTCTTCACCGCCGGCCCCATCGCGGTAGACTGGCCCTGCGGTATGGATTACGAACTTAGCAGTCAAGTCAAATCCTGGAGTGATCACCGCCTCCCCCGTTTCAATCGGGGCAAGCTGCCTGCAGGCGGCTTCCAGCTTTTCACTGCCCGCGGCTGCAAAAATAGCGCCGCACACGCCCCCGCCCTTCAGCAAAGCGGTATTCGCCGCATTGACAATGGCGTCCACTTCCAGCTTGGTAATGTCCTGCCTGACAATGGTAAATGGCATAGCGTCTCCTCCTTTGCTGCCCATAATTCTCTATTCGTTCTTTCACCAGCCAGCACCTCCCGGTCTTTACAGCACTTACCATTTTGCCGCTTGGAGGAAGCCAGAGCGGCAACCAGAAGGGAAGAGAATATCTGTTAGGAGGAAGATTGTTGTGAAAAGAACTATTTTAACTGGCCTTTTGCTACTAGGTGCACTGTTTGCCACAGGCTGCAGCCCAGCTAGGGACCTGGCAGAACTAACAGTTCTCGTCCAGGGACAGGGTGTGGTGGAACCGGAACGAACCGATAACTTCGTGAAAGGGAGCGCAGCGGAGCTGAGGGCCCTGCCGGCTGCAGGCTGGCAATTCTCCAGATGGGAAGGGGCGGTTGCAGAGCCCTTCTCCCCCCAAACGACTATATTTATGAATGGAAGGAGGGCTGTAACAGCCATCTTCATACCTCGGCAAGAAGTCGAAATTATCAAACCGCCGGGGGGCATGATCACATGGAGGGCAGATGGATCCCAAGTTAATAAGAGGCCGGGGGCCCAGCAGATATCGAATACATAATGCTCCATGCCATCAGCGATGCCGCGGTCAATCCAGGCAGTCCCTATGAAATCGGCAGAATCAGGGACATCTTTGACGACTATGGAGTGGAAGCCCACTATGTAATCGACAGAGAGGGCACCATCTACCAGTTTGTTCAGGATGATCGCATCGCCCGCCATGCCGGGGCCGGGTCTTGGCAAGGTAACCCCAGGCTTTCAGATGCGATGAACCGCTATGCAATTGGCATTGAACTTTTGGGCATTGGGACAAGGGGAGAAATGAAAGGTGTCATCGGTTCACTCGCCAATACGCTGGTTAAAGCAGATGACCGAGGCTACACCGATGCCCAGTATCTCGCATTAAAGCAGCTCTTGGCTCAGCTTACCAGAGACTACAGCATCTCCAGGGAGAACATCATCAGCCACCAGGCCTATGATCCGGCGCGCAAATGGGATCCTGGCCAGCTCTTTGACTGGAGCAGGATCGCCTTCTAACGACGTAACCCTCGCATCAATGCGAGGGTTACTGTCTATGAATGTGGTTGGGAGGCAGTTTTCGTTTATTTCAAGAAAGCATCCAGCATCCAGATAGTCTTTTCGTACTCTGCCAGGCTGCCGATCATCAAGTCGGCACTGACCTCATCATTGGCCTCTTGGGCAGCGGCAATTCCAGCCCGCAAGCCTGCCACTAGGTGACCATAATCGGATAAGAGGTCCTCGGCAAGATCCTTGCTGGATATAGGTGCACTGTCTGCTTCCTTCAATTTTGCCTTCTTAAGATATTCTGCCAGCGATGCAGATGGACGATGTCCGATCATCAGGATGCGCTCGGCTACTTCATCAATCTCTTCTGCCACGCCGTCATACAGTTCTTCCAGTTTGGCATGGATTGTGAAAAACCCAGTGCCTTCTACATTCCAATGATAGTTGTGAAGCTTAGTATAAAGTACATGAAGGTCGGCGAGGTGCTGATCTAAGTGCTCTGCCACCTTTTTCGTCGCTTCATTCGCTAAACCAATTCTGTTCATGACATGCCCTCCTTATAAGCTGCGTATTTTAGGATTCTATCCTAATCTGTCATGTATTTTAATGATAATACTTACTATTTGCTTTGTCAGGTCCAGTAGAATATTTCCTTCTCCTTAGTTCAACCTCCCCCACTAAAATATTCTAGCCATTTTCAGCTGTGAAAATTCGGAGGCTAGAACAATGCAGCTATGCAAGGCAATAGCTGATCCTCCACAGGATCAAGGAGTTTGCCCTCTGCCGCAGAAACTATATTGCATAACAAAGAATTAATGGGAGGCGAAAAAGTGACTAATCACAGTGTTCAAAGGCCAAATATTGTCGCGAGCAAGATTGATGTGCTCACCGCGATTTTGGAAAGGCGCAGCATCCGGCGTTACAGAGCTGAGCCTGTAGAGGATGGGGCCATCTACACCATACTGCAGGCGGGCCTTGCTGCGCCAACTGCCATGAATCGACGGCCATTCCACTTTATCGTTATCAAAGACCGCGATACATTAAACACGCTGGCTGCAGGGAAACGCTACGCCCACATGCTCTCTGATGCTCAGGCTGCCTTTGTAATCTGCGGCGACAGCTCGGTCGAAGCAAGAAGGGAACATCTCTATGCAGATTGCTTCGCGGCCACGCAGAATATGCTGCTGGCCATTCATGGAATCGGCCTAGGCGGAGTCTGGCTGGGAGTCACCGTCGACTCCGACTGGTACAGGCAGCTCCGGGCAGTGCTCAAACTCCCTGCTGAAATCATTCCCACGGCAGTAATCTCCATGGGGCAGCCTGCAGAAGAAAGGCCCCAGCCCCCAACCTGGGATCCGGAGAAAATTCATTACGAAACCTGGTAGGCGGCAAGCCTAATGTTGCCGAACTGTTAATTATATTTTATAATACAATGGTGGCTGACAAAAGGAATATCCAGGCAGGAGGATTCAGGTGAGAAAACTAGACCAGCGTATCAGCAGCACAGTTGACCGCATTTTCACAAAGGCGGAACGGGAAGGCAGAAAGATCCTGTATGAGTTTGAAGTCTATGAAATCCTAAACGTGATAGG
>JAAYOM010000125.1 GCA_012520315.1 Bacillota bacterium | reverse complement strand
TGTGTAGTCTCCAGATTAGGAACAGCGATGATTAAGCCCAGCTCTGAGCCTGTACGTGGGTTTCAAGCGGGAAAACAGGATGCAGACTCCGTAATTGCAGCCCGGTGGATTGTGCCGACAGATATAGGACCTGTCTTTCGCACTTTTGATCATTATCAGCCCTTTCCTGCCGGAGTGGGGATCTTCTTCGTTTTTGCTTGTAAATATTACTCGAGGTAACTGTTTATTTTTTACATGGTTTATGTTACTGTATAGGTGTAACTTTTTAAGCAGTTGAAATGTGAAAGTGGGGATAGATTCACATCATCCAACAAAGGGGGAAGCGCATGGATAATCCGCGGAACAGTCTGGATTTTCTCACCATATGTTGTCTGCGTCTTCTCTGGGATGATATTTATGAAAATTGGATGATGGTTGCTCAGGACGCAGGGCTTACTGTTACAGAGGAACAAATACTGCTTGTTCTTCGGCTCGCCAGCGCGAGCACTGTTACTGAAGCCGCCTTTATCCTACAAAGGGATAAAGGAACGATTTCAAAAAGCATCTTTTCCTTGGAGCGTAATGGATTAGTGCGCCGCAAGGTTCTCGAAGATCGACGCTACTCCGAGTTTACACTTACTGCAAAGGGCGAAGAGGTCAGTGAAGAACTGATCAACGCCCACATCAAGGGACGGGGAATGGGTTTTGCCAAAGGTTTCTTAGCTCTCAGCGAAGAAGAGCGTCTTGCCTTTGCCCGGACTGCCTTTAAGTTGGCACGCTATGTGTATGGCGACAATTATTTGTCAACGGTGCAGCAGATGCAGAATCTTCCTGTGGAAGCAGGCAGACTAATTAGACTGCTTAAGGAGGAGACCGATTGAACGTCTATAGGGAGATGAAGCAATGTCCTGCAAAGATACACTAGAGTTTTATTTCACCCTCAATCTTCTGCATCAAGAAGTAGCCCGGTGCTTGAAGCGGCAAGCTTCCTATTTGGGCTTGTCCAGTGTAGAACTCCAGGCACTCTGGATAGCTGGGTCGGAAAGTACGACGACTATTGCTGATCTTGCCAGGGTAACAGGCTATACAAAGGAGCAGTTGGAAAAGGTAGTGAGCGCTCTAAAAAGGGACAACCTAGTTGAAGAGGTCCGTACAGGAGACTCACTCTGCACTTTTATTCGGGCTACCGTTGAGGGAAAACACTTATTAAGCCAAGTCTTTACCCGACCCAGCCGGTGTACTTGTCCGATAAAAAAGGATGATCCTCGATTTCTCCAGCTGGGTGAGGTTTGCCGCAGCTTAGTCATGGATTTTCGGGGCAAGGGGGCTTGTCAGCTGATTGAAAACGCGTGTCGCCATGGTTGAGACTGTCATTATTTTTTGGACAACAGTTGCATATGCAACTGTTGCATAAGTTAGATTGGTTGGGAAAGTCTTGGGTGGAACCGTATGGTGATGTGCCTTGGTTTGATCAGTAATGTATTTGGGGGTTAGTCAAATGCAGTGGAACAAGTGGGCAGTAATGGTGATTATTGCCCTGTGCATATTCGCGGTCTTATCGCATGGCTCCAGCCAGGCCAACAGTTTGGTTGATGGGGACTTTTGGGAGCAAATGTTTAATAGACATGGGTCCATAATGTTCCTTATCGATACGGAGTCTGGCGCAATTGTTGCTGCTAATGAGGCTGCAGCGGAGTTTTACGGGTATTCTGCGGGACAACTGCAGGGGATGAATATAGATCAGATTCACATGTATTCACCGGAAGAAGTGGCTAGAGAAAGGAGGGCCGCGGCCAGGGAGGAAAGAAATTACTTTGTTTTTCCACACCGCTTGGCCAGTGGCGAAGTCCGAACTGTAGAGGTTTATTCATATCCTATTGATGAAGAACAAACCTTGTTGTTTTCGATTATCAGCGATATTACTGCCCGGGAAGCAGCTGAAAGGGAACTCCTTGAAACAAATGCCCGTCTGCGGAGGGCTGAAATGATTACTGGCCTAGGTTCATGGGAATTTCGCCTTTCCGACAATCAGCTCATTCTGTCTGAAGGGGCAGAAAAGATTCTAGGTTTGGCTGACGGGGCACCATTATCAGAGTTAAGGGAAATCACCTTGCCAGAATACAATGACTTAAGGGAACAGGCCCTCAGGGCACTTATTGAACATAACATTCCGTATGATCTTGAACTTAAGATTGTACGGGGTGAAGATCGGGCTGTGATTGATGTTCACTCCATGGGCGAATACGACCCCGAGACCAACTCTGTTTTCGGGGTCCTGCTTGATATTACGGAGCAAAAAGCGACCGCGCTGGAATTAGAGCTGTCAAGGAAGAGGTATGTATCCGCCCTCTGGGTCTTTGCAGCTGCCCAGCTAGTTGTCATTATCACCTTGGCAGTTAACATACTGCAAAGGAGAAGAGCCCAGCGGGAAACTCAAAAAACCCTCGAGCGCAATGAAAGCCTGGTGCGCATTTTGCAGCACCCAACTGATTCAGTGGAAGAATTGTTAGACTATGCTTTGGCGGAGTCAATTGGGCTTACGGGCAGCGAGATCGGCTACATATATTTGTATGATGAGGAAACCCAAAAATTTACCCTTAATACCTGGTCCGCAGATGTTGTGCAGCAATGCGGAACTGTTGGCAAAAAAACAGTGTATCAACTTGAAAAGACGGGTATCTGGGGCGAAGCGGTTCGGCAGAGAAAACCGATTATTGTCAACGACTTTGCCAAGTTCAATCCGCTTAAGAAGGGATATCCTCCGGGACATGTACGGCTGACCAAGTTAATGACACTGCCCATATTTGATCAACAGAGAATCGTGGCAGTTATAGGTTTGGCAAATAAGCAAACAGACTATAATGACATGGATGTCTGGCAGATTACACTCTTGATGAATGGCGTTTGGACAAGCCTGGAGCGCAAGAGAAGCGAAATGGCACTGAAGCAGGAAAAAGAACGGTTGAAAACCACTCTGTTATCGGTGGGTGATGGCGTGATAGCCACGGATCGGCATGGTCGAATCGAGATCATGAACGAGGTGGCACAGGAACTGACAGGCTGGCCTGGAGATGAGGCCATTGGGAAGCCCTTTGAACAGGTGTTTAATATTGTCAATGAATCAACAAGGCAAAAGTGTGAGGATCCCCTTTTTAAAGTACTGGTCTTGGGAGAAAGCAGGGGACTGGCAAATCACACTCTGCTCTTTTCCAAGGAGGGAGAGGAGAGGTCCATCGCTGAGAGCGCGGCACCGATCCGAAGCAGTGACGGGAAGGTCACCGGAGCGGTCCTTGTCTTACGCGATGTGACCGAGGAGCAAAGGCGCATACAGGAGATAAAGTACTTGAACTATCACGATCAGCTGACAGGCCTTTATAACCGTAGGTTCCTCGAAGAACAGCTGGAAAGCCTGGACATGGACAAGAACCTCCCCCTATCCGTAATTGTAGCGGACCTGAACGCCCTTAAGCTGGTAAACGATACCTTTGGTCACGCAGCAGGTGATCATCTTCTTCAAAAAACAGCCCAGGTAATGAAAAGGGTCTGTGGACCTGATGCTATTATCGCCAGGTGGGGTGGCGATGAGTTTGTTCTCCTGCTTCCCAACACCAAGGAGCAGGAAGCGGAAAGGAAGGCCAGGGAAATTGAAATGGTGCTTCAAAAGGAAAAGGTAGAATCCATGCCGATCTCCATCGCCCTAGGCTGGAACACCAAGACCGAAGGGGGCGAAGACTTTGCTGCCGGTTTTAAGAAGGCGGAGAACAACATGTACAGGGCCAAGCTGTTTCATGGCTCCGGCATGCGCAGTGAGACAATTCATGCCCTGATGGTAGCGTTGTATGAGACAAACAAACG
Source organism: Bacillota bacterium (assembly GCA_012520315.1). Taxonomy (GTDB): domain Bacteria; phylum Bacillota; class Limnochordia; order Darwinibacteriales; family Darwinibacteriaceae; genus UBA5420. The sequence goes on along the minus strand of JAAYOM010000125.1, from coordinate 75 downwards.
GGAGGAGCAGCATTCCAAGCGGGTGAGTGCACTCAGTCAGCATCTAGGCAGGGAACTGGGCTTGAGCGATGCGGA
>JAAYOM010000124.1 GCA_012520315.1 Bacillota bacterium | reverse complement strand
GCCTGGGGTGCGCTGCTGCAAACCTCTATCCCCCAAACACCACTCAAGACAGGCTACACTGCACCCAACACTGATGTACGATTAAGCTTCAAATGCGTATCGCGTGCAGGTTCAATCCCAAGCCGTAAAAACACGTTCTCCATGTCTCCACAGTCTTGGGTCTCCATGGATGGAGGGTCAACGCCTGCATGCCCTTGCAGATCGCCCCCCAACCTTAACCCCCAGCAGCAACCCCCGACTGGGCGTCGAAAGCCACCACCAAGGACTTCATCGATGTGCCCGCAACGGATTTTTAGGCCCGTTTTCAAGAACAAGGTTGACGACTAGAATACTGCGCCATTCACCTGTAGGTTGGCTTCATTATATCACAGGCATTAAAATGGGTGCAAGTAACCTAATGGTCACGCTGGATGATAAAGGATGCCAGCTCCCTGAGCAAGTCCGCTTGTTTAGGGAAATCCCTCAGCGCTTCATGACACTCTTTAACACATTGGCGCGCCAGTTCCTGTGATTTTTCCAGTCCATACAGGCGGGGATAGGTTTGCTTGCCAAGGACCTGATCTGTCCCTACCGCCTTGCCCAGCTGTTCAGTCTGGCCAGTTTCGTCAAGAATGTCGTCTGTGATCTGAAAAGCTAATCCAAAACTCTCAGCAAACCGGGTGATTTGTGCCAACTGCTCGTCATTGGCACCGCCGAGCAGTGCACCGCCCCTCAACGCGGCTTTAAAAAGCGCTCCAGTCTTGTGGGAGTGAATGTAGTGCAGGGTATCTTCATTGAGATCTTGGTCCTGCCCGGAAATGTCCACAACTTGTCCCCCGACCATTCCCTGCGATCCGGCCCCTCTGGCCAGTTCCAGAACAACTCGAACTGTGGTTTCGTATGGGACACCATACTTTTCGGGCATCCTGGCCAGCTCCGCAAAGGCCTCGGTTAACAGTGCATCGCCAGTCAAGACCGCAATCGCCTCCCCATAGACCTTGTGATTGGTAGGCTTCCCCCGCCTCAAGTCATCATCGTCCATGCAAGGCAGATCATCATGGATGAGGGAATAGGCGTGAACCATTTCTAGGGCGGCAGCCAAGCCTGAAGTGCTCCTTATCTCCCCGCCCACGGCCAAACAGGCCGCCATGGCCAGTAACGCCCTCAGCCGCTTGCCTCCCCCCAGGGTAGAGTAACGCATAGACTCATGCAGCACTTCAGGAACTGTATGGGCAGGCGGAAGCGTCTCGTCTAAGATGGACTCCACCTTGCGGACTAATTCTTTCATCAATCCTTCACCTCGAATGTTTCAATTTGGCCTGCGTCCAGCATTACTTCAATTTTTGCCTCGGCCTGATCAAGTTTATTGTTGCAAAAACGTGCCAGTTTCACACCTTCTTCAAAGAGTACGAGGGACTCATCCAGGCCCGTCTCGCCCTGTTCCAGACTGCGCACTATCTCTTCCAAGCGAGCCAGAGCTTCCTCAAACTTCAGTTCAGTCATATGCGTCTCCCTTCTACTGTGCAGGATAATGATCCTTTCTGCAAGGTGACATGAACAACTTCGCCCTCCCTGGTCTGGTCAGCCTGGCGCAAAATCTCCCCACGCTCGTTTTGGCAAATTGCATAGCCCCGCCCCAATGTCTTGAGGGGGCTTAAGGTCTCGAGTTTGCCCACTGCACTTTCCAGTTTCCCCCGCCTGAGAACTAGATTATGGCGTTGGGTGCGACCAAGGCCTGTCCACAGTTCGTCCAAACGCTGCCGCAATTGGTTCAGGTAACTCTCAGGTCTCTGCAAAATCGGGCTTTGGCTGAGCTGGACCAAGTAACGGCGTTCCGCCTGGATCCTGCGCCTCAATGAGTCAACCATGCGCTTTTGCAGCGAAGAAATGTGTTCAAAAAGCTCTTCCTGTAGAGGCACCACCAATTCAGCTGCGGCGGAAGGGGTAGGCGCCCTAAGGTCGGCGGCAAAATCAGCAAGGGTAAAGTCAGTTTCGTGTCCGCAGGCAGAGACAACGGGTATAGCAGATGCAGCAATTGCCCGAACCAAACCCTCGTCATTAAAGGCGGACAGCTCTTCAAAGGAACCGCCTCCCCTGCCTATGATGATCACATCTACGTCGGTATTCTGCGCCATGGCCAAAGCCCCGGTGAGGCTCGCCGGCGCACCCGCCCCCTGTACCAAGGCAGGAAAGATCAAAACCTGCACTCCCGGATAGCGCCGGGTCAAGACATGGATAATATCACGGATGGCTGCCCCCGAAGGCGATGTAACCACCCCTATTCTGCCTGGCAGTACTGGCAGAGGGCGCTTTCTTTCAGCAGCAAAGAGACCCTCCCGTTCAAGCTTTTCTTTGAGTTGTTCGAAAGCAAGGTGCAGTTCGCCTATACCCTGGGGAAAGAGCAGATCCACATAGAGCTGGTACTCGCCATTGGGCTCATAAATACCAACTGATCCTACGGCAATTAATGTATCTCCATTCTTGGGAACAAATTGCAAACGCTGATTGCGGCTGCGAAACATCACGGCCTTGATCCGGCTGTTGGAGTCCTTCAAAGAAAAGTACATATGCCCTGAGCGATGATGGAGAAAGTTGGAAACCTCTCCCTGCACCGCCACACTCTGAAATTCAGGACCTGCGAGAGCTGTTTTGATTTGTTGCGTAAGTTCACTTACCGAAACGGGCTGCAGCATCACTATCCTCCTTTGGCCGGATCCGTGGACAAAAATCCGGAACTCAGTGCACTAAAAAAAGCCGCCCCATAGGCATTGTCTACGCTATAGGCCGGGGCAGCAAAAAACAGATCCCAATTAGGCAGTTTCTGCAGCAAATAAGACCTAATGATCTTGTTGGCGGCTACCCCGCCCACAATCAAAAGATCCCGGCTTGAACTCTGCCCCTCTGCCCAGCGAATCCACTTCACCAGTGTGCGGCCTATACTTTCGAAACAGGCCTTGGCAAGAACTGGTGGCGAAGCGTTCCCCACCATTTTTTCCAAGGCAGTAAGGGGCCCTGAAAAGCTTACTTTGCCGGCACGGTGAAAGGTCGGCACCGAGACAGTATCCTCGGACTTATGGGCGAGTTTCTCGAGGGAGGGACCGGCTGGAAAGGGCAGGCCCAGCTTCACACCAAGCCGATCTACAAATTGGCCCGCATGCAGATCCAAGGTGCTGCCCAGTAAATCTACCCGCAGCCGATTTGTCTTCTCGTCACGCCCAACAAGCGTCATCTCTGTTGTTCCCCCGGACAGATGGATAGCCAAAAAGTCGGAGGCATACGGGCCTTGCGCGCTGGCGATGCCGCTCCAGATATGACTTTCTTGATGCGTGAGCTTGTGGCAAGGTATACTGAGCAAATGCCCTATAGACTCAGCAAGGGCTGAACCTGGCAAGAAGACCGGCATGTAAGAATCCTCACTCGGCCGGGGCTTGATTGTAACTCCTATGGACACAAGCTCATCTCCCTGCAAAGCTTGGCCGATCCTGGCGGTCACCTCAGGCATATTTTGCACATGTTGAAATAAGGCTTCCGATTGCCGCAAACCCCGCGCACCAGAAGCCACCTGCAAAATTATTCTTTCATCCGCCTTGATTTCTCCGTCCTCGCCAAGCAGACACATGGACGTTGTATAGCTGCTTGTATCAATGCCAAGAAACACTTTCATTGGAAATCCCCATCCCGAACCACCGTACCCAAAAGACCATTGACAAATCGGGGCGAGTCTTCGTCGCCGAACTCCTTGGCCAGCTCCACCGCCTCATTGACCGCGACACCTGCCGGAATGTCATCCATAAACACTATTTCATAGATGGCCAATCTCAAAATGCTGCGATCAATAAACCCCAGGCGATGTACCTCCCACGCCTTGGAGATACTTCCAATCTGTGCATCGATAGCAGCAATGTGCTGGTGTACTCCCCGCACCACTTGTTCTACATAGTTGCGGTTCTCGGCGTTCAGTGCAACATCATCCAGTCTCTGCATCAAGGCGGTCTCCAGATTGATTTTGCTTAGATCAATCTGAAACAGAGTCTGAAATGCAATCTGTCGTGCTAGTCTTCTACTCAAACAATATCACCTCATAAATCGACTGGTAAAACCGCCGCCGCTTCTGGGCGAATCCAAGTATGAACCGAGAAAAAATCCTGCTGCAATGCAAACTACCACCAATAGACCCTTAAGTATCCCGAAGGCGATAATGATCCAGCCTACAATGAGGCCCATAATCGAACCAAGTATCTTACCGAAGTGATCACCGAGCAGCCCAAGCAACTTTTCCTTCATATACCAGCACCCCTTTAAACCAGCTCGTCGAGGGGACGATCTGTTTCGGCGGCATTCTTTGCTATGCCGTCAACAAACACTTCAATCTCTTGAATCACAACCCCTACCGTTCTTTGCACATAGTCCCGCACAGTCTCTTGCAGCTCTTCAGACAGCTCGGACAGATTGTGGTCAGGGTAGACTGTCACTCTCAATTTGACTTTGGGGCTGACCACATCGGTAAACGATGCCCGTACCTGCTCAAGACCGGGGATTTGCTCTGCGGCTTCTACAATCAGGCTCTCCACACAAGCGGTACTAATCCTGATCTCACCAAGCTCTCTGGGATAGACTATAAATCTCTTTTCCGATCTGGAAACGAGCACTACGATGTAGACGGCCAGGATAGCCAAAATCAAGGCGACAATACTGCCGTCAAAAATCACCCTGGATGACTGCAGCCAGTCGATTAGGACTGTACCTCCTAAAATCGTTGATAGCAAAAGTCCTGCAAGAACCACCAGAACCAGGCCGGTGATTCCCAGCAAGATGCGATCAAGTATTATCATGGCTACTTCCCCCTAGGCGCGGGCGGTTGCGGCTCCTCACCCTTTTTTTCCTGGGGGAACTGCACTCCCTGAACATGCAAGTTGACTTCCATGACATCGAGTCCCGTCATCACTTCTATTGTTCTCTTTACATTCTCCTGAATCTGCTGAGCTACTTCAGGAATACTGTATCCGTATTCAATGATCACAAATAGATCAACAACACATTCGTGTTCACCAACATCAACTTTAACGCCCTTGGACAAGTTGCGAGCACCAAGCATTTCTGCTATTCCACCGGCGATCCCGCCACTCATTCCGGCAACGCCAGGAATTTCAACCGTAGCAAGACCTGCAATAATTCCCACTACATCGTTGGCAATTTTCAGTTCGCCTAATTCACTGCGACGTTCGGTTTCCGACATTTTCTTACACCTCCTAACGTTTAGTATACCAAACTATTCCTTGTTCGACAATTCCGTTTCTTCCAGCCACTGCTCCAGGAAGTCAGTGGAAAAATCTGCCCTTCGGAACCTTGCATCCGCCATCATCGCTCGATGAAAAGGAATTGAAGTCTCTATTCCCTCTACGACTAATTCCCCCAGGGCACGCTGCATGCGTTCGATCGCTTCGCTGCGATCAGCACCCCAGCTAATCAGTTTGGCAAACATCGAGTCATAGAAAGGCGGTACTTTATAACCTTGATATACATGGCTGTCCCAACGGATACCGCAACCGCCAGGCACAAACAGCTGTTCGATCAAACCAGGTGAGGGCCGGGAGTTTATTCGCACTGCCTCCGCATTGATCCGGCACTCTACAGCATGTCCCTTGGGACTTATGTCACTTTGGTCAAAAGCCAAGGCCTGGCCTGAAGCGATGCGTATTTGCTCTTTAATTAGGTCGATGCCGTAGACCATTTCAGTCACCGGGTGCTCGACTTGGATACGTGTATTCATTTCCATAAAATAAAACTTGCCTGAGTCGTCAAGCAAAAACTCCATCGTTCCCGCATTGCGGTAGCCCACGGCCTCAGCCCCCCGCACTGCTGCCCGACCCATTTCAGCCCTTAAGCCATCATCAACTGCAGGCGAAGGACACTCTTCGATCAGCTTCTGATGGCGGCGTTGCAAGGAACATTCTCTTTCGCCAAAATGCACGATCCTGCCGAAGTTGTCCCCGAGAAGCTGGACTTCAATATGCCTAGGTGACTCAATGAACTTCTCTAGGTACACAGCGTCATTATTGAAGGCAGCGGCTGCTTCTGCACGGGCAGTATTAAAGCCCCTGATCAGTTCTTGCCGATCCCTGGCTAGGCGCATCCCTTTGCCGCCCCCGCCTGCACTGGCCTTGATCATGACAGGATAACCAATCTCCTCCGCAACTTTAATCAAGTCCTGTTCATTGCCAATAGCGCCTTCGCTGCCTGGAACAACAGGTACTCCCGCTTTTTGCATTGTGTTCTTTGCCCTGGACTTATCACCGAGCAGCTCAATTTGTTGTGGGCTGGGGCCAACAAAGACCAGATTGTGCGCCTCGCACATCTCAGCAAACATCGCACTTTCGCTTAAGTAGCCGTATCCAGGATGGACTGCATCCGCACCGTAGGCAATAGCTGCAGCCAAGATATTCTGGGCATTCAGATAGCTTCTTTGGGAAGCTGACGGTCCAATGCAAACCGACCAGTCGGCCCACCTCGTGTGAAGAGATTCTCGATCAGCTTCCGAATAGACCGCGATTGTCTCGATGTTCAACTCACGGCAGGCCCTGATAATGCGCAGGGCAATTTCTCCCCGATTAGCAACCAGTATTCTGCGTAACATAGGGCACCTCCTAAGCTTGTGGATCAATCAAAAGCAGGGGCTGCCCAAACTCTACAGGCTGACCGTTTTCCACCAGAATTTCTTTGACCACTCCGCTTACTTCTGATTCAATCTCATTCATCATCTTCATAGCCTCAATAATAAACAGGGTTTGACCCTGGGTTACTTTCTCGCCCACACGAATGAAGGCTTCTGCGTCCGGGGCTGGGGCGCGATAAAAAGTTCCTACCATGGGCGCTATAACCTCCACCAAGTTCCCCCTGGCATCTCGGGCCGGCTCCGGAGCTCCCGGAGTTGGCGCCGGTGTTTTGACTGTCTCTACTGCTTGAACCGGGGCAGGTTTGGCCTCTGTTGACCCCTTGCGGATGCGCACGCGAAAGTCTCCGTCCTCTATCTCCAGATCCGTAATGTCAGTTGAGTTGACTAGCGAGATAAGCTCTTTAATCTGCAGGAATTCCATAATCAATAGTGCACCTCTTTCTTGTTGCATCTGTATATTTTCGCTAGTTTGGACCCTTCTCCTCCAAGAAAAGAAGCCTCATGGGACTGAGGCTTATAACGGGGGCTACACACCGACAGTTTCGTCAACTATGGTTATTCTTTCCAGCCTAACTCCGGTTAATCGATGCACCAACTCTCCAATACGGGCTGCTTCGTCCCGAACTAATGTCACTGGAACCACTACGGTAATGGCGTCCTGTTCCAGAAGGACAAGGGCATCAAGATAGCCTTGGGCTTTAAGCAGATTTTCAATTTCAGTCTCCCGGCTAATCTTGCCGATGAATGTCTGCAAATCTGTTTGGGCTTGCTCTTTTCGCTCCAGTTCGGTATGGCCGTCATAGGCAAGGTTCTGCAACAGTTCAATTTGCCGGCTGCGCATGCGCTCCCGTTCCAGTTTATACTCGGAAAACTTCGTGGGAATGGTGCGTACAGTTACGGGTTCAACTAATACAACTTGGCTCACTCCACTATCAGCATCGGGCAGGTCCTCTCTTTCAGAGTCAGGAACCTCATCTACCCGAAAGATGTAAACCAAGGCCATGACCACCATCGCAACAATCAGCAAATTCCACAGAACTTTCTTTCCCCGCACTACGATAAACTTAGCCATTCTCACCATCCTCCCTATTGTTTGAACATAACTTCAATTCGATACATAGGCACCTGCAAAGCGGTGGCAACCGCTTGGGAAACCGCCCATTGCAGTTCGGGGCGGGGCTCATAATCGACCACTACCAAGACTCCCCGAACTCTCGGTTCAACTTCCTCCAAAACCAGCGGCACCTCCCTCCGCTCAGCATCGTTTCGCATTAGGACCGGACTGGATGTCCAGCGCCTTTCAGTCAGGCCCTGGGGGCCATAACGCTCCTCTTCGGTAAGGTCATAGGCGATCACTAGCCGGCGACCACTGTCCATAGTCAAGAAAACCTCTGCATACTTGCCGCCAAGCATGGTATTTAAGATGGCTGCAAGTTCTTTTTCTAAGGACTCCTGAGCAGAGGAGGCGGGTTTCGCATCTGCAGAAGAGCCTGAAGATAGGCTGGCAGGAACTTCTGCCGGTTTGGATGGCTGGATGAGGAGAATCCCCACCCCGATAATCAACACTACTGCCAGCCAGCTGAATATCTTCTTGTGTCGTTCATTGAGCCTACTCCAAAGCTCGCCCATAGGCTACCTCCTTTTCTGCCCAACGCTGAACTGAGATTTGGTTGACAGGAACATGCAGCAGGGAAGCTGCGATTTGGCCGATTGATCCAGCCAGATCCGCCTCAAATGGATCCAGGAAGATGGAGATGAGGGCACTCTTTTCTTCTGCGCTGCTGACTTCCACCCAAACAGCATTAACGCCTTCCAGGCCAGAGAGAACTCCCTCGAGTTGTGCTGACAAGTGAACCTTTTCTTCCATAAGAAATGGTGCTGCAGCTGCGAGTTTCACCCTTGCCGCCAACGCCTCTACGTCAGGTTCAGAAGACAAGCCGTCCTGCCAGGAAAGATCGATAGATTGAATGTCCAGGTTCAGCAAAATGGTCACCGGTTCCAATACCGCCAGCATCAGCGCCAGACCCAGCACAAGTTTAGCGTATTTTGCCAGTTCCCCCGAGGGGAGGAGCATTTCTAGGATGCCAAGCAGAATTGCCAAGCTCAATAGGGTTTGCAGCCACTGTCGCCAATACATCCCTATCACCTCATAAAAACAGCCAGGTTGCCAATGCCCACCAAAATGGTGATGGCCAGAAAGAGCATCAAAGCTACGGTAGCCAAGGCAATTAAGACCAGATTTAAAGACGCCTCCATCGTGCCAAGAACCTCAACGATGCGTCTATTGCAGACGGGTTCCAAAAAAGCGCCTACGATTTTATAAACAAGAACCATGGCCCACACCTTAAGTAATGGGATGGCCACCATGAACAGAATCATCACCAGACCAAAGACGCCGACTGCATTCTTGATGAGAAGCGATCCGCCCACGACAACCTCCAGGGTGTCTGCAAACATACCGCCGGCTATGGGTATCAAAGTCCTGGTCAGATACTTGGCTGTGCGCAGGGAGATTCCATCTGTCACAGGCGCAATGGCACCTCTGACTGCCATAAATCCTGAAAACACAATGAAACAAAGGCCAAGTACGGAAATGACCCCCTGTCTGAACAGTTTCCCTAATTTTGGGAACTGGAGGTCAGGAATAAAATGGGCCACCAAAGAAAAGGCGGTGCTAAAGAGGATCATGGGCAGCAACAAGTTTTGTACCAGACTGGCTATGGCTCCCACCACTGCCCAAAGCAAGGGATGGAAAACCGCTGCAGAGGTTACAGCCCCTACTGCCACTAGCAGAGAGGACAGTATCGGTATCAGTGAGTACATAAAGCTCACCATTTGGTCAATAGCTCCGGAAGCTGTACTGGAGGCGATTTGGAAGCTCTGCAGGCCGAGAATTACTAAGACCAAAAAGGAAACAGCAAAAGCCAAGTCAACGACTGCTTTCGCTCCGAACGAACGGCTCAGGTATTCTAGCAAAGCAGCTAAAATGCCAATCACCACAAGCTGCCTTAGGAGATGTAAGCTTAGGTAAAGCTCCCGTAGAAAGCTGCGCAAAAGGAGCAGCATGATATCTCCGGGCGAAGCGGGGCTACTTTCGCCCCCTAGCAGATCTCTAAATGTTAGGCTCGGCAAGTACTGCTGATATTCCTCCTCCAAAAGTTCAATGAAACCTAACAGCTGTCCTAAATCAAGGGCCTCCAGCTGATCTTGGATTGACTTCTGGAAGGGCTGCCCATCGAGGGGAGCTTGCGCCTGCCCAGGGCGGTCTAGGAGCATTACCAGGATCAGGAACAAGACCAACTTCCACCGCTTCATATTTCTCATCCTAAACACCTAAGATTCCGAAAAGGGTGTGTAAAATTGCCTGGAGGAGAGGCAAAGCAATTACCAGTATGACAAGTTTCCCCGCCAGTTCAATAATTCCGGAGATTGCTTCTTCACCTGCTTCACGGCTGATCTGAACCCCAAAGGAGGTCAGATAAGCTACCCCAATGGTCTTCAAAACAGGATTGAGATACAGTGCGCTTACCTGGGCCTCCCGGGCCAAAGCGGTTATTGCCCCAAAGGCGCTGGTGAACTGGGGCATTAAGGCTAGGAAAATCACTGTAACGAAGGACAGGCCAACAACAACTGCCCAGGCAGGCTGTTCCTCTCTCAGCTGGGCCTGAAAGACCGTTAACACTATGCCTGCACCAATTACCAGGGGAAGCCACAGCACAGGATCTCACCACCTAAAGACCGCTTCTACATCGGAAAACAGCTGCCCAACCATTTGGACCAACCACAACAAGACGATAATCACCCCTGCTAAGCTCAACATTTGTGCCTGTTCCTTGCGTTCGGCCTGTACAAGAAAGATGTTGAGGACTGCCACCAAGATACCTAGCCCCGCGATGCGGTAAATGGGAGATAAGTCCGTCACACTGATCCCTCCTAAAACAAAAGTAAAATGATCAGCAGTCCTGCTGAAAAGCCCAAATACTGCCACAGGCGGGCTTGTTTTTCCCGTTCCTGTTCAGCTGTTTCAAGCGCCTGGCCGAGGCGATGCATTGCAACCTTCAGATGTTTGACCTGCTCGGCAGTATCGCTCATGCCCAGCACCTCCCCGACATGGTGCAAGTCTTCCAAGACAGCGGCGGGCAAACCATTGGCGGCCAGATTGTTTAACCCTTCCTCCCAGATAACTGAAAAGCGCTCACCGGTTCCCGCTGCAAGCCCTTTGTTCACAAGCTGTAGAAACCTGCCTATATCCCCAGAAGACTGCCTAGCCTCTGCTGCAATAACATTAGGCAGGGTTGTTTTGGCGAACTGGATTTCAGACTCCAGCACTTGAATGAAGCTGATCAGCTGCCGCAAGTTATGTACCTGTATTGAGAAACTTCTGGCCAAAATCATGCCCATGGCTCCAGTGGAAAAAAGAATCAGGCCGGCACCTACGCCTTTCATGAGCAATGCAGTTCACCCCCACACCTGTCCTCATCATTTTATGTGGCTCCCTGGACTCTTAGAACTGATTCGATAGTTCCCGGGCCCCGTCGGCGAGATAAGATGACGACCAGTTCAAATATTTCCAGGCTGGACCTTGCCCAGCTCTTGCCCTGTAATTGCTCCCAAGAATCCCCGTGGCAGGTGGCAATAACCTTTACGCCGCTGCGCGCAAGCTCCGCAAGGATCGCGGCATCGGAGCCGTGCCCGATTTCATCTGTTACCACAACCTGCGGACTGAGCCCTCGCAGAGCATGGTTAACGCCGATCCCTTTATCATAGCCGTCCAGAACGTCGGTTTGCATGCCAACGTCCAATTGGGGAACTCCTAAATAACAGGCGGCAATTTCCGACCTCTCATCTATAACCACTACCTGCAAGCCGCAATCGGCTACCTGGCGCGTAAGATCACGCAGCAGAGTGGTTTTCCCGCAACCAGGAGGCGACACTATCAGAGTCGAATAGATGTGTGTTCCCCGCTTAGATACAACCCGGCCAATAAGCGGGTCAGCAGCTCCCACCACAGCCCGCGCCTGGCGAAAGTTGAGGGAGGAGATGTTTTTGATTGTCCTAAGCTGCCCCCCGCTGTATACGGCCTGGCCCGCTACTCCCACCCGGTGGCCTCCAGGCAGGGTCAAGTATCCTCCCTGAATCTCCTGTTCCCAGGCATACCAAGAATTTTCCGTAATCAATTGCAAGGTCCGATCCAGGTCATCTTTGCTGACTATGTAGCTATGCTCCGGCCGTACACTTTGACCCTGTGCTGAAAGAATAGCAAACCCACTTCTGTCTTTGATCATCAAAGGCCGGTTGAGGCGCAATCGCACTTCTTCCAGATTCGTTGCAGAAGCTTGATCAACAATTCTCCGTAAGGTTGGAGATAGATATCTGAGCATAGAGCAGCCCACCCTTTGCCACACTATATGCGAAACTAGGACAAGGTATGACAATAAAAAAATGCCCCGCCAAGGGGGCATTTCCCAATCTTGCTATTGCTTTGGGTATGACTAGTCTTCTTCCTCTACTAGAGCATCTTCCTGGAAAAGTTGGTCAAGTTCGTCAAAATCGGAGCTCTCAAACACCACTGCATCACAACGGGGGCACCTGACCTGCACGCCTTCATCAAACAGAAAATCCTCATCAAATGTGACGATGTCTTCACATTCCGGGCATTCGACTTCAACTAGAGAATCGCCGGGAGAGTCCTCCCAGTGCACACGGCCTTGGTCCACATGGTCATCTTCATCTTCTGCTAGAAACAGCTCATCCTCCAAATAGGCAAGATCAAAATCGATTTCCTGCAAATACTCATCCAACTCTTCGTGGGCCCTTGCGAGATCTTCAACTTCATCTGCCAAATCATCCAAGATCTGCAGCACTTTGGTGAACAAGAAACCACTTCTCCCCTCCGTCATAGACGGATCGCCGTCAATAACTCCACGCAGATAGGCAATTTTCTCTCTAATAGTCTCCAACTAATCCACCCCCTAATTTTGTATCGACCTAGGATCGGGATATGTACTCCCCGCTCCTTGTGTCTACCTTAACCATATCACCTTGCTCCACAAACAATGGAACTTGAATAGTAAGCCCTGTCTGCAGCGTAGCGGGTTTGGTCGCGCCTTGCGCGGTATCGCCCTTAAATCCAGGCTCGGTCTGGGTTACTTCCAGAACAACAGTGGTTGGCAAATCAATGCCTATAGCCTGGTTTTCGTAGAACTGAATGCCGATAGTCATGTTCTCCAACAAAAACTTGGGTGCGTCGCCTAAGTCAGCCTCACTCAAAGAAATCTGATCATAGGATTCCATATCCATAAAGAAATACTCCCCGTCCGCAGCATAGAGATACTGCATTTGTCTCGATTCGATATGCGCTCTGGCAATGCGCTCCCCCGCCCTGAACGTCCGCTCCACACTAGCCCCGGTGCGGATGTTTTTCAGTTTCGTACGGACAAAGGCCGCCCCTTTGCCTGGTTTAACGTGGAGAAAATCCACCACACTGTAAATCTCACCTTCAAGCTCGACGGTTACTCCCGTACGTAGATCGTTTACCGAAATCATTTCTGTACCCTCCCTATCCTACCACATATAACTCTTTGAAGGTGGAGGACAGCACCTCATGTCCGCCCTCAGTCACCAACACGAGATCTTCAATGCGTACACCGCCAAATCCCGGAATATATACTCCCGGCTCTACAGTGACGAGCATGCCTGGCTGCAGTACTGTCTGATCAGTCTTGGACAGCCGGGGACTCTCGTGAACTTCCAAACCTAGACTGTGCCCTAAACCATGGCCAAAATATTCGCCATAACCCATTTCACCGATAATGTCACGGGCAATGGCATCGATCTCAGCACCGGTTTTTCCTGGACCCACAGCTTCTAAGGAGGTCAGCTGAGCCTTGAGGACTAAGTCGTAAATCAGCAGATGCTGCTCTTCCGGCTCGCCAATTACAATGGTCCGAGTCATATCTGAACAGTAACCGTTAACCACACAACCGAAGTCAAAGACAACAAAGTCGCCAACACTGAAAACACGATCCGTAGGCCTAGCATGGGGTAATGCGCTGCGCGGTCCTGAAGCCACAATTGGATCGAAGGACATGGCGCTTGCCCCCCTTTTGCGCATCAAGAATTCCAGTTCCAGAGCAATATCCAGCTCGGTCACGCCCGAGCGAATCTTGGGAAGGAGCTCCGCAAAGGCATCGTCCGCGATTTTGGCAGCCCTTTTTATGTTCTCAATTTCAGCCTCGCTCTTAATCATGCGCAGCTCTTCGGCCCACCCGCTGACACCAAGGAACTGCGGAGAGAGTTTCTCCCGCCACTCTTCAATTTGTTTCACAGTCACGTAGTCTTTTTCGAAGGCAATTTTCTTGACTCCATCGTCTTCGATCAGCTTTTTCAATGACTCATTGTAATTTTCGATCTGGATTAGCTCCCAGTCGGGGCATTCTGCCTTTACCTGCTCAACATAGCGAAAGTCAGTCAATAAAGCCTGTCTAGTGCCGGAGATCCACACCAAACCTGCGGAACCTGTAAAACCAGTGAGATAACGCCTGTTCACTGCACTAGAAACTAAAAATACATCTGCCCCTTCAGCTTGCAGACGTTCTCGAATCCGGGTTATTCGCTCCATATTCGACCTCCTAATTTCTGTTATAAGTCTTTTCGATTCTTTCAATGGAAACTCCTGCCGTCCTCAACCATAAAAGAAAAACCCCAGGGGTGGGGTTAGGACTGAAAGAACAAGGTAACGTTAACGCCTGTCTTATTTCTTTTTAGGCTCACATCGGCCAATGAGCAACTTTTCAACTTCGGATCAGATTTTCTCAGCTGACTGACAGTCTGGCGAATATCCAGGAGCAGTCTGTCGCTGGAGGTGTAGTCCAACGCTTTCTCATATACGAAAAGAGACATGGTTTATCCTCCCTGACCTTCTTGATATTTATAGTATGTGCAAGGAGGACGAGCTTTATTCCTAAAATCTTACCGTTTTTTACTTTTTCTTTGGACCAATCAGGTTGGGGCGGACAGTATACTCAGCTCCTGCAGGTATGTAAAGCCGCAGCTTATATTGGGCCCTACGAGCTGAAACCCAGCCTAAACCGCTGACAAACAAATCCTGTCCTGGCTCCAGCCGTACAGCATGTTCTTCCCATTGCTTGATCGGAGCCAGCTTATTGCCTTTTTCCAACCACTTGTCCAAATGTTTGCTGGAGGATCTTTGCCATCTCACTCCGGATCCAGTGAACCCCAAGAGCAAACCTGTGCCGCTGGCAGAAATACATTCGACTGCGCAGAGGCCCTTAATATAGACTATATCCCCTGCCCGAACTTCATAGAGGTGAGAAGACAGGCTCTTGTGGGGAATCACTTTCTGGGCCAGCGCAGGCAGGAGCATGTCACTAATCCTGCCGCCAGGCACAAAACCTGGTGAATCAGCCAAAACCAGGCCTCCTGGGCATGACCAACGCGAAACATTCACGGTAGTGCCCGGGTAGGGAGAAATCGTCGGTTCGATCTGCTTGCGTTTTCCGCCGCCAATGCGCATCCTCAGCAGGCGCTGCAGTACGCTGGATTTTCCCACATTGGTAATGCCTACAAAGAGCACCTGCTTACCTAGGGACGCAACCATATCTGCTAAGGCAGGAAATCCAAGCCCATTAGCGGCACTTACCAAGACTTGCTGCATCCTCGGCAGCCCGTAATAGTCCAGCCGGGAGCGCACCCAGCTCTCTAACTCGCTTAAGGGGGTCTTGTCAGGGATCAAATCCACTTTATTGACAACCAAAAGTACATCTTTGCCCCGCATCAGACCAAGCAGTTCAGGGGGGAGTCCCGCTTCGAAGTCTAAAAGGTCTACTACCAGGCAGACTCCGGTGGACCAATCAACGCCGGCACGTATGGACTCAAAAGAATCACTGGCATCAACCGGCCCAATCTCGTCACGGCCGTAATGGCTGATCCTATGGCAGCGTTGACAGCGAACTGTATCCTGCTCGAGCACGTGCTCTGGAACAAACCCGAAGCTTCCAGGGTCTGTACTTTGTATTCTGGCTCCGCAGCCTTGACAATACCTTTCACTCATCTGAGCCCCTCCCTTGCCTGATCTGGACATGCTTGCGGCTGATCTCTCCCCGCCTTACCATCTTCTCCAAGATCCAGTGTTCAATTCTGCGCATCAGCTTCGTCGATTCAAGTTCATTTTTACTCAGCGGATTAATCAAGACGGTGTACAGGCCGAGACGGTTGCCCCCGAACACATCTGTGAACAGCTGATCGCCAATCACGGCAACTTGCTGGGGCTCCAGGCCCAAAAGAACCATGCCCTTGCGAAAAGCGCGGCCTAACGGCTTGAGGGCCATGCCGACTGCTGGAATCCCTAGCAGGGCAGCGAAGCTCTGGGCGCGATTCTGCTTAGCATTAGAGACCAGACAGATCTTAAACCCCCTGTGCTGGGCTTGCCTTACCCAGGCCACAAAGGCTTCCTCCATCTCCGGCTCACCCCAGGGAACAAGCGTGTTATCGATATCGACTAGCAAACCAGAAATCTGCCTTTCCTTGAGCTTGTCTAAATCAATGGTAAACACACTCTGGCAGATCAGGTCCGGAACGAACTTTTTCATCTCACAGCTCCACTCTCATTGTTATCAACTAATTATACCACAGATCCTCGCCCAGACAACTATTACAAAGGAAAAGCGCCCCCAAGGAGGCGCATCCTACGGACCCATTGCATTGAGCAGTTTGCCTAAAGCCCTTTTTTCAATGCGGGAAACATAAGAACGGGAGATTCCCAGCAAGCGGCCAATTTGCCTCTGCGTCAGCCTTTCTTGCTGCCCGAGGCCAAAGCGAAGTTCCAGGACGGTTCGTTCACGCTTTGACAGACAGCCAAAACACTGCGCCAACAGGCCCCGATCAATGTTGAGGACAACTTCATCCAGCACTTCATCGTCATCGGAGCTGAGAATATCCATCAGGCTGATTTCATTACCCTCCCGGTCCGCCCCGATGGGATCGTAGAGCATAACTTCCTGACGAATGCGTTTAGTTGTGCGTAGGTGCATTAAGATCTCGAGTTAACTGACAGTGGGGCTAAGATCAGCTGCACTTGTTCGAATGTATCCGGTTCAATAATGGCTGGGCAGGGAATCAAAATCCACTCTTCCCGGGGCCGGAGACGCACCCTGCCGCTAGAGGTATCCCATTTGTTCTGATAAAACTCGCCCAGGTAGGTGCGGTTGCTAAGGATCTGCCTCACGACCTGCCTATGCCACTTCTTCGCCCCCCTCTTGGTAGGCACGCCCAATTCTGTCAGCATCCTGGCAATGCCGGCTGCGCCTTGGATTCTAGGGGGAGGGGCGATTGTCCAGGCATAAATTTGCTTAACGATTGCCGCTTCCTCGCGGTTGATAATCAGCTGCTCATTCTCGCTGTCAAAGTCATACCCATAGATCTGAAAATCCCTCAGCACCCTTCCTTGCCTGGCCTTTTCCCTGCGCCCTCTGCACATTCGCTCTGTGATCTTTGCCTTCTCGAACTCTGAAATTGCTCCCCTGAGCGCATAGAAGAGATTGCCCTCAGGCGTCTTGCTGTACTCACCGTTGACGAAATTCAGCCCGACTCCTTTGCTTTCCCATTCTTCAGTCAGGATTAATTGATGCAGGAGTTTGCGGGACAGCCGATCCGGATCGAAACAGTAAACTGTAGAGATCTCACCCCGTTGGATCCTTTGCCGGAGTTCTTCCAGGGCAGGCCGCTGCAGGGTTTCTCCTGATACACCTTCATCGGCAAAAATCAGGGCTTGACTATGGCCGATCCGCTCCTGGCAGTCCCTGATTTGGGCCGGAATACTAAACCCATGTTTGGCCTGCTCCTCGGTGCTGACGCGGGCATAAATCGCGATCAGTTGCCTCACCTCCCTTTTTTCCTAAATTATGCCTACAAAGCGCCAATCATGATATAATGGGTCGCAAAGGAGGTCTGCAAATGGATTTACAACTGGCAATCTTCGACTTGGACGGCGTCATAGTTGATACAGCCAAGTATCATTTTCTGGCGTGGAAACGTTTAGCCGAAGAGATGGGAATCGAATTTACTAAACAGGATAACGAGCGTCTAAAAGGGGTCAGTCGCATGCGTTCCTTGGACATTCTCTTAGAAATTGGAGGCCAAGTTCACACAGAAGCAGATAAGGAGGTCTTGGCGGACAAGAAAAACACCTGGTACGTAGAGTACATTGATCAGATGGATGCCTCAGAGATCCTCCCGGGAGTACTCCCATTCCTGGCTGAACTGCGAGGGAAAGGTGTCAAAGTCGCCCTTGGCTCAGCCAGCAAGAATGCCCGGAGGATTTTGGACAGGATCAATCTCACCGGCTATTTTGACGCTATTGTAGATGGGAACCTGGTCTCTAAAGCGAAACCCGATCCGGAAGTATTTGCTCTAGGTGCATCTTTGCTCAACATCCGCCCGGAGCATGCTGTAGTCTTTGAGGACGCGCAGGCTGGAGTCGAAGCCGCCTTACGTGCCGAGATGATTGCCATCGGCGTGGGCGACCCCCAAACTTTGGCTGCAGCCCACCATGTAATACCCGGTTTTGCAAGGTTTGGCCTGGCAGAACTGGAAAGCGTCCTGGAGGAGAAAAGGACCATTTAAGACCCTCTTACGAAGTTGTGCAAACGATTGCCATACTGGAAAGAATAGGTTATGATAAAGTTATGCACATAAAGGAGGGGTAATCTTGAAACCATTATTGCAGGTCCATCCATGGAAGGTTATTGAAGCTGGATTTCATCCCGAACGCAACCGCATTGTGGAGAGCATCACTTCACTCGGCAATGGCTATATGGGCATGAGGGGCAACTTCGAAGAAACCTATTCAGGTGACAGTCTGCAGGGAACTTACATAGCAGGGGTCTACTACCCCGATCGCACTGTCGTGGGGTGGTGGAAAGTCGGCTATCCCGAATACTTTGCTAAGGTATTAAACGCAGTGAACTTGATCGGAATTGATGTCACCCTCGGGCAAGTGCCGGTTGATTTGCATAACTGGGCGCCCAGCGAATTTCAGCGCTCCTTGGACATGGAAAAGAGCGAACTTGCCCGCAGTTTTCGCCTCCAAGACAAAGAGGGCCGCCGGTTCCTGGTTCAAACCAAACGCTTTGTCAGTATGGAGCACCGGGAAATTGCCGCCGTCAGCTACAGTGTCACCCTAGAAGATGACCCGTCGCAAAAGGGGATCGAGATTGCCTTCAGACCTTATCTCGATGGAAACGTAGTCAATGAGGATGCCAATTACGGAGAGGATTTCTGGAAGAGAGTGACCGAGCTGTGCCAGCCCGATCTGCAGCTGGTAACTATGGAAACGAAAAAGTCAGGCTATGTCGTATCTGCTGCCAGCTCTTTTAGCCTCTATCTTAACGGTGTCGAACTAAACAAAATTCAGCAGAATTGCACTGCAAGACCCCGCTTTGCCCAGACAGAAGTAACCGTCCCCATTCAAACTGGAGACACCTTAACTCTGGAGAAGATTGTTGCGGTAGCTACCAATCGGGACTTTCCGTCTGGAGAGGTTTCGGAGAAAGCTGCTGCAATTCTTGAAGAGCATAAGAAAAAAAGCTATGCTCAGCTCTTTGCAGGACATGCCCAGGCCTGGGAACTAATCTGGCAAGATGCTGACATCCGGATTGAGGGCGATGTCGCTGCCCAACAGGGAATTCGCTTTAACATCTTCCACCTAAACCAGACCTATACTGGAGAAGATCCTCGCTTGAACATTGGCCCCAAGGGCTTTACAGGCGAGAAATACGGCGGAAGCACCTATTGGGATACGGAAGCCTACTGTCTTCCCTTTTACCTTAGCACCAGCGAACCCCAAATTGCTCGCAATCTTTTGCTTTATAGGTATAACCATCTGGAAAAGGCCCGTGAAAACGCGGCTAAACTTGGAGTCAAGGGGGCACTTTACCCCATGGTGACCATGACGGGCGAAGAGTGCCACAATGAGTGGGAAATCACCTTTGAGGAAATTCATCGCAATGGTGCCATCGCCTACGCGATTTTCAATTATGTGCGCTACACAGGTGATCAAGACTACCTATGGGAGTACGGTCTCGACGTATTAGTGGAAATCAGCCGTTTCTGGGCCAGCAGGGTGATTTTTCAGACCAGGAAGGGCGTCTACATGATCCTTGGCGTAACCGGTCCGAACGAGTATGAGAACAATGTAAACAATAACTGGTATACCAATCGCATTGCAGCGTGGTGCCTGGAATATACCCTGGAAGTCCTTGAACAGCTGCGCCTGGAGCGGCCTGAAGACTATCAGGAACTGACAGCACGCCTAAAGGTAGCCGCTGAAGAACTTGCGGACTGGAAGGGTATCGTCAAGAAAATGTACTATCCTGTAGTCAAAGAAACCGGCGTCTTTGAACAGCAGGACGGCTTTATGGATAAAGAGCTTTTGACCGTAGATCAGATTCCCCGCGAAGAGCTTCCCCTCAACCAGCACTGGTCTTGGGATCGCATCCTCCGCTCTTGTTTCATTAAGCAGGCGGATGTACTGCAAGGACTCTTTTTCTTAGGCGACCGCTACGATCTGGAAGCAAAAAAGCGCAACTTCGACTTCTATGAACCAATGACCGTTCACGAATCTTCGTTGTCGCCCTGTGTCTACTCTATTATCGCGGCAGAGGTAGGATATCGCCGCAAGGCCTATGAACTCTACCTGCGAACAGCACGCTTAGATCTGGATAACTATAACAACGACACCGATGATGGACTCCATATCACGAGTATGGCCGGGACGTGGATGTCCATAGTCTATGGTTTCGGCGGGCTGCGCATTGAACATGACCGCCTGGCCCTCAGGCCCTTCGCACCGCAAGAATGGGACAGCTACTCCTTTAGGATACTTTTCCGCGGCCACCACCTGGAGATTCACGTAAATGCCGAAGAAGCAGCGGTTAAACAAAAGGGAGGATCCAGCCTCAGCCTCTCCATCCATGACAAGGATTATATTCTTGCAGCAGATGGTGAATTACGGATCCAGATCCCCAGCTGACATTGAATTCTCATTCTCAATGCACCTAGCTGCATAAGTAGCCAAACGGGTGTTCTTGTTAGGATTGAAGGTGTTAATCGCTTTGATCAGCCCAATCACCCCGATGGAGATTAAATCCTCGTTGTCTTCACCAGTGTTGTCGAACTTTTTTACGATATGTGCCACAAGACGAAGGTTCCGTTCAATCAAGATATTGCGGGCGCCTTCGTCTCCTGCTTCTTTTTTGATTAACAGTTCCCGTTCCTCATCGGAGTTTAGCGGTTTAGGGAAAGCGCTGCCGCTTGTGACAAATCCTGTCAAAAAACCCAGTCCTTCAACCAGCCACGCCCCCAGGGCGTTTAGTAATGAAGGAAACAACAACAGACCCCCTTCCTGCGCAAACTCAAGCCTTTTATATTATGTGCCGCAGGAGAAAACTGTGCCTGTTCTCCTCTACAAACTCAAATATTTCTTGATGGGACGTATCAGCACCAAACAAAGCAGCACACTTACGCCGCCCTGGATGAGATCTCCCGGCAGAGCCAGGACTGCAACCGCAAGGCTCTGATAAATGACCGAGCTCGCTAAGAAGTAACCAAGGGCCATCACAACTGCTCCCAGAGATGCTGCCGCAGCTACACTTCTGTGAGTTTCCTTGCGGGAGCGGCTAAGCAGCCAACCGGCAATAAAGCCCTCCAAGCCCTTTATCACAAATGTCCACGGTGCCCACAAGGTATAACCTAACAAGAGATCAGCCAGACTTGAACCGATGGCACCTGCCGCCGCCCCTACCAGAGGGCCAAAAATGAGCCCGGATAAAAGCACCACGCTGTCTCCGATATTAATGTACCCCTTCACGGCAGGCATAGGAATACTGACCACCATCGTTGTCACTGCCACGAGCGCGATCAACAACGCTGTAAGAATCGTCTTTTTTGGTTTCATTCACCCATCTCCTTTACGCAGCAAAGATGAAAAAAGAGAAGTCAATGATTGTCAGCTTGACTCCCCTATCTTAGGCCAATGGTTTACCTTTAAGCTTAAAGATCTCTTCCTTGAGCCACTGATTTTCACGGAGCAAGGCGCGGTAACCCCATTCCAGCTCCTTGCTTTTCTGGGTTAACTCCTTGTTCTCCCGTACATTGTTGTGAATCTTTGTCTCATAGTCATGGACCAAACGGGACAGTTCCAACAGTTCCTGCTGAAGCCGCGCCTGATCCCTTTTCAGTTCATCCTGCTTAGTCTTTTCTTCAAAGGAGCATATCCCTGCCTGCCACACCAGCCGAACAGCGTGCCACCAGGTGGGAGCTTGCGTTATTTTCTTTAGGTTCCTCACATACAACCCCCTTGTTGACAAGTTATTGCAGGCGCTGATTGATCTTTTTCAAAAGGTGTATTGTCCCGGCGTCTTGGGCCAACTTCTTCGAGAGATCATAACAATAATTGGCCAGCCTCTCCTCGCCGAGCTGATCATACTCGTCACCTAAACGCAGAAAGATCTTGATCTTTTTACGCGGTTCTCTTGGTAAGTACCACAAAACCCGTATTTTCAAGATATGCCACCATCTAGGCGGGTCTATATCCATACAGAAGCTCACTCTCCACTCGTTAGTGATATACGCGATCATATCACAAAACCCGATTTCCTGCAATTCAAGCAGGCAAAGGGGGACGCCCCTTTACTCAGTTTGTCCCCCGCAGATAAGACTGATAAGCACGGCTGATCCAAAACACAGCGAAAGTATAGATGGGCAAGGTCACTAAGCGGGCCAGGGCCCTCATGGGCAGAATCACAAAAAACCCTTGTCCATACAGGATGGTCAGCCAGAGTGTATTCAACAACACGCCTGCAATCAAGTCTGTGACTAAGACAGTCGCTCCCACTTGCCACAGCCCTAAAGATTTCCGATGTTTATAGAGGATCCAGCCTGGCAGAAAACCTGTCATAGCTGCACTCAAGGTGAATCCAGGGAAAAATGCTCCCCCATGGGAGTTGATGATATAACCGATCAAATCAGAAGCCAACCCAGTTAGTGCTCCCCCCGCGGGCCCAAATAGTACTCCCGCCAAAATGATCGGAATTTCGCCGAAACTGAGCCTCAGTGCGCCCACCCCTGCAACCGGGACTACAACACCAAAGATCCGTGTCAATACAATAGAAACCGCGGTCAAAAGGCCAAGATTAGCCGCGCTTCTAGTTGTCAGTCGCATCTCTAAACCCCCTACATGCCGGCTACGGACAAGCTTTTAATAATCAGTGATGGAGAACCGATATGGCCTTGATGGCCTGGTGCTCCAAATTGCAAGTCTGAGCCTACCTCTTCCACAGCTGCAAGCAGTTTGAAAAAGTTCCCTGCTACGGTAATTTGATCAACGGGTCGTACTACTCTTCCCTGCTCTACCAGATAGCCATAGGCCCCTAGAGAAAAGTCGCCCGATACTGGATTCGCACCTGAGTGGAGGCCCTGCACATCGATAATGATGATCCCTCTGTCCAGTGCCTCTACTAGCTCGTCAAAACTCTTCTCCCCCGGCTCAATGAAAAAGTTAGCAGGGGAAATACCCACCGGGGACTTGAAGGACGCCCTTGAGGCATTGCCGGTTGATTCAACCCCATCTTTCCTGGCGGTCTTCAAATTGTGCAGGAAAGTGACTAGCTTACCCTGTTCTATCACGTTTTTCTTGCGCGTCGCCACACCTTCTCCATCGAAGGGAGCTGAAGCGCCTCCGTTTTTGAGCAGGGGATCATCGACTAAAGTCACTTTAGCACTGGCAATCTCTTCCCCCAGTTTTCCTGCTAAGAGGGACAGGCCCTTCTGCACGGATTCTGCAGAGAACACTGGAGCAAAAGTCTCCAACAAACCGTAAGCCACATCATGGCGCAGCAATATGGGGTAGTCGCCAGAGTGCACACTGTCGGCTCCTAAGAGAGAAGTCCCCTCCTGAACCGCCTCCTGAGCAAGCTTTTTAGCATCGAAAAGCGACCAGTCGTTGCCAAAGACTATGCGTCTTCCATTTTTCACCTGTTCTTCCTCGCGGACAAGGGCTGCTACGACGCCATAGGCCCCATTGCGGCGGAAGGACTCCTCGAGTCCCTTGGTGTTGGCGATATACACCTCTGATTCACTATATCCAGTGGCTGCCCAATTTACCATAGAAACCCGTTCGTCGGCTGCGAAGGCTTCCGCTTCAAGCTCTCTGGCAAAGGCAATCTTGTCTTCAGCAGACACCGTCTCCAGGTCCGGATTATAAGCAATAACTTCAGGATAACTCGATGAGCCTGCAAAAAACTCTATTTCATCCTCAGAATCGATAATCTGGGCATTTGCCTTCGCCCCTTCCACCAACAGCTCAACAGAGTCTTGATCGAGGGTTTCCGCATAAGCATAGCCTACTTTTCCAGCAAAGCGGGCCCGAAAGCCGACACCCTGTGCCGCACTGACATTATAGCTGTCTACTTCCTTTTGGAAGACACGGGTGGAAAAGCTCTTCGATCGGGAAAAATAAATCTCCATTTCTTCCAGTCCAGAAGCCTTACCGAAGGCAAAAACCCTATTCCTAAACTCGTGAATTTCCATTAGTTGGCCTCCTTTCGTCCACCTACCGTAATTTCACTTACGCGAATGGTTGGCTGACCCACATCCGTGGGAATCGAACCGCTCAAAGAGCCGCACATACCCTGCCCTGTCGCAAGGTTGGACGCAACCATGTCAATCTTCTGCAGCACTTCAGAACCCTGGCCGATCAAAGTGCCCCCGCGCACCGGCTTTTCAATTTTCCCATTCCGAACAATGTAGCCTTCCGCCACCGCAAAGTTAAACTCACCGGTGCCGGGATTGACTGATCCGCCGCCCATATGTCTGGCATAGAGAGCATATTCGGTATTGCTGATGATCTCTTCTTTGGTAGACTGGCCTGCACAGATAAAGGTGTTTGTCATGCGGGAAGTCGGTGCAAATTTATATGATTGACGCCTGGAACTTCCTGTGGGCTCCATTCCCATACGGCGGGCATTAAGTTTGTCGATCATGTAACCTTGCAAAATTCCGTCCTTGATAAGTACGTTACGCCTGGTACTGGTGCCTTCATCGTCCACATTTTGAGAACCCCAGGCATTGGGGATCGTCCCATCATCTACTGCGGTAACAAGAGGACTGGCGACTTGCTGACCGAGTTTACCACTGAAAACTGAAGCGCCCTTTGCCACACTGGTGGCTTCAAGGCCGTGGCCGCAAGCTTCGTGAAAAATCACTCCGCCAAACTCATTGTCAATAATAACCGGATACTTGCCGCTAGGGGCATACTCGGCGTTAACCATGGTAACCGCACTGCGTGCAGCATCTCTGGCCACTTCCTCCACATCGATCTGCTCAAACATCTCAAAGCCCATGTGACGGCCGGGTCCGCGAAATGCAGACTGCTTCTCGCTGCCCTTAGAGGCTACAGCATTGATCCCAAGACGCGTGCGCACCCTGCGATCCTCAATAAATGTTCCTTCCGAATTGGCAATCAAGACATTTTGATCTGTATCCATATAGGAAACGGATACTTGCGTAATCTGGTCATCATAGCCAGCAGCCGCTAAATGGGCCCTTTTCATCACAGCTGCCTTATCGCTATGGGCAACTTTGCCCGGCTCAAGCAGCACGGGATTAAAGTTTTCCACAGTCAAGCGATTTAACACTATCTCAGTCAGCTGCGGCGCTCCACTTAAGGCGGCAGCCGCTTCTCGAGCAACTTTCAGCAAATTATTCCGACTGGCGTCATTGGTGTAGGCATAGACACTGCGGAATCCTTGGAAAATACGAATACCTACCCCATAATCCCGTCCGCTGACCCCCTCTTCTAGGGCACCGTTCAACATACGCAAAGTAGTACCGCGAGTGTCTTCCATAAAAAACTCGGCAAAATCTCCCCCAGTGGACAAAGCGGCTAGTAATACATCTGTTACTAAACTCTCGGCAAGCAAATTAAACCCTCCTAATTTCTGTGGTATAATTGATGAAATGCAGCTACTCAAGTACTGCATTCGAGACATTTTCTATGAGAAATATCCAACGGAAACAGATTATGAAAGGATGTTGACATGGAACCGCAAGACATTATTTGGAGATTATTGGACAGACTCAGCGAACTGCAAAAACTTTGCGACGAAAGTATTCAGGATCTCAACCCTAAACAACACGCCGACCTGATCTCCAGTATCGAAGAGTGTGAACGCCTATGCCGCACCCAGATTAACACAATGAACCGTATTGCCAAGAAGTACTGATCGGAAATCTGGGCCTTGCGAGGGGCACTTGGACAAAATGGGACCTGCAGCTGCAGTCTGAAGCGCCAAAACCAGGTACGGGATAAAACGTTCCCGGAATCTTCAACAGTTCCTTGGTGAGCAGACACTCCGCCTCTCGCGGCTGATCAAAAAACAGGGCTGCGCCCAAAAAATGGGCCTTAGCCCGGAAATAATCAATATGCCAGTGGAGCTTTTTGTCTAAACGGCGATGCCTGGCGACCCTTTGCTCCAAGTTGCGTTGAGCGCTTCCTACATAGGCATAGACCCCTTGGTCAAATAGGAATTCTCCTAACTTGCCAATGGCAACTGACGTGGTTTGAGGAAGGTACAGCCACAGCACATAGACTCCTGTGTTATTCATGTTGGCACGCCATCCTCCTCCCTCGGATTTATTCTAGGTTATGCAGGTTTTTCCTTCGCCCAGAGAGAAATAATAGGCGGAAACTACAAAGGAGGGAAATTGGTGGAGATAAAGCAAGTATTGCGAAACCTGAGTGAAGCCTCAGGCGTGTCCGGTCATGAGCATAACTTGGTTTCAACGATTCAGGACAGTTGTCCCTGGGCCGATGAAATCGCCTGTGACAAACTGGGCAATCTGATTATGTTGAAAAGGGGCAGTGGACCTGAACCGAGACCAAAGGTCATGTTAGCCGGCCATATGGATGAGATTGGTCTGATCATTACAAAAATAGAAAAGGACGGCTTCCTGAGATTTGGCACCATCGGCGGTTTTGACCAGCGGGTTTTGCTGGCCCAAGAAGTGCTTGTCCATGGCAAAGAGCCCCTGACAGGTGTTATTGGAGCAAAGCCTCCTCATATTCAAGCTCCGGGAGAGCAAAGCAAAGCGGTTAAGATGGAAGATCTCTTTATTGATGTTGGTTTTGACAGCCAGGATGAGGCAGCCAAGTTGGTGCGAGTTGGTGACTTGGTTACTCTGAAAAGGGATGTTGTAGACTTGCAGGGCTCTTTTCTGGCGGGCAAGTCCTTCGATGACAGGGCGGGTGTGGCAGCAATCTTAGAGTGTTTTAAAGCTCTAGACGGACTTTCCCACACAGCCGATGTCTATGGGGTCGCAACAGTGCAGGAAGAGGTAGGTCTGAGGGGCGCGATCACCAGTACCTACGGTATTGTGCCCGATATTGGCATTGCAATTGACGTTGGCTTTGGGGACTCACCCGGCCTGCCCGAAAGTGACACGATTAAGCTTGGCAAAGGTCCCGGTATCGCGATTGGACCCCATGTGCACCCTAAGGTGCATGCCCGTATGCTTGAAACGGCTAAGGAGTGGAATATCGGCTACTCTTTAGACCCTTCGCCCTATCCTGGAGGAACTGATACATATGCCATTCAAGTGGCACGAGCAGGGGTGGCAACCATTTTGCTCTCCATACCCTTGCGCTATATGCACACACCGATTGAAACCATCGACTACGCTGACGTCAAGCAGACAGGTCGCCTAATGGCTCTTTTTATTGCAGGACTTGATCAAGAATTTGTGGAGGGATTAACATGCTTTTAGCCCGATTAACTGAAGCAAATGGTGCACCAGGACAAGAGGGCGATGTGCGTGACTTAATCCGTGCAGAAGTTGAGCCCCATGTTCATGAAATCAGAACTGATGCCTTAGGCAACCTGATCGCAGTAAAGAATCCTGACGCCCCCGGACCCCGGGTGATGCTGGCAGCCCACATGGACGAGGTTGCTCTGATGATTGTGGGTATAGAGAGTAACGGCTTCTTGAAGTTTCGCCCTATCGGCGGCGTGGACCCAAGGGTTTTGGTAGCTAAGTCCGTTCTGGTAGGAGCCAAAAAGATTCCAGGCGTTATTGGCAGCAAACCTATTCATCTGCAGAGGCCTCCAGAGCGAGAACGGGCCTTTTCAATCCAAGAACTGCTCATTGACATTGGAGCCAAGAACAAAGAAGAGGCAGAGGGCCTGGTAAAACTGGGCGAAATCGCCTACTTTACTACCAAGTATGAAGAATTCGGCACAGGCAAAGTGAAAGCTAAGGCTCTAGATGATCGGGTTGGCTGTGCCCTGGCCATTCGGCTGCTGCAGGAGGAAGTATCCTTCCCCCTTATTGCAGCCTTCACGGTACAGGAAGAAGTAGGCCTCAGGGGTGCAGGTGTGGCCACCTATCAGATTAAGCCGGATCTGGCCTTAGTTCTCGAGGGAACAACTGCATCGGATGTACCTGGCACTGACGAACATAAACATGCCACAACCGTAGGTGCAGGTCCCTGTATAACAGTTATGGATCGCGTTTCTATTCCCCATCCCCCATTGGTGCAAGAACTCTTTGCCATAGCTGAGGCAGAAGGAATTAAAGTACAGGTTCGCCGCAACACAGCTGGGGGTACAGATGCCGGTCAAATCCAGCTCTCTGAGGAGGGTGTCAAAGTAGCAACCATTGCGGTGCCTTGCCGTTACATCCACTCACCTGCGTCTGTGATGAGCAAACACGATTTTGAAGGAGCATATCAGCTAGTAAAAAGTTATCTTACAAGGCTCCAGGAAAGGGAGGCAAGCAAATGAAAACAGTACTAAAACAGCTAACTGAGGCCTTTGGCCCCTCCGGATATGAAACTGAGGTTACAGAGTTAATCCGAACCATGATCGAGGAACATGTTGATGAGATCAAAACGGATGTGCTGGGCAATTTGATCGCAGTCAAAAAGGGTGCCGAGGATGGGCGAACCATCATGTTTGCCGCCCACACTGACGAAATTGGCTTGGTTGTCACCCACATTGACGACAAGGGCTTTTTGCGTTTCAGCAATGTTGGCGGGGTCAGCATCTCCACTCTGGTGGGCAATAGAGTCCGCTTCGCCAGCGGTGCGGTCGGAGCGATCTATCAAGAAAAGGGTTCCTGGAAGGAGCTAACCCTCGATAAGCTGTACATCGATATTGGCGCTGAAAGCAAGGAGGAAGCACTAGAGAAGGTTAAGGTCGGTGAGTTTGGCATCTTCCACCGGGAGTTTGTAGATCTTGGCAACCGCCTAATTGCCAAGGCTATGGATGACCGTGTGGGTTGCGCCATCCTTATTGAAGCGCTGAAGAGAATTGAGGACCCCAACAACACCCTCTGCTTTGTCTTCACTGCCCAGGAGGAAGTTGGCCTCAGGGGAGCGCGTACTGCGGCCTACGGCATTGAACCAGATCTGGGCATCGCCCTCGATGTGACCCTGACTGGAGATATGCCGGAAGCCAGAAGAATGGATGTTTCCTTAGGTAAAGGGGCTGCAATCAAGGTCAAAGACTCCTCACTGATCGTGCATCCAAAGGTGAAGGAACTGTTGGTGAACATTGCTGAAGAAAATAACATCCCCTATCAAATGGAAGTACTGGAATTCGGCGGCACAGATGCGGGGGCCATCCACCTAACTAAGGCCGGCATACCGTCTGGAACCATTTCCATTCCCACCCGCTATGTACACTCGCCCTCGGAGATGGTGGATATTAGAGATATCAAAGCCTGTACAGATCTAGTGGTGGCTTTGGCGGATCAAGATCTCAGCGGAATTTAAAGGCCTATCTAAGAATCTGCATCAAAAAGGGGCGTCTTCAACGCAAGTGAAGACACCCCTTTTTTCGTGTTTATTACCTCATACTCAGCACTCTGTCTGGCACATTAGTAATAATGGCGTCAACACCGGCAAGTGATACCCTTTCGATATCAACTTCTTCGTCTACAGTCCAGACATTAACCATCATCCCATGCTGCTGGGCTGCCTGAACCAGCTCCGGAACAATCGTTAAATAATACGGATGCAGCGCCGTGGCGCCGATGCTCTTCGCATATTCCCAAGGATTAACCAGGCCGCAGTTATAAAGAATGCCGGTGCGGGCCTGCGGTCTGATGGTTTTGATGTGAACTAAGGCGTAATGGTTGAAAGATGAGATTATTGTCTTTTCCCACATGGCATACTCATCCAGAAGGGATGCCAGCTTTTCATTGAGCTGTTCATAACCTAGGGCTGCTTTTGTTTCCACGTTGAGTAATACATTGTGTTCTTTAAGCAGCTCCAGAACCTCCCGCAAGCTCGGGAGCCTTTCACCCTTAAACTCCGGCGAAAACCAGAGTCCCGCATCGAGCTCCTGCAGTTCGGCTAAAGTGAGGTCTGCTACGAGCCCAGTACCGTTCGTGGTTCTTGCGAGGGTATGGTCGTGAATTACAACAACTTCTCCGTCCTTCGTCAGGTGAACATCCAGTTCAATACCCTCAGCGCCAGCGTCTAGAGCCAGGGTAAAAGCGGCCATAGTGTTTTCCGGAGCCTTGCTTGAAAATCCCCGATGTGCCATTACAATCATCACTTCTCCACCCCTTCTATCTGTGAAATGTCTATTCTGCCTGAAAAGACTCTTACAGCCGGTCCTACCATATAGATGTGATTGTCCCCATCCCCATAGATGGCGAGATCGCCGCCTGGTAAGGATACCTTCACGGCATCTTCTGTCAGCTTGTGGACCAAGCCGTGCCTTGCTGCCGCGGCTGCAGCAGCACAAGCCCCGGTGCCGCAGGCTAGGGTAGGCCCTGCACCGCGTTCCCAGACTTTGACCTTGATGTGACTTGGAGACAGTACCTGCACAAACTCAACATTGGAGCCGGCAGACCATTCCCTGGCCGACTCTAAACGGGGTCCCCAAAGCTCAAAGTCGAGCTCGGCAAGATAGTCAACAAAAATTACAGCATGGGGATTTCCCATAGACACTGGATAAGCAGACCAAGCCGTTCCGTGGGAGAGGATTTCCACAGCTTCTCCCTTGGCAAATGAAAAATCTGGTTCTCCCATGTTTACGGTATACTGCTCCCCGGAAACGCTGATCTCCTTTTCACCGCTTAGGCTTCCGACCCGGATTGCAGAACCTGAAGCCAGGCCCTCCCCTATCAGATAGTCAGCCACACAGCGAATGGCGTTGCCGCACATCTCAGCTTCGCTGCCGTCCGCGTTAAAGATCCGCATGGTATACAAGCCCGCTGCCCTTGTAATCAGCACCAGCCCATCGGCACCAATACCAAACTGCCGATGGCATAAGGCTTTGGCAAGCAGCCCACCCTGGGGGAGCAAAACTTCTTTAAAGTCCTCAACAATAATAAAGTCATTACCCAACCCATGATATTTCACAAACTCTAGAGCCATAACTGTTCTCTCCTCAATGCTCCCAAATCAAAGCAGATGTGAAGCTACCTTATCCACTGCCTGAAGAAGATCTGCAATATCCTCATCTGTAACCATTTGATTAAGATGAACCTGCACAGCCCGGTGCAGAAGATCAAGGGTGAAGGGGCAAGTATGCTCGCTGTACTCAATCTCAGCTTCAGGATTGATACTCCAGGGATAATTGCCGCCCCAGGGATCCGCTTTGTTCATTAGAAACTCCCAGTTGATATAGATATGCTGATCATTAGATACTCCGTCATAAACCTGGTAAGCCTGGATCCCCTCTGCTGTCAGAGCCTCTGCCGCTAAGCGGGCTTTTTCTCCATCTGCAACGTAAAAAATCAGACTGAGTCCTAGATCGTGTTCTGTGCCAAAAACAGGTGACAGCTGGATTTTCGTTTGTTCCCTCAGGCCCTGAACTATCTTCTGCTTATTCGCCTTCGTTTGGGCCAGGATAGACGGCATTTTTTCTAGCTGACCTAAGGAAAGGGCCGCCTGCAGCTCTGTGAGCCTGTAATTCTGCCCGGGAAAGGCGGGAATCTTTCGTTCAATGAAACGGAACTGATAGCCTGCACCATCATGATATAGCACCGCCCGCTGCCACAACTCTTCAGAATCTGTGACAAGCATACCCCCCTCGCCGGTTGTGATCACCTTAGCCTGCTGCAGACTGAAACAGCCGGCATCGCCGATCGAGCCCAGCATGCGTTCTTGATAAACACCGCCGTTGGCCTGGGCGGCATCTTCAATCACTCGAACCCCGTGTTCTTTAGCTATCTGCATAATCTCATCCATAGCTGCGGAGATGCCGCGCATATGAACCACAATGACAGCCTTTGTCCTAACCGTTATGCGTCTAGAGAAGTCCTGAGGATCCAGCGTAAGGCTCTCATCAATCTCGCACAGGACGGGCACAGCACCAAGCATCGCCACAGCGGCCGCGGTTGCCACCCAAGTATAGGCAGGTATGATTACTTCGTCTCCAGGTCCTACCCCGCAGGCCACAAGGGCGCAAACCAAGGCGGATGTGCCCGAATTCACTGCCAAGGCATGCTTGGTGTTCAAGAAACTTCTATATTCATTTTCCAGAGCACTGCACTCAGAAGTCTCCAGTCCAAGAGGAAAGTAACGGAAAACCCTCTTTTTCTTCAACACCTTCAGTACTCTAGCCTTCTCTTCTTCTCCCAGTTCTTCACTGCCCATGTATTTGGAAACCCACGGTTTAGTGCGCACAGGCGTGCCGCCGTAAAGAGCAAGTTTATTCATGTTCTCATCTCCATTCCTCTCTACACCCTTATTGTTCTGTATTACTGTACAAATTCCTGTCAGCTTTCTTCTACAGCATAGATCTGAAAGACCGGGAGCATGCTCCCGGTCCTGTCAAAAACTCGATGTTTTCTTAAATTTCGCCACTCTGTCCCAAACGGCAGGATCGAGCGGTCGGTCAAAATTTCGAAAACCTGCTAATGAAAAGCCCTGTTCATCTGCTAACTTGCGCAGCCTCTCCAGCTGCCTCAGGTTAAGGTCCGCCCCTAGGCTGCTATGCTCATAGCATTTGTCAATGGCCAGCATTATTGTCTCAGACATGCAGGCAAACCCTGTTCCCTTTTCAAACCCAAAATTCCAGCCCAAATCGGGGGAGTTCGGCATAGCAATCACACCGCCGTCAATTACCAATACATCCGGGCGTTTCTCCAGAACTTCCTCGCTCACATTACTCGGCCGGGACAGGTCACAGACAACCGCCCCCTGTTTAAGGAGATCCGGGGTAATCAAGCGTTCTAAACTGCTGGTGGCAGCCACTACAACATCACCCTGAGGCAGATATTGTTCCCGATCCACAGTGACCGTAAGGGGTGCCCCCCGCTGCATCAGCCCCCTTGCATATTCCATCCATACAGGCAACGATTCAGATTCAGCAGGCAAATCAGTGAGGCTGCCAACAAAAGCACCTAGACTGCCAGGGTCAAAGGATCGCCCCGCTCTGTTCAGTTCATCAAGGTGCCGGATAACCTCGACCACAATCTTAAGGCCCCGATGTTCGCTTTTTTGAGGGCGGGAGGGATTGCCCACCAGAATTAGGCGATGAACCTCTTCTGACAGGAGCAATGCTACCGCCTTGCCGATGGCGCCGCCTGCGCCAATCACCACACCAGTGGCCCTGTTCAAGTCGATTCCAAGGCGCCCGGCCGCTGTGAGCACGGCCTCTGCCCCTGATACGACAGTGTAGCTGTTGCCGGTAGTTAGCGCCACATTTGTGTGGGGCAGCAGCTGGCGACCGCCCATGGTCACAACTGAGGTATAGGCTCCCAGACCTACAATTTTGGCCCCCCGCCGGGCTGCCAATTCCACAGCAGATGAAATCTCCTCTAAGGCCTGCTTAGGATCGGCCAATAGCTGATCTGCAGTCTTAGGAACGCAAATAAAGTCCCCAAAGGCACTCCTGCCTCTTTTATCCACAATCCTGGCACTGCTGATCACAAAGGGTTCTACCAAATCATTCCACCGTGAGCTCAAATCCTCAACTTGCTCTTGGCTCAAGCTCGCCAAACTCTGATCAAACTCGCTGTAGTTTTTCACATCGACAGGATGCACTAGAAAGGCAAAACGGCCGTCTTCGGGCTCAGCTGTGATTGCCAAATCTTCTGCTTCAACTGGCTGGCCGGACAACTCAAAATCCGTGTAATTTACTAGATGGCCGAGGAAGGCGGCGGTGTTCCGCTGGGACAGCTGGCCAACGCATCGTTCCACTGCCTCAATTACTCTCTCAATCTGTTCATCGCTGATGGTCAACGCAGGTTCAATTCGAATCACGCTGGCACCGTTTAGGGTTGGGGCAACACGTACTTTTTCGACATTCAACAAATAGGAAGACACCATGGGCGTCAGCATTTCCTGTTCTGCCATAACACCTAAGAGGCTGCGCGGATATGAGTCCTTGCTGGCAACAAACTCGATGCCAAGCATTAGTCCCTGACCCCGAATTTTCTTGATAATGGAAGGATAACGCAGTGCTACCTCCTCCAGGCCGGCCTTGAGTTTGGCACCTTTCCGGCTGACTTCCTTGAGCAGGGAGTTATCCTCCCTGGTCAAAAGGTCTAAGACTGCCAAACCGACCCGGCATCCCAAAGAGTTGCCGGCAAAGGTGGAGGAGTGTTTATGGCCAAACTCTTCGGTGTATGCGTTTTCTGTGCAGAGAACTGCACCAATGGGGATCAGGCCGCCCCCCAGCGCTTTGGCAAGGACGATCACATCTGGGGTAACTCCTTCCCGCTCACAGGCAAAGAGGCTCCCCGTTCGGCCCAATCCGGTCTGAATTTCATCGAAAATGGTGAGAACTCCATGCTTGGCGCAGAGCTCCTGCACTTGTCGCAGATAGCCTGCAGGCGGTTCCACAATGCCCCCTTCACCTTGAATCGGCTCAACGATAAAGGCCGCCGTATCGCCTGCTGCTTGCTCCAGGTATCCTTCCAGTGCATCTATATCACCGTAGGCAATGTGCTGGAAAGCACCGGCGGGTGCTCCAAAGGCTTTTTGATAATCGTCGTTTCCTGTTGCCGAAAGCGCCCCCAGCGTCTTGCCATGAAAACTGTTCGTTGTCGATAAAATCGTCCTTTTGCCTGTCTTGGCCCTGCAGAGCTTCAAAGCAGCTTCTACTGCTTCGGCTCCACTGTTGGCGAAGGTTACATACTTAAGTCCCTCAGGCCCAAGGGCAATCAGTCTAGCAGCCAGATCCCCCGCCGCCTCCAAGAGGGAGGGCTGAATAAAACTTGGCTCCTGGCTGCACTCTACTTGATGAACTGCCTCCCAGATCTCGGGAGGATTGTATCCAAAGGGCAATGCCCCGTAGGCTGCAATACAGTCTAGATATTCTTGCTGCTTCTCATCATACAGATACACACCGGTTCCCCGTACAAAGCGCTTGTTCAGACCGATTTTCGTGAGCAGACTGCCTAGATGCGGATTGACAAATTCTATGTATGGATGCATGCTGAACCTCCCCAGGTTATTGAGCACACTTTGTGCACATGATTTATTATAACAATTCTCAGCAGGTATTTCAATAAACAAGGAAAAAGATAAAGGTGTAGGCACGTGCGAGGAGATGGTGAAATGAAGAATATTCTGCCTAAAAAACACTTATTGTGTACAGTCAGGGCACTACTGACAGCCATACTGTTGACAACCCTCTGGCAAGGGACGGCAGGAGCTGATGTAGAGGTTTTTTTCCTGCCCGAAAGTGGTTTCTTAAGGGTTCAAGGGGAAGTAACCATGGAACCATTAAGTTCTTCCCCTTCATTTCTGCTCTTCCCCAGCGCGCAAATTACTGAGCTTTGGGCAGACGGGCTAATGGAGTACAAGGTTCAGCGGGGAGTGCACGGTACAATGATTTCCATTTCCCTCAACCAGGCGAGACCCCAGGTCTTGAGTTTTGCCTACGAAGGATTTCTCAACCTCCAGGGTTCGACGCTCTTCCTGGATCGAAACAGCCTATGGTTCCCTGAGTTCTCGTTTCCCATCGGCAGTACCGAAATTAACGTCACTCTATCAGATGGCTGGGAACTGACGGGGTGGAAGAGTAAACCGCCTCTGTATCCAGCCTTTGCCGTGCAAAATCTGAATGCTGATATGGATCAGATCGCAGAAGAACCACAGGATGCTTCCGTTGAGATTCCAGTTGTAGATGAACTCCAATCCAGAATTCAGATGCAGGTGTCCAGGCTGACAAATGCCATCAACCAGAGAAATGCCACCGAAATTGCAGCTCTTCTAGATCCTGCTTTGAGGGAGACGGGGTTAGCAGATTATTTGGCAAGTTTCCCCCACTCCCACGGCAAACTCAGCAGCGAAGTCAAGGACCCGCTTACTGTACTTTTTTCTTCCGATCGCGGTTTTCGCTACCAGGCTTCCACAGTCTGGCAGGAACAGGGAGGAAGATTAGTGTTGCAGAGCTTTAAGCTAAAACCCTCTGGACCGCAGATTCCCGGCGATTTAGACGCCTCGCTCAGAGAGTTTGCCCAGCAGCTGCGGCTGTCGATAGAGGCGAAGAATCGTGAACAAGTGCTGCTCTATTTAGACGAAAACCTGGCTCAGGAGCACAGCCAGGTTCTGGAGTTCTTATTAAGCCTAAATGCGGCTGCCGCATGGTCCGTTGAACATGCGGTACTGGTTCCTTTTACAGTCACCTTGTATATACCTCAGTCTGAAGGCACCAAGCTCCTTCTGAACCTGGGTCTTTCCCCCGGCCCAGAGCATTGGCTAGTCAACCGCGTCGAGGTTATTCCCCTGCGCTAGGCTGTCTTCGGGAGTGATTCGATGTACAATGTACGCCATAACATAAGCCAGAACGATCCTGGGAAGCAAAAGCAGCAGGAGGGGCACACCAAGAACCCAAAAGATAATGGTATCTTCAATTAAGGCGTGGGCGATTGCCATAAAGGTTCCCACTACGCGAGCTTCCTTAGGCGTCACTTTACCTGTGCGTGCATGGCTTAAGATCACACCTGATCCATAGGTAATGCCAAACAC
Source organism: Bacillota bacterium (assembly GCA_012520315.1). Lineage (GTDB taxonomy): Bacteria > Bacillota > Limnochordia > Darwinibacteriales > Darwinibacteriaceae > UBA5420. The sequence goes on along the minus strand of JAAYOM010000124.1, from coordinate 64,282 downwards.
CACAGCGACCACCAAAGGAAAAGCTCCATCTTCACTTAATCCAATCACTTTAAATGGTTTGGCCATGAAGTGATTCAGCTTGTGCAGCCAGCCGTTGCTTTGGGCTATTTCCAAGACAACCATAAGGGGAATGACAATTAAAGCTATCGTCCAAACACCTTTGACACCCTGTAAAAGTCCATCCCAAAGTACACTCATGGCAGCACGACCCCCAAGAGCCAGCCCACGGCTAAAGAACAGGCCAGGCGGATAATAAAGATATAACCCATAGGACTGCCCGCTTTCTGGCTGATCGGCAGCTCCACAAGGAGAGAGTGGCAGAAACCCAACATCACAGCGCAAATAGTGATTTCACTTATTGATAAATTTAAGGCCATGATACTGCCTGCTGCAGCATAAAGATTGATAAAATAGCCACTAAAAAGCACGATGGCGGCTTCGCCTGAAAGGCCAAAGAACCCCATGTATGGGGCGAAAAAGGCTGTAATCACATCTAAGAGCCCACTGGCCCGAAATACTGCCACAACCACGGCTGTGGGCACCACTACTTTGGCAAGTTCCCAGGTTGTCTGCAAGCCTGTCTTGGTTCCTCGCCAGAGCATCTTCTTATTTACTTCCAGCATCTACTGCTCCCTCCGTATTCTTTCCATAAATCCAGCATTTCCCTAGGCAGAGGAGCAGTGACCACATGCTTTTGCTCCGTTCTCGGATGAACAAACTCCAAGCGCCAGGCATGGAGCGCCTGACCTAAGATTCCAGGCAAAGCAGTACTGTAAAGGGGGTCGCCCAAAATTGGATGTCCCAGGTCGGAAAAATGGACACGAATCTGATGTGTACGTCCGCTCTCCAGGCGCGCCCTGACCAGGGTCGCTTTAGAGCCTGTAGCGAGAACCTTGTAAACAGTCCTAGCTTCTTTGCCTTCCTGAGTAACCGCCCTTTTAACCCCATGATCCCAGGAACGCCCTATTGACCCTGTGAGTACACCCTCGGGCGGTAACAATTGCCCCTTGACAACCGCCAGATACTCCCGGACCAAGTCTTGGCGGGCCAGCTGCCGCAAGAGCCGCTGCAAGGTATACGGCTCCTTGGCGACTAGAATCAGGCCTGAGGTATCCTTATCAAGGCGGTGAACCAGTCTGACTTTGGTGTCGAGTCCTGTCTTTTCCCAGTAGTAGGCTAAGGCATTTGCCAGGGTTCGATCCTGGTAGGCCCCGGCAGGATGAACAGGCATCCCGGCAGCCTTGTTGACAATTAACAGGTAATCGTCCTCGTACACAATAGTAATCGGAATGTTCTGGGGCTCCATCGCGGTTTTTTCATCATAAAAAACAATCTGGATGCTGTCGCCTGCTTTGACCCGCCGGGTCAGGTAATCCTTCTGTCCGTTAAGATAAACTCCCCCGCCCCTTTTCATGCGGCGCAGCAGACCTCGGCTGAGATTCAGCCTGCCATAAACGATATCTTTAACCATGACACCCTCTTCTTCGTCCTTCACAGTTGTAGAAAGGACATAAGGGTGGTTTAACATAGAATCACTCCTAAACTCTGCGCAGCTTCTGGACTCCCAACACCAGCCCAAAGAACACTGTGGCAACAAGTACTACTGTAGCACCAGGAGGTGCTCCGAAAAAATAGGAGATGTAGAGTCCGAAAAAAGAAGCCAGCAGCCCAAAGGCAGAAGACAGCAGAATCAACTTCTCTAGGCGATGTGTGATCAAGCTCGCTGCAGCCGCAGGGGTAATCAGCAGTGCTACAACCAGCACCACTCCCACCGCTTGAATAGAGATCACAATCGCCGCAGAAATAACCACAAGCAGCAGACTTTGAAAAAAAGCAACCGGAAAACCAGCCGCCTCCGCCCCTACAGGATCAAAGGAGACCAGAACGAAATGATGATAAAAGAAAGCCATGATTAAACCAAGAACCACAGCTGCAATCCCAATCAGAATGATCTCCCGAGTCTGGATGGCCATGACCGAACCTAGGAGCAAACTGTTTAGATCTCCGCTAAAACCAGGAGTTCCCGAGAGGAGAACAATGCCCAAGGCAAAGACTCCTGTGAACAAAATGGCGAGGGCAGTATCATCATTTATTCGGGAAGTTCGGGTCAGGAAAACAACTCCAAGTGCTGTTAACACAGCCAAAGCCATGGCCCCCATGTAAATGCTGACACCGAGGAGCAAGGCTATGGCGATGCCTGTAAAGGCAGTATGGGAAATGGCATCTCCGAGAAATGCCAACCGTTTCAAGACTACAAAAGTGCCGACCGCCGCCGCCACAACAGCTACCAAACCCGTACCCAGGAAAGCTCTCACCATAAATCCATATTGAAACGGCTCAAGCAACAAATCAATCATGTACTGTCACCTCCCCAGAAGCTCCCACCTTGGGAAAGTGCCGGGCAAACAATTTCACCATATTAGCCTCAGTTAGAACCTCTTCCGGTTTTCCCTCCACCAAAACCTGCCCATCTAAGGCCAGCACATGATCAAAACATTCAGTAAGGCAGTTCAGATCATGTGTGGCAGCAACAATAGTCTTGCCCCGTTTGCGCAATGTGACAAATAAATCAGCCAGTTCATGCTGGGCTTTGGCATCCAGACCCGTAGACGGCTCGTCAAGGAGAATCAAATCCGCCTCCTGCAGCATTGCTCGGGCAAGAAAGACCCTTTGCCTTTGTCCGCCGCTTAAAGAGCCAACCTGTGTGTTGACGTATTTGCCGAGGCCAAAAAAATCAAGGACTTCTCGGCCTAAAGTATAGTCTGCTTTAGAATAGCGTCCCCAAATTCCTTGCCTAACCAAGCGCCCCTGCAACACCACATCTAAAACACTAATGGGGAAAGTCCAATCGACTTCCTCCTGCTGAGGCAAGTAAGCGACCTGCTTACGCCCTGCCTTGGGGCTGCGTCCCAAAAGCTCCATGGCAGTGTACTCGAAGGGGGAAAGCAGACCGACTGCGGTTTTCAGCAAGGTGGACTTGCCGCCGCCATTAGGGCCAATGATCGCGGCCAGGCTTCCCCTTTTGACTTGCCAGGACACCTCGTGCAATACAACATTGCCTGGATAGCCTGCAGTTAGGTTCTGGATGTTCAAGGCTAGATCAGCCCCACGCCCTTTAGCCATTATTCTAAAGCCTCCATCAAGGTTTGGGTGTTATACTTCATCATTTCCACATAGCTTCCAGCCTCCGGGCCGAAGCTGTCACTGTAAAGAGTATAAATCTCGCCCTGTACTTCCTTGGCCAGTGACTGCATATAACGGGTGCCGGTACCAATCTGCGGTTCTGTAAAGATTGCTCGCCTGCTCATACCCCTGAGCAGTTCAACCAAACGGGCCAAATCCCTAGGTGTTGGCTCAGCTTCGGGATTAGCTACTAAAAAATCTGCCACTGCAAAACCATAACGCTCAGCCAGGTAGCTAAAGGCATTATGGTAGGCAACTATCACCCTGTTTTCCTCAGGAATTCGTGCCAACTCCTCGATCATCCACCGGTCCAGATCAGCCAGCTCCTGCCTATAGCTGTCGGCACGCTCCCTAAAATAGGATGCATCCTCTGGGGAGATCGTGGTCAGGCCTTGGGCAATCTGCTCGACATAGTAAATCGCATTCGTTACATTTAACCAAAAATGCGGATCCCCCTGGTGACCATGGCCATGACTGTCCTCGTGTTCAATTACGTCCAGTCCTTCCGAAACAACTATTACTAAGGCGTCTGCCTGGGCGGCACCTCCCACAAGGCCAAACAGCCAGTCATCAAAACCGCCGCCGTTGGCTATAATCAGATCCGCGTTGGCCACCGCCCTTGCGTCTCGGGGAGTCGGCTCCCAGCTGTGGGGATCCATACCGCTGGGAATCAACGAACTTACTTCCAGGCGCTCTCCCCCAACTTGTTGCACCAAGTCCTGCAGGATAGAAAAGGTTGTAACCACCTGCAGCTTGTGTGCTGATACAGGACTTGCAGCTGCTCCCAGCAGCAGAACTAGTACCAGGCATGGCAAAATTCTCTTCATCGTCCTATCTCCTTCCGGTTATCAGGTGTTTGTGAGCTTTAGGGACGGTAAAGATCAAGACAGACAAAGCCGCAAAGGTGCCGAGACGTCCTCCTATGCCAACGAGCAGGTTTTGTCCGAAGAAAACAACCAATGCGCAGATTGCACTCACCATTAGAGTCTCCCATAGCCTGTTCAGCCGCTCAGTACTTGACATTGTGACATAAGAAACTGCGGTGCAAATCAGAGCAAACAAAGGACCATCAACAAACATCCCGGGCAAAATCAGGGCAGCCGCCAAAGTCAGCAGCGATGACACTGCCACCGCAGACAATTTGGTCTTTTGCCGGAAAGTGTGCCCTGCAAATCCCCAAGAAAGGCCCAGGATAATTCCTGTCAAAAGTTGCACTACAGCCCACCTCCAAACGTCAGGAGTATTGCCAGGACTGCTGTGGCAGCCAGTGTGCCGAGCCGGCCCCCAACTCCATTCCAGGCTTCATTAAGTACTTCCCAGAGGACGCCCCCGATCAATCCTGCTGCGGCAACAAGGATGATGGAAGGAAAATGAAGTGTGGAGGTCATTCCCACAAATGTTCCTAAATATACTACGAGTTGCTGCTGTTCTGCGAGAAATACCGCGGCAGCCAGCCCCACAGCTGCTGAAGCTATAAGGGGTCCTAGGCTCAAGCTATTTGCCAAAAGGTAGGTGGCAACTGCGCCGCCCCCACTTAGCAGCGCAGAGGCCAGCACGTTTCGCCAGTTTCCCAATCCACATTTTTTGGGCACGATCAGGAAGACTGCACCCAGCAAAACCAGGCAGATCCTGTGACCTGCCAAAGGGAAGAAAGGGCTGATGAGTTCTACTGCGGCCACAATCAGCGGCAGAAGAATCAAGACATGCTGGCATAACATGGCCTTAATCCGCTTTGGCACTGGTACAGCACAGCACTGCACCTTCAGCGCTCACATGGCAAGCATCCAACGAGGCAGGCACTAAGCAGGACTGTCCTGCAGTTAGATTGGTAACTCCCCCGCTCCAGGCGATCTCCGCTGCGCCTCTTACGCTTGTGAGGATCTGGAATCCTTTTTGCGGGTCTAGCGCATGTCTCTCGGGTTTTTCCAGTACCTCCATACTAAAGTGCTCGGCACAGCGGGCAAACTGATACTCCCGATCAAGGGCTTGCTCGGAAAAATCTATTGTCGCCAAGGCCTGTTCAACATGGAGTTCCCTGGCCCTGCCCTGGTCATCTACCCGATCCCAGTCGTAGACACGAAAGGTGGTATCGGAATTCTGCTGGATTTCCGCCACAACAACTCCTGCCCCTAGGGCATGGACTAATCCCGCAGAGATGGGATAGATCTCACCTGGCCTCACAGGCACTTTATTGAGGCAAGCCAAGATTGCCTCTCCTCCCGACTCCACTGCCTGGGCAAACTCGCGCCTGGTCACACCCGGCCGCAGACCCCAAATGATCCAGGCGCCAGGCTCACTGTGAATGATGTACCACAACTCCGTCTTGCCCCAGCGTTCATTGGTGAATTGCTTGACATAAGCATCATCCGGGTGAACCTGAACAGAAAGATCCTGCTGGGCGTCGATGAGTTTCAGTAGTAGGGGAAATCTGTCCCCATCTGCCAAATCGTGTCCGTAGTCCAACATCAAACGCGAGAGATCTGCTCCGGCCAAAGGGCCTTGATCAACTACGCTGGTTCCATTGGGATGGGCAGCCACATCCCAGCTCTCTCCGATCAGGCCGTCAGGCAGCTCTCGGCCTAAAATTTCCTGAAATCTCCTGCCACCCCATAGTTTCTCTTTGTAAATAGGATGAAATGTCAAGGGATAAAGCCTTTGTTTCATGCCAACCCTCCTACTTTAGCCTTTGTTGCAGCTCTTTTTGCCGGGATTCAAAACCAGGCTTGCCCAGAAGAGCGAACATGTTTGCCTTGTAATCCTCTACACCGGGCTGATCAAAGGGGTTTACCCCCAAGAGATAGCCACTGATGGCACAGGCCTTTTCAAAAAAGTAGACCAGTGATCCAAAGTAGAAAGGATTGATCGCTGGAACCTCCAGCACAAGATTGGGCACTCCTCCATCTGTATGGGCCAAAATAGTCCCTTGGAAAGCTCGGCGATTTACATAGCCCAGTGTTTTCCCGGCTAGATAGTTCAAACCGTCCCCATCGTCCGCACTGGTGGGAATTTCATATTGCTTCTCTATCTCGTTTATCCAGAGGGTGGTGGCGAAGATATTGCGGGTTCCGTCTTGAATAAACTGTCCCATGGAATGCAAGTCCGTGGTAAAGTTTACGCTAGCTGGAAAGATCCCCTTCTGATCCTTCCCTTCGCTCTCGCCAAACAGCTGTTTCCACCACTCACTAAAATATTGTAACGAAGGCTCATAGTTCGCTAGAATTTCCGTGGTCTTTCCCTTGCGATAGAGAATGTTCCTAAGTGCGGCATACTGATAGGCATGATTTTCTGCTACTTCAGGTGACTGGAACCATTCAAAGGCCGCACCTGCCCCCGCCATTACCGCATCAACATCTATTCCCGCCACCGCCATGGGCAAAATCCCAACTGGAGTCAAGACGGAATAGCGCCCCCCAATATCATGGCGAAGGACAAAGGAAGTATAACCCTGTGCCTCAGCCATGGATCTCAGGGCTCCTTCCTTAGCATCTGTTGTTACATAGATCCTCTCCCGTGCACCATCGGTGCCGTACTTTTCTTCCAGAACAGTTTTAAATGCCCGGAAGGCTATGGCAGGTTCGGTGGTCGTCCCGGATTTTGAGATTACATTGATGGAAAAATCAGTATCTCTCACTAACTCCAAAAGATCTTGCAGGTAAATGTCGCTAATGGCATGTCCCACAAAGAAAACCCTGGGAGTCTTGCGAATCTGGGGATCCAACATGTTGTAAAAGGAATGGGTCAACATCTCAAGAGCAGCGCGGGCACCTAGGTAAGAACCGCCGATTCCTATCACAATGAGAACATCCGAGCTGTCCTGAATGCGCTTAGCCGCCTCTTGAACCCGCTTGAACTCCCCCCGGTTGTAGTTAACAGGCAGGTCTAACCAGCCGAGAAAGTCACTTCCCGGACCTGAACCGTCATGGAGCTGCTGATGTGCCAGTCTAATTGCGGGCGCTAACTGATCCACTTCTTTCTGGTCTACAAAAGATGCAGCGTAATGAGAATTGAGATTTAATGGCTTCATGATTGGGTCATCTCCTCGATATAAAACTTCGATCATATAAGAATACGACAGGGAGCTTTGGTTACCTTCCCTCTGCAAAGCCTTTATGATAGACTGGATGGGAGGTGATCTGTATGGATAGACACATTGCGATCATTGGAGCAATGGATGAAGAAGTAGCAAGTTTGAGTCAATCCTTAACTGCGGCATCCCAGGAAGGCTCCCTGCTTCAAGATATGCCTGTTTACACCGGCCTGTTCGGCAACAAAAAGGTCGTTGTTGTCCGGTGCGGAATTGGCAAAGTACATGCGGCGCTGGCAACACAATTTGTGATTGACCATTATCAGCCGTCTTTCATTTTGAACAGCGGTGTCGCCGGCGGACTCAGCCCTCAAGTTCGCATCGGCGACTTAGTCCTTGGCTCCACGTCGATTCAGCATGACTTTGATGTGCGCAATTTCGGCTATGCCAAGGGGGTAATCCCCAGGCTGGAGACGAGCAGTTTCAAGGCGGATTATGACTTGCTCGAGGCAGCTGCTCAGGCAGCACGGGATGAACTGTCATCTGAACGGATTCACCGCGGGCTGATCGTTTCAGGAGATCAGTTCGTCAGCTCCCTGGAACAAAAACAGGAGATTCTGACTTACTTTCCTGACGCAATGTGTGTCGAAATGGAGGGTGCAGCCATCGCACATGTGGCAAGCATTAATAGGATCCCCCACCTGATCATGCGGGCCATCTCTGATCAGGCAGATAACACTGCCCCCCATGACTTCGACCAGTATCTTCTCGATGTTATACCCGTCTTGAACAAGGTTATTCACAAGCTCCTGAGCCTACTTAAGGACTAGACTCACTTTGCTCGCCTTCACGCCACTCTAGAAAGCGCATGATTCCTGCGCAGAGAGCATGAGCCACACTGGTTCGAAACCGAGGGTCGCCGAGTTTTTCGAGGTCTGCAGGATTAGACATAAATCCTACCTCTACCAGCACCACCGGCGGTTTAGCCTTAGGCAGCAAGAGCGTGGTACGGGGCAGGGGACGAGATTCGTTAAGCACCTGCACTTTAGCCAACTCTTCTATGACCAGTGTAGCATAGATTTCGTCCAAGTACTTGTCTTTCATGTAAAATACGAGGGCCCCTGATTCCTCTTTGTTCTTGGTGGCATTAGCATGAACGCTCATTCCTAAACGGGCTTGATTCATCAGCTTGAAACGCCCGAGCAGATCTCTGCGATGGCGAGTTCCTTCACTGACCAGGTGACTTACATCACGGTCACTGTCCCTGGTAAGTCCGACGCTTAGGCCCTGGGAACGCAGAATTTCGGCCATTTGCAGCACTATGTCAAGGACATAATGCTTCTCATAGATGTCGCCTGCCCCAATGGCACCAGGGTCAATTCCCCCATGTCCTGGGTCAAGCATTACATCAAAAATGACGTCTTGGTCGATTAGGCTGAGGGTATGCATGCCAAGAGGATATGAGCTGTAGATAGACAGCAGCACCACCAAGCCCAGAGCCAACAGCACATAGCAGATCTGGCGCTTGTGTAACACTAAAAACCAGCATCGAGACACAGTTCGCCCCCCTTTCCTCCCATGTATATTCAGGAAAGGGTTGGACTAAAACAATGGAGGTGGCTTTATGACCACGATTAAAGTCGAGAGTTTCTCCCTCGATCATACCAAAGTTCAGGCGCCCTATATACGCCAGGCAGAAGTGTTTACAACGCCGGGAGGCGATGTGATTACGAAGTATGATCTTCGCTTTACCCAGCCGAATGAAAACATTATGCCCACGGGGGCAGTCCACGCCTTAGAACACCTCTTGGCGGGGTATCTGCGGGAAGAGCTGACAGACATTATTGATCTTTCGCCCATGGGCTGTCGTACAGGGTTTTACTTAATCCGCCTGGGCGAAGCCCCGGAGGCTGAAGTGGCCGAAGCCTTGATTAGCGCTTTAACCAAAGTGCTGCAAGCTGACAGTGTTCCCGCCCGCAGTGCCGTCCAATGCGGCAACTATCGTGACCTTTCGCTCTTTGGCGCACAAGAATATGCATTAGAAGTACAACGAGGCTTACAGGAAAAATACGCCTAAAAAAGTGCCCACAGTTCGGTTGAACCGTGGGCCTTCTCTCTGCCATTACTTGCCTTTCACCTTTGACCAGGTGTCCCGCAAGGGTACTGTTCGATTGAAGACCAATCGATCTGGTTTTGAATCAAGATCAACACAGAAATAGCCTTGGCGTTCGAACTGAAACTTATCTCCCGGTTTAACATCCTTGAGATTCAGCTCAACTCTGGAATCGGTCAGCACCACTAAAGAATCTGGATTCAAGTTGTCCTCCAGATCCCCGACACTGGGGTCTTCTACCTTAAAGAGGTGGTCGTAGAGGCGCACTTCAGCGGGGAGGGAATGTTCAGCCGCAACCCAATGCAATGTGGCCTTAACCTTGCGTCCATCAGGTGCAGATCCGCCCTTGGTCTCAGGATCATAGGTCGCCCGCAGTTCTATGATGTTGCCCTCATCGTCCTTGATCACTTCAGTGCAGGTTATAAAGTACGCAAAACGCAAGCGCACCTCGCGCCCTGGAGCAAGACGGAAGAACTTTTTCGGAGGATCGATCATAAAGTCTTCTTGTTCAATGTAGATCTCACGGCCAAAGGGGATTAGGCGAGTGCCAGAATCCGGATCCTGAGGATTGTTCAAAGCCTCAAGATACTCTACTTGACCTTCTGGATAGTTTTCAATTACTACCTTTAAGGGACGTAAAACGCCCATAGTGCGCGGGGAGGTCTTATTCAAGTCTTCCCGCAGGCAATGCTCTAAAAACGCATGATCAACAGTGCTGTTCGCCTTGGATACACCGATCCGTTCTGCAAAATCTCTGATGGCGGCAGGGGTATAACCGCGTCTGCGCAACCCTGAAAGTGTCGGCATGCGCGGATCATCCCAACCCGTTACAACTCCCTGTTCCACCAGCTGCAGAAGTTTTCGCTTGCTCATCATCGTATAAGTCAAACTCAAGCGTGCAAACTCAATCTGCTGGGGATGGGGCTCAGGATAGACCTGCTCTAAAATCCAGTCATAAAGGGCCCGGTTATTCTCAAATTCCAAAGTGCAAATGGAGTGGGTAATGTTCTCAATGGCGTCGGAAAGACAATGGGTGAAATCGTACATGGGGTAGATGCACCACTCGTCGCCGGTACGGTGATGAGCAACCTTGCGGATTCTATATAATGTAGGATCCCGCATCACAATGTTGGGTGAGGTCATATCGATTTTAGCCCTCAAGACCCGGCTTCCTTCTTCAAACTCCCCTGCCTTCATTCTCTCAAAGAGATCCAAGTTTTCTTCCACAGAACGATCGCGATAGGGGCTGTCTTTTCCAGGTTCAGTCAAAGTGCCGCGATAGGCGCGAATCTCTTCGGGACTCAAATCACAGACATAAGCTTTGCCCTGTTTAATCAACTCCACCGCGAAGTTGTAGAGTTGCTCGAAGTAGTCTGAAGCGAAGTACAGATGGTCGCCCCAGTCGAAACCGAGCCAGTGCACATCCTCCATAATGCTCTCGATATACTCTGTCTCTTCTTTCTCCGGGTTTGTGTCATCAAAGCGCAGATGACAAGTGCCATTATAGTCCTTAGCAATGCCAAAATTCAAGCAAATCGATTTGGCATGTCCAATATGCAGATAGCCATTGGGTTCAGGCGGAAAGCGTGTAACAACGGCCTTGTGTTTGCCGCTTGCCAAGTCCTCATCGATGATATCTCTTATAAAGTTAGATGGGACGTTCGTGTTCGTATCCATCAGCATATCCTCTCCTATTGTTTCCTTCTAATCCACTTTAGCACAACCACAGCCACTGTCAACTGTCCTCGGCCAAAAGACGCTCTAGGGTTGGTGCAATGCCCCAAAACTCCTTGAACTGAAAGTATTCCTTGCGGGCATTGACCCCCCGGTTCTGAGCTTCCAGAAAGGCACGAATCAGTAAGTTCTTCGGGGTATGCTCCAGATCAATGAACTCCATAACCTGCACCGTATAACCTTCCGTCTCTAACAGTTTGGCCCTGGCAGCATCTGTTATCAAGGCCGCCACCCTCTCTTTTAGTATCCCATGCTCCAAGAGCACGGGGTTGGGTCTTTGGTCTAACTGCCTCAGCACTTCATGCTGGCAGCAGGGGACGGCAAGGATCACTTTGGCACCCCATTTTACCGCCTGGGCCAACGCATAGTCAGTTGCCACATCGCAAGCGTGCAGCGACACCACAACATCGATCTGACCCTGGGCATGAAAGTCCTTAATGTCCTGGTGGTGGAACTGCAGGTGTTCAAAGTTGAGTCTGGCAGCCGTTTTATTGCAAAAATCCACTACATCTTCTTTGAGATCCAAACCTATAATTCGCACATTCAGCTTCAGATGCTCCACCAAGTAGTGGTACAGCGCGAAGGTAAGATAGGCTTTGCCGCTGCCAAAATCAACGATCTGCAAAGGGCGCCCCTGGTTATGCTGCAGATGGGGTAGACAATCTTCGATGACTTCTAAGTACCTGTTCAGCTGCCGGAACTTATGATAACGCTTGGCCAAGACTTTGCCGACAGAGTTCATAACTCCCAGCTCAACCAGGAAGGGATAGGGAGTCCCTTCCTGCAAAATATGCTGTTTAGATCTGTTATGCTTCAAGTCTAGGTCTTGTTCGGTGCGGGAAGGTGTGCGCCGCAGCACTTTCAAGACACCTCTTTTACTCACCAAGACCTGCCAGTCGGCCAGTACAGTAAAGAAGTGGCCTTGCCGAAAAACTCCCTTCAGAAGCTCGTCAATCCGCCGACTTGTCTCCTGAAAGGGCAGATTTTCATGGATTACCTTATGGGGGTAATGATAGGTTAGTTGACAGACCACACGCTCCCCGAGCTTCAACGGGCGCACTGAGACCTTGTGGTAAGGGGTGTCCTTGCTGCGAGGTTTGCTTAGAGTACCGGCAATGAGCTGCCCCTGCACGATTTCACTTAGTAAAACTTCCAACTCTTCTCCCCTCTTCACCTGTCAACGCCCCTGCTTTCCCCTACTGCTTTTTCAATCAGGGGCTCCAAATAGTCATGCTGATCATGAATCCAAAAGAGCACTGCCAGATTAGAATCGGCCAACTTCGTGTTTCCTTCGTCTAGATAATAAGCGGTGAAAAGAAGCTGAATCAAGTAAATGACGTACAGAAATACGTAGCTTTCAGTTCTCTCCAGTTTTTCCACGCTGCCATAACCACTAATCATTTCCCTAACAAAGCCAGGCCACTCTTCTCGTTTCTTGGGATCTCCGAAACTGCTGCTCAACACAGCCGTAGCCAGATAGCACAGATCAAAAAGGCGAATGCCAATTCGCACACGATCAAAGTCCAGGATTCCCGCAAGCTCTCCCTGTGTGAAGAGGAGATTGCCAGGGTGAAAATCTCTGTGAATCAGTTGACGGGGCAGAGCCTCGTAGGGATTTACAAGATGGGCACTGATGGCATGTTGGATTCCCTGCAGGCGATCAGAAAACTTCACTGAGGAATAGCCTTGCACCGCTGGCCATGCATAGCTCGACACTTTGTTGAACAGATTGAAGTCTGGAAACTCGTGACTCGCCCCATAAGCGGCCAAAGCCTGATGCAGCCTGGCCAAGGCAGAACCCATCTCCCCAGCCAGTGACTGTCCAAACAAATCAAGCTCATCGCCTGGCGTTCCAGTCAAGTATGGATAGAGCACATAAAATGATCCTTGCTGTTCTGCCCAGGGGACTCCTGCCCTGGTACAGATCAGTTGCGAAATGGGCTGTCCATGTTCGGCCAGCCACTGCAGTAACCTATACTCTTCCCCAACTCGTGTACGATTTGACCTGCGCTTGAGAATATAGGATTGAGTATCCAGTTTCAGCTGCCACACCCCGTCCCTTAAAGGCTGAGGCACAGCTGAGGCAAACTGGGGACCCCACTGTTCTAGAAGGTTTTTCACCCCTATTCCCCCTGTTCGTTTAGGTGTCGCGGAGACTCGCCGGTTCTATTTTTCAGCAGCCACTCTCGGTTTTTTACAATAGAACCTGCAATCTCGTCCACCGCATTCATAATCCACATATAGGTCTGTGTATTAGGCTCGTAGTTGGCTTCGCCAAAGGAATGAACCCGGCCTTGTTTCTGAAGCTCGTTAACTTGGGCGAATTCTTCCTTCGATCCTTTGGCATAGACTCCAAAAGTTCTTCCCCCGTTTTGATTCACAAGAGAAAAAACAGGAATGTCGCTCGGACCATCAGCTATATAAATCATGTTTTGGAATGGAATTCTGCGATCCTCGCGCGGAATATTTGTGTTGACATCTATTTCCCTAATCTTGTTTACACCTTTGTTAATCTCAAACAGGGCCCGGGTCTTAGTTGTGTTGTCGATTATATAGCTGATATCCTGAATTGTGACTTCGTCCTCTTCTTGTTCCGGTATGCCGTGTTTTAAATATCCCGGCGGCAGCCTTTTTTCTACAAACTCACAGGCCCAGATTCCATCTGTGTATTCAGCGATCTTGCTTCCCAGAATCATCTGCCTGAGCCCTGTGCTGACTATATAGTGCTCGACTTTGATATCGTACTTGCTGAATACAGGATTTCTTGCTACATGGTCTTTTACAGCCTGGAAAAATTCCGGCAGTCCCGGATAAAAATCCAGCTGACTACCTAGTTCACGTAACAGTTTGTTATTCAGTCCCTTGAAGATTCCAGCCCGAACATAGGTTAAGATGTGGTTCAAATAAATGCTGTCCTCGGCTACCATTTCTTGTCCATTGCGCGTCAGATGTTTGGGCAGTGAGTTTACCTCGCGCCAGAAAGTGCGTCCGTCAACATTATAATGTTTAAACAAGGGCTCTTGCATGTAACTTGGAATCAAGGTTTTGTCAAAATCCCAGATTACAGCAATATTAGTCTGCGTAAAGATGGTGGAAACCATAGCCAACCTCCTTGGAAAAATCGATCAGAAGTCTTTTTCCCCAACGTATGCCGTTCAAGTCAACGCAGGCATTGTACACCATTACTTTGACCCCCCGGTCATATGCGTTCTGCAAAGCCTCGGCAAAGGCAGGATCGATGTGGGCGGCCGGTCTGAACCTTTCGCTGTCGGCCCGTTGGACTACAAAGAGCACTGCGGTTTCGAACTCTCCTGCTTCCTTCAGCCTTGTCAGTTCCTGGACATGCCGCCTGCCCCGTTCAGTAACCGCGTCGGGAAACATGGCAATACCCTCTGCAACCAAAGTGCAGCTCTTCACCTCTAATAGCAGCTGCCTGTCGCCGTCTTTTAGGTAAAAATCCCAGCGGGAGCTGCCCAAGGTATATTCAGCCCGAATGACTTTCCAATCTGCCAGTTCGGGTATGACTTTCGCTGCCAGCGCCCTGCCGGCTAAACGATTTGCCATCGTTGCTTGCAGGGATACTAGAGTTACACCGTCGGGAGCCAACACCAACATGACAGACCACTTCGTCTTGCGTCCCGGCCTAAAGGCGTAGCGCAAGTAGATTTGGGCACCCGGCAGCAAGAGCTCTTTCAAGCGTCCGGGATCTGCAAGGTGGGCTTCTGCTTTTTCGCCGCTGTGATTAATGCGACAGAGAACAATAAATCGATTGGGGCGCTCGAGAAATGTGGCTTCAACTAAGTTCCCAAACTCGACAGAAATCGGTTCTTGCACCCAAACACCCCCTCTCTGCATACAATTCCCCACAAATGGTTACATTCCTTCGCATTATAGGAAAAGGACAGGGATATGGCGAAATTAGCACTGTACCCTAAGGAGGATTGGCAATGCAGATTATCGTTCCCCCGTTAATAAAAAGAGCGTGTGAGATTTTGTCAAGCTCCGGCTTCCAGGCCTACTTGGTAGGCGGAGCGGTCCGAGACAGTCTTTTGGGCCTCAAACCAACCGACTGGGACATTACAACGGACGCCGCGCCTGAACAAATCCAAAACATCTTCGATCGCACCATCCCGACAGGCAAAGAATTCGGCACTATAACTGTACTGCTGGAAGGTGCTGCCATCGAGATTACCACTATGCGCAGGGACGGACCATATAGCGATGGGCGACACCCTGATTATGTTACCCTTACCGACCAACTCCAAGATGATCTGGGCAGACGCGATTTTACCATCAATGCCCTGGCTTATGAACCTCAAACCAAGCGGATCATCGACCCCTACTTTGGACGTAAACACCTCAGGAGGAAAATTCTGGTCACTGTAGGTGATCCTGCCTCACGTTTCCAGGAAGATCCTCTGCGCATGCTTCGTCTAGTTCGCTTCCAGTCAACCTTAGGATTTAGAATCGAAAAGAAAACCAGGCTGACCCTGCCAGGATTAGCCCGGTTGATTACAAACGTCAGCCCAGAGAGAATATTCACTGAGCTGAACAAAACACTCTTAGGAAGGGAACTTTTCCAGGGACTGCAAACCCTCTATACCGGCGGGTTAATGGAACAGATTCTGCCCGAACTGTCTGCAGGTCACCAAGTATCGCCAGGTTCCAGCCATCCATACGATCTGCTCGGTCATGCTATGACCGCAGCCCATTTTGCCCCGCCTGTCCTACAGCTGCGCTGGGCCGCTTTGCTGCATGATGTGGGCAAAATCAAGACTCTAGGGCGGGAACACGCCCAAATCAGCGCTCAATGGGCCGAAAGGATCCTCAAGCGCCTCCGGGCCGACAATCAATTGGTACAGAAAGTCTCAACCCTCATCACCCACCACATGTTTGGGATCCATCCCCACTCCTCCGACAAGGAGATACGCCGTTTTCTGGCGCAGGTAGGCTATGAAACCGCCTTTGAGCTGGTCAAACTTCGCCAGGCAGATATGGCCGGCATGGATGTGGGTCCGCGCCGGATTATTGCCCTTGGGCAATCCCTGGAGGCTAGATTTAATGATATCCTAGGGCAGGAGCAGGCCTTGTCAATCAAAGACTTATGTGTTGATGGCAATGATCTTATGGAGTTTCTCAGGCTCGAACCTGGGCCGCTAGTAGGGGCAATACTCCAGCACCTGTTGGACAGGGTGTTGGATGAGCCCGCCCTTAATCAGCCAGAGCAACTTCTGGAACTGGCACGAAAGTATCGAGAGACATTACCTCAAAATGAGAATTAGACTCTAAATCCCAGGGGATGCAGCCCACCGGCTGAAAGCCGAGGCGGGTATAGACTTTGCGCGCTCTGTGATTATTCGATGCCACCGTGAGTCTGAAACCTTTACCCCAGGCCTGTTGCCTGGCAAAAAGCAGGCAGGCGCAAACGAAAGCCTGTCCATGACCCTTTCCGCACCAGGAAGGATGCATGCCCAGACCCACATCTAAATACTCCTCGTCCTGATATAGATCATGATCCTTCTTGCCTTTAAGCTGAGCTGCTTCCCCGTAACAGAAGAAACCGATCAGCTGGCCGCCTAAAAAAACAGAATAGTATGGACCTTGTACTAAGCGATGGAGGGCCGCGGCCGAACCATGAAGATTATAGACGTGATACGGGACTGGATAATTCCAGTCCACAATTTTAAGCGCAGCTGCAAAGTCTGCTTTCTGAACTTGATAAATCATCTTTCAACTCCATTAGGACCTGTAACCGTGTGTTTCCAGCCAGAACAAGGAGTCCTCCAGGTTCTCCGGACCTACTTCGAGGGCCCAAACAGCATCGGGTGCCCTTTGTTCCAGGCTGTAGCAGATTTGATCCAATGGTAGCCGCCCTTCCCCTAAAGATAAGTGGGCATCCCTGTCTCCGAGGTTGTCGTGGAAATGAACATAGCCAATTAGATCACCGAGATCTTCTATCCACTCTGATACCTGCACCTTCCCGTGGCAAAAGGCATGGCCCACATCTAAGCAGGCTTTCAGATTAGGGTGACCTACCGCCCTTAAAACATCGCCGATCAGCTTGGAGTCAGTTTCCAAAAGGTTTTCAACATAAAACGTTATCTCTGAGCCTTTTGATGATAGAAATTCCTCCCAGAACTGAACGCTCCGCCGCAGCCAACCTTGGTAGGTGTTGGTGTTAGGGACGTAGCCGTGATGGAAAACCACGTGCTCTGCCCCTAGCGTACGGGCCCAGGTGTAGGCAAACTCAAAGCGCTCCCGTGTCACTTGGCGAATCAAAGCATCACAACTGCCTGGACTAAGATCACCAAATGGTCCATGCAAAGCCCGGGGGTAGACAGACTCATACAGTGCCTGATGCAGCTGGGGCCCATCTGGATTTTGCTGGGGATATTCTGGATTGGAAAAAGACTGGATTTCCACCCCTAACCCGGTTCTGCGGCAAATCGGAGCTGCCTTTTCGGGCTGGGAGGCGTCACACAGCAAAATCAGGCGCATATTCATTCCCCCGTTAGCTGAGCACTGTAACGCTGCGGGCCCGCCCATTTTTCTCAGCAGATGTTTCCCCAGTTGGATCTGGGGCCTTGATTTCCACAAACTCCACCTTCGTACCTGGTCTCAAATGCATGTTCCTTTGCTCCGCAGGTAAATTAGCTTTGGTGAAAAAGTAATCTCCTTTGTCAGCCCGGATGAAACCGTAATTAGACATAAAGCGCTTAATAACACCCTTGAGCGTAACAGGCCCTTCCTGCTCGGGTATTAACCGCATCCAGTATATCGGCGGAGTTTTTCCATTGCTCCGCACTTCAAACAAATCTGGATAGGAACGCAAAATGTCTAGCAAATTAGTGTAATTGTAGCTCCGGGGGTCAAAATCAGAGCGTTCTCGGCGGATTGCCTGCCCGAGATGGGCTAGGAGCAGCCATCCATCACTATCTTCTTCACTGGCTTCATAGGCCCTACGCACGATATCCTCCACCGGAACCTTGCCTAGGGAGGGGGTTTGCTCCTCCTCTTCTTCCTTCGCCTTAGAACTCGTGGAAAAACCGAGGTTTTCCAGATAAATAAAGCGGTTGCAGGAGCGAACTAGAATGCTCTTTGTACCTTGGCGGCCAATTCCAGTTACATACATGCCGTGTTCCCGCAGGCGCAAAGCCAGACTGTAAAAATCACTGTCACTGGACACAATGCAAAACGCATTGACTGGATTGCGGTTCGTAGACACAATTTCAATCGCGTCCATAATTAGTGCTCCATCACTGGCGTTTTCCCCATAACGGAACTGTTGAATAGGTCTAACTGGATAAGCCTGTAAAAGATCTTTCCAACCTGTCATATGCGGTTGGGTCCAATCTCCGTAAACTCTTGTTAATATAATTTCACCCGAACGATTTATTTCAGCCAAAATTGGCCCTAAAAACCGCGGTGAAATGTTCTCACCATCTACCAAGACGGCAAAATGGTGTTCTGCCATAAAAATCCTCCTCATTATTCTGTCAATTCACTCTCATTTGGCGTATCGGTGCGAGCTCGTTTCACCAGCAGCAAGAAACTCTCCTGGAATCTGCGGTCATCCTCTCTGGTACGTGCAGAAGGACCCTTTGTACGACCGCCCGCTCTGCGGAATTTTGCTTTAAGAGAGCGTTCTTCCAGTAAAAAGTCGATATTATCCTCGGAAAAAATGCGGCCGGAAGGTGAAATAGCAAAGGCACCCTTCCCCAAAACCAGCGCAGCTAATCCCCAGTCCTGGGTCACCACAATGTCACCTCGGCTGGTGTTGTTAACCACTGCCAAGTCCGCCGCATCTTGCCCCTTGCCTACCACAATATGATCAGCGTGATCAATGCGATGGTCAACAGAAGCAACGGTAAGCAGCCTGTATTTCCAAGTCTTTTTCTGCCTCTGCAGCACTTGCAGACAGGCACGGGGGCATGCATCTGCATCTACGATTACCTTAAACATACTCCACCTCAACGAAGGGCAGAGCAGCATTAATAAGCTGCTCTGCACCTGCTTTAATCAATAGTTGGGCCGGCTTTGCGCACCTCAGGGGCCAAATCGGCATATTTTTTCTTAAAGTTGTCAGCAAAAGAGACTGCCAGTTCCCGGGCCTTGGCATCATAGCCCTCTGGATCAGCCCAGGTTTTTTTCGGATCTAAGATCTCCTCTGGTACTCCCGGACAGCTTTCGGGCACCTTAAGACCAAAGACAGGATCAACCCTTGTCTCTACCTCATCCAACTCTCCAGAGAGAGCCATAGTCACCATTTGTCTGGTATATCTAAGCGCAATCCTCTCGCCGATGCCGTAGGGTCCCCCTGACCAGCCAGTATTAATCAGAAATACCTTAGATCCATACTGATTAACGCGGTCTTTGAGCATCTCCGCATAAGCTAGGGGGCTGAGCGGCAGAAAGGGTTCGCCAAAACAGGCGGAAAAAGTCGCTTCCGGCTGCTGGATGCCCCGTTCGGTGCCTGCCAGCTTGCTGGTGTAGCCGGAAATGAAATGATACATGATTTGCTCATCTTCCAAGATGCTGATGGGCGGCAAAACCCCAAAGGCATCTGCCGTCAAGAAGACAACGGCCTTAGGATGGCCTGCCAGGCTAGGATCAACTCGACCGGGAATATAATCCAGCGGGTAAGCACACCTTGTGTTTTCGGTTAGAGAGCCATCACTATAGTCCGCAATGTGCTCCAGTGGATCGAGAACTACATTTTCTAACACAGACCCGAACTGAATGGCGTCCCAAATCTGCGGCTCGTGTTCACGGGACAAATTAATGCACTTTGCATAACAGCCGCCTTCAAGGTTGAAAATGCCTTTCGTCGTCCAGCCATGTTCGTCGTCGCCAACCAAGCGTCGCTTAGGATCAGCCGAAAGGGTGGTCTTGCCTGTTCCCGAAAGACCAAAAAATAGTGCGGTTCTGCCGTCCTCGCCCACATTGGCTGAACAGTGCATGGGAAGGACACCCTTGGCAGGCAGCAAGTAGTTCATTACCGAAAAGATTGACTTTTTAATCTCCCCCGCGTAGGCTGTGCCCCCGATCAGCACGACCCTTTCCTTGAAAGAAACAATAACGAAGGCCTCTGAATTGGTGCCATCCCGCTCTGGATTTGCTGTCAATCCGGGGACAGCAATTACCGTGAACTGAGGCTGATGTGATTTAAGTGCATCGCGTGAAGGGCGAATAAACAGCTGGCGCGCAAACAGGTTTTGCCAGGCAAACTGGTTGATCACTCGCAAAGGCATCTGATAGTCGGGATCTGCCCCCACATAACCATCAAACACGAACAGCTCGTCCAGCTCTTCCAGATAATCCACTGTCATCCGCAAGATGTTATGAAACCGTTCCTCACTGATGGGAACGTTAACAGAACCCCATGCCACCGTATCTCGGGTGAGATCATCTTTGACAATGAACTTATCCTTTGGTGACCGGCCAGTATATTTTCCCGTTGTTGTGGAAAGTGCGCCCGTAGAAGAAAACCTGCCTTCTCCTCTCTTTACTGCCGCTTCTGCTAATTGGGCTGCAGCTAAATTAAAACGAGTACTAGGTCGCTTAAGTACTGCCTCCAATCTCAACGATGCTTTCTCTGCCATTAACCAATGTACCTCCTTTAGTTGTCCTAGTCTGTCTGGTAGACCACGAATCCTAGTGTTCCGGGACCTGTGTGCACACCAATCACAGGACTAACATGACTCATCAGCACTTCGCCAACACTGCCATGTTGTTTGATTCGTTCGATCAGTTCTTGGGCTTCTTCCAGAGCGGCACCGTGACAGACAGCCACATTATGCATGGGTTTGGCTAAATGCGATTTTACTATCTCAAAGAGGCGTTCAATAGATTTTTTTCGTCCCCGCACCTTGGCATGGGTAGTATAGACGCCGTCTTGATTAACTGTAATAATCGGCTTGAGGTTAAGCATTTGGCCCAAAGTACCTGCAACTTTCCCGATTCTCCCCCCTTTGGTCAGGTACTCTAAGGTCTCCAGTACGAAATAGACTTTCATCTTCGCCAAGGAATCCTGAACATAGGCGCATAGCGACTCAAAACTGGCATTCTGGGCCGCTTGGCGTGCAGCCTCAATCACTGTGTAGCCTAAACCCATCGAGATGTTCTTTGAGTCTATAACCTTGATAACCAAATCATCAACCTGATGTGACAGATTCTCAATCAACTGCATTGTTCCGCTTAACCCCGAGGAAATATGGATAGCCAGCACATGGGTAAAACCCTCCTGCTTGAGACGTTCCCACAGTTCCAACACATCGCCTGGTGATGGCAGCGATGTGCTCGGCACCTCCGTAGACAACCGGTCATACACTTCCTCCGAACTAATGTCCACCTGATCTCTGTATTCCTTATCTTGATACAGAATTCTCAGCGGAACAACCTGAATACCATATTTCTCTACGACATCCTTTGGAATATCGCTGGTGCTGTCTGTCATGATCGCAATTTTCTCGTTCATCTTCGCCCCCCCTGTCATATACCAATTTCCTCACAAGCATGCTAAATCCTTTAATTCCATTCCTGCACTATCTTAATTACTTCCCAACGCGGCTCCGAATCTAAAAAATTCATTACAAACTGAAGCTGCCGCTCCACGTGGTCACGGCTGTCCCCAACCATGGCTATGCCTATGGCAGCTCTCTGCCACACATTTTCACTTTCCAACTCCGCTATGGAGACATTAAACCGATTTTGGACCTTGGTTATCATGCTCTTGACTATCCGCCGTTTTTCCTTCAAAGATGACGCTCCCGGAATGTAGACTTGCACGTACAATGTGCCCACCAGCATCATAGTTACCCCCAAGTCTCTTCAATAGTTCCGCCGCCCAGGCAGATGGGTCCCTCGTAGAAAACCACCGCCTGTCCAGGTGTAATCGCCCTTTGCTTCTGGTGAAACTCTACCTCAGCACCTGTATCCGTAATTTGAACCGTAACCTTCTGATCTGCCTGTCGGTAGCGGAACTTGGCAGTACATTCAAAACTTGTGGCAGGTGCCTCCCCTGCCACCCAGCTCAAATCAAGGGCCCTGAGACCTTCTGTGTAGAGTGCAGGATGCTGATGTCCCTGCGCTACCAAGAGGGTGTTCGTGGAAAGATCCTTGCCCACAACAAACCATGGTTCGCCTGCACCGCCAATGCCTAAGCCCTTGCGCTGACCTATTGTATGGTACATCAATCCGTCATGCTGCCCCTTGAGCTCTCCGTCAAGGGTGCGAATTTCACCAGGCTGGGCAGGCAGGTATTGGGATAGGAAATCCTTAAAATCCCTTTCGCCAATAAAGCAAATCCCTGTACTGTCCCTCTTGTGGGCGGTGGCCAAATTTGCTTTCATAGCCCTTTCCCTTACTTCCTGCTTGGTCATATGTCCAATGGGAAAGAGTGCTTTTGCAAGCTGCTTCTGACCCAGAGTATAAAGGAAGTACGATTGATCTTTGTTCTGGTCTTGGCCCCTCAAGAGAGTAAATCTGTCCGACTTTTTCCCGATCTGGGCATAGTGACCGGTTGCCAGAAAGTCTGCCTCCAAGTGCATGGCCTTTTCCAGGAAGGCCTTGAACTTGATCTCCTTGTTGCACATCACATCTGGATTGGGGGTGCGACCCTTGGTATATTCTTCGAGGAAGTAGACAAAAACCCGATCCCAGTACTCCCGTTCAAAATTTACTGTGTAATAGGGAATTCCAATTTGATCGCAGACACGCCTGACATCATCGTAATCTGCATCGGCAGTGCAGGAGCCCGTTTCATCCCGATCGTCCCAGTTCTTCATAAAGACACCGATCACATCATAACCGGCTTCTTTAAGGACCAAAGCTGCGACCGAAGAATCAACGCCGCCCGACATGCCAATCACTACTCGTGACACAAACACACCTCATCTCTAAACCGTTGCTGACACAAACTGACTGTTATACAATTCTGCGTAAAAACCATTCTTCTCCATCAACTCCTGGTGGGTTCCCTGTTCAATAATCTCACCTTCATTGATCACCAGGATTCGATCTGCATCTAGAATCGTGGACAAACGATGAGCTATCACAAAGCTGGTGCGTCCTTCCATCAGTCGGGCCATAGCCTCTTGAATCAAGCGCTCTGTTCTAGTATCGACTGAACTGGTGGCTTCATCAAGAATCAGCACGGCAGGGTCAGCCAAAATCGCCCTGGCAATGGTCAGAAGCTGCCTTTGACCCTGGGAGATGCTGGAGGCATCATCGGTTAGGACAGTATCATATCCATTGGGCAAGGTGCGGATAAAATGATCTACATGGGCTGCCTGGGCAGCCGCAACAACTTCCTCATCAGAAACACCTTCCCGACCGTAAGCAATGTTGTCTCTGATTGTTCCTTCAAATAACCAGGTATCCTGCAAAACCATGCCAAACATGGTACGCAGGCTGCTTCGTTTAAGCTCACGAATGTCATGGCCGTCAAAGGTAATAACACCCTGCCCGACATCGTAAAACCGCATCAGCAAGTTCACCAGGGTAGTCTTTCCTGCGCCGGTAGGACCCACAATTGCAATCAGTTGTCCAGGTTCTACGGCCAGATTGAGATTCTTAATCACATACTCGTCCGCATTGTAACCAAAGCTGACATCTGTAAGTCTAATTCGTCCTGCCGGTTGCATTATATCTTTTGCATCAGGGCTGTCGGCGGCTTCCTCCTTTTCATCCAGGAGCTCAAAAACACGCTCTGCAGCTGCAACAGTGGACTGGAGAACATTGACGATGCTGGCGACTTGGGTAATCGGCATGCCGAACTGCCGCGAGTACTGCATGAATGCCTGAACGTTGCCGATTGTCATGCTCCCTCGAGTAACAAAAACACCGCCTACTACCGCAATCACTACATAACCCAGATTGCCTACAAAGCGAATCAGAGGCATAATTGTCCCTGACACAAACTGTGCTTTCCACCCATTTTCATAGAGCTCGTCGTTGATCGTCCTGAAAGCCGACTCAGCCTCAGCCTCCAAGCCATAGGCTTTGACAATGGTGTGGCCTGAAAAAGTCTCTTCAATATGTCCGTTGAGCTCGCCAAGAATGTTCTGCTGCCTCACAAAGAACTTCTGGGACCGGGAAGCAACAAAAGCGCTGATACCTGCACTTAGGGGCAGCATTCCTGCTGTTAGCAAGGTGAGAGTGGGACTGATAGTCAGCATCATTATTGTAACACCAATGATCGTAATTAGCGAGGACATCATCTGGATCACGCTCTGTTGAAGACTCTGGCTGATCACATCTACATCGTTGGTGAACCTGCTCAGTGTGTCACCGTGTGACGCACTGTCGTAGTAGTGTAAAGGCAGTCTCGCCAGTTTGTGGTTAATGTCTTTTCTCATTTTATACACAGTCTTTTGAGATACATTTACCATGACAATTTGCTGGATGAATCCGAACAAAGTGCTGGCCAGATAGACAACCCCCAGCATGCCAAGGATGCGCAGGATGGCAGTGAAGTCAACACCTGCTCCTGGCAGCCCTTGTAGCCTAGCCAGGACCCCTGCAAATAGGACAGTTGTTGCCTGACCCAAAATCTTCGGGCCCAGAATGGAAAATAGGGTGCTGGCAATTGTTGCCAGAAATACCAAAAGTAGGCTCCACTTGTGCGGTCCCATGTAGCGAACCAAACGCCTTGTGGTCCCCCTGAAATCCTTTGCCTTTTCCACAGGACGACCTATGCCCCGCGGTCCGTATCCGCCGCCACGGCCGCCATGCCCCCTGTTAGCTGAATGCCCCCTCATGAGACCGCCTCCTCTCCAAATTGGGATGCCACTATTTCTCTGTACACAGCACAGTTTTCCAATAGAGCCTTGTGGGTTCCTTTGCCCACAATCCTGCCTTCATCAAGCACAATAATCTGATCCGCATGTAAAATCGTACTGACCCGCTGTGCCACCACAATTACTGTCGCGTCTTGGGCGCGTTTATTCAGTTCTGAGCGTAAACGGGCATCCGTCCTGTAGTCCAAGGCAGAGAAGGTATCATCGAGCAAGTAGACTTTGGGCTCCCGAACCACAGCCCGTGCAATGGAAAGCCTTTGCTTCTGGCCGCCTGAAAGGTTAGTTCCCCCCTGGGCAACATAGCTCCCATAGCCATCTTCCCTTTCGTTAACAAACTCACTAGCCTGCGCTATCCGAGCGGCCTCCATGACCTCTTCATCGGTAGCATCTGCCTTACCTCCACGAATATTTGATGCTATTGTGCCGGAGAAAAGCATAGCCTGCTGCGGCACATAACCTAAGCGCAAACGCAAATCCTCCAAGGCCAGCTGTCTAATGTCGACGCCGTCTAATGTGATCCTGCCTTCTTGGGGATCGTGAAAGCGGGGAATCAAATCCAGGATTGTGGATTTTCCTGACCCTGTTCCGCCAATGATGGCGGTTGTTTCACCGGGGTTAGCAGTGAAGGAGATGTTGCTCAAAACCGGCTCGGCCGCGCCTGGATACATAAAAGTGACATCCTCAAAACTGATAACGCCACGATCCCTTCCGATCTGCGCTGGCTCTTTCGGATCTTTGACGGATGTTTCAGTCTCCATAACCGCAACGATCCGCTCGGCAGACGCGGAGGCCCTGGGCAGCATCACGAAAATGAACGAGAGCATCATCACCGACATGAAGATTTGCATCGTATACTGCAAAAAAGCCATCAAGTCGCCAACCTGCATAACGCCTAGATCAATCCGTTTGGCTGCAAACCAAATGATTATTATATTGGTAACGTTAATGAGTAAACCGAGCAGAGGCATCAAAGTCACCATCATGCGATTAACCTTAAGGGCTATCCCGGTCAGATCACGATTCGCTTTATCGAAACGCTCCTGTTCATAGGTTCCCCTGTCAAAGGCCCTAATCACCCTGACTCCGGCCAGCTGCTCCCGCAATACCAAATTAATTCGATCAAGCATCTTCTGCAGACCCTTAAAAAGCGGTACACCCTTGATAATGACATAGGAGATGATAAGACCGATGATGGGAATCAGACCTAGGAGAATAAGTGCCAATCCAGAATCTTTGCGCACAACCATCAACACGCCGCCAACTGCCATTAAAGGGGCGCGCATGGCCATCCGCATACTCATATGAAACATCTGCTGCACCTGTTGAACATCATTAGTTGTACGGGTGATTAATGAGGCTGTTCCGAAGGTGTTGAACTCCCGGGGAGCAAACTCGCCAACCCTTTTGAAGATGTCAAAGCGCAGGTCGCGCCCAAAACGCGTTGACGCCCTGGATGCCAAGAAATTGCCTACAACTGCACATAAAACCCCTCCCAAGGCAACTGCGAGCATTATCCCGCCTGTTCCCCAGATGAGAGGGATGTTGCCCCTGGCGATACCCCGATCAACAATTCCACTCATTAAGTCAGGGAGTTTCAAGGTAGCCATTACTTCCAGAAAAACCAAGATCATTACAGTGATAATTGTGCCAAGATATGGTTTGAAGTAGGAACGCAGTTTCCACATTAGGAATTCCCCCCTTCCCGCTCTTGCCGCCGACTGGCCAGAAACTCCCGGACTTTGCGGGAAATACGCACCAACTCTTTTCCATCCTCCGGTCCTAAATGATCCATAATCTCTGCAATATTCTTGGCAAACTCTTCCTTCGCTTGCTGCACGGCAGCCAATCCCCTGCTTGTCGGTCTCACATATATAACCCGCCGGTCGTCCTCATCGTTGACCCGCTCCACGAGATCGTGCTCTTCCAGGGAGTTAACTAAAGTAGTTACAGTCGGGCGCGTCAGCTTCAGGCGTTCCCCAAGCTCAGAAGGCTGCATGCCAGGGCTGCCCTGGGGTAGATGATGATGGAGATACATAAGTAGAGTCACAGCATTTTTCCGAACCGGGAAGGGACACCCGCGGTACCAGCCTTTATACCGTCTCAGTTCATGCAATGTCGCGACAAATTCTATAACCAAATCTGCGTCAGCCAATATATTCACCCCTATTGTTTACGATAAAAATAGTTACAACATGAAACCATTCTAACCAAAAACTATCCTGGGGTCAAGAAAAAAGAGCCGGGTTGCCCCAGCTCTTTTTTGGCAAAGTCGTTATTGCAGTACTACTCGATGGTAGACCTTTTTTCCCTTGCGGATTACCAGCTCACCGCCGGAAAAATCCGCTTCCGTCACCAAATGGTCGATTTCGGTCACCCGCTCATCCCCTAAGGTGATACCCCCCTGCTGCACCAAGCGACGTCCTTCACTGCGGCTCGACGCCAATCCGGTCTCAGTGAGCACAGTCAAGATATCTAGCCCTTCTGCAAAGTCTGCTCTCGCCAAGGCAGTGGACGGCATATTTTCGTCGACACCTGCACCGCTAAAAAGTGCTTTGGCTGTCGCCTCAGCTTTCCTGGCCTCTTCCTCACCATGGACAAACTTGGTGACTTCGAAGGCAAGCACTTCTTTGGCGCGATTTACTTCGGAGTCTCTTAACGCACCTAGTCTGCGCACCTCGTCCATGGGCAGGAAGGTTAACAGAGCCAGCATACGTTCAACGTATGCGTCATCCACATTGCGCAGATACTGGTAGAAATCGTAGGCACTCGTCCGCTCGGGATCAAGCCAGACTGTCCCTGCTTCGGTTTTACCCATTTTCGTTCCAGCACTGGTCGTCAAAAGCTTCAAAGTCAGACCATAGGCAGACGCGCCCTCTACTTTACGAACCAGCTCATAACCGCCGATAATGTTTGACCATTGATCGTTTCCGCCTATCTGGAGGCGGCAATTGTATCGGCGAAACAACTCTAGAAAGTCGTAGGACTGGGTCAATAGGTAGCTGAACTCTAAGAAGGTCAAGCCCGAATCCAGGCGGGCTTTATAGGTTTCCATGGTAAGCATGCGGTTTACAGAAAAATGCCTGCCCACCTCACGCAAAAACTCCATCAAGTTCAGATCCAGCAGCCAATTGGCATTGTTTTCCAAGATGGCAGAACCGTCAGAAAAGTTGACGAACTTAGAAAACTGTCGCCTGAAGCTCTCCACATTGGCATCGATAATCTCTTTCGTCAGCATTTGACGCATATCAGACTTGCCCGACGGATCACCGATCAACGTCGTCCCTCCACCAAGCAAGAATATGGGACGATGACCGGCTCTGTAAAGATGCAGCATACTCATGAGCGGAATGAGATGGCCCATAGTCAGGCTAGGAGCAGTAGCATCGAAACCGACGTAAAAGGTAACTTGCTCCTTGCCCAAAACCTCCCGAATCTCCTCGGGGTGAGTGGCCTGTTCAATAAAACCCCGTTCCTC
Source organism: Bacillota bacterium (assembly GCA_012520315.1). Lineage (GTDB taxonomy): Bacteria > Bacillota > Limnochordia > Darwinibacteriales > Darwinibacteriaceae > UBA5420. Next base: position 35,954 of record JAAYOM010000124.1, on the reverse strand, counting down.
CAAGACATCAAATGCGTTAGTCACATGAACTCCCCCTTAAATTAAAAAATTCCCTCTATCCTTAAAGGACGAGAGAACCCGTGGTACCACCTTTTTTCGAGAGCTTTTGCAGCGCAAAAGCCCACCTCAACCACTATAACGGATGGTGCCCGAAGCATCTTAACTTCTGCTTAGGCTCCAGAGTGTAATTCGCTAAGGAAGGTCTTTAGACCTTCAAGACCATGTTCTGCAGGCTTTGCACCAACCAGCCTGCTCTCTGAGTACCCATGGCCCGCTACTGAATCCTTCATAGCCCCTATTTCTGCTTTAATTGAACAAAAGTTTACCATAACCTGCTCTCCGTTGTCAAGGTCAGAAGCTGCCTCCACCGAACAAAGGGAAGGGGCGCATCGCCCCGCCCCTCTCGCGTCAGTTCTTTCTTGTCCTAAGACAAAGCCCCATAGACATGGGAGCCAATTGTCTCTTCGAACCGCTCTGCCTCCTGCAGCAGCTCTGTGAGGCGCTTTCTGCAGGCCGCAACAAACTCCTCGTCCTTTAAGCCCGGCAGATTAATCAGCACATTATATGCTGCTCCTCTACAGGCGGCAACACCGAGCAGACCAGCCACCCCGGCATCACTCAACGCATTCTTATTGCCGTGAAAGGCCATTTCTTTGGCTAAAGCCAGCACCTCCAGAGAGCGTTCGGCAATCTTAAGAGGTACCTCTGTCGCCAAGCGGGTTGCAGCCTGAATCTCTTTACGGCGTGATTGCTTTTCCTCATCAGTTGATTTTGGAAGCCTAAAGGCAGCCATCACTTGGTTAAAGGCCTCCGTATCGCTATTGACAAGATCCAGAAGTTCGTCTGCAAGACTCTGCGATCGATCTATTAGCTCGTCTTGGCCTTCGCCGCTTAGGTGGGCCACCATTTTAACCAGAGAAGCTGCAAGAGAACCAACTAAACCCGAAGCACTCCCTCCTCCCGGAGCCGGCTTTTCTGAACCCAAATCCTGTGCAAATTCTCGCAAGGTCAAATCAGTTAACAAAACACCACCACTTTCCACATCGTTTCTAGATTTTTAGATAACTTGGCCGGCTTTAACCACGGATGATACCAGGTTTACCCCAACAAAATAGGGAATCTTCCTGTAACTGTCCACATCAAAAATCACAAGATCAGCTTGCTTGCCAACTTCAATACTGCCAATTCGGTCACTGCGCCCTAGGGAATGGGCTGCATTGATTGTAACCGCATGGAACACTTCCTCAGGAGTCATGGCCATGTACAGGCAAGCGAGGGACATCACCAGCCCTAAGTTTGCCGTTGGACATGACCCGGGATTGAAATCGGTAGCCAAGGCAACCGGTAAACCTGCATCCAGCATTTTCCGGGCAGGGGCGTATGGTTTGCGCAAAACAAAGGCTGTCGCTGGCAAGAGAATGGGAACAACATTCCCCTTCCCTAATGCCTCGATGCCTCTATCAGACACCATCAGCAAATGGTCGGCGCTGGCCATCTCCATTTCTGCAGCGAGCTCCGCACCGCCTAGTGTGTTCATTTCATCGGCGTGGATCCGCAGCTTGAAGCCTAGTTCTTTAGCCCTGTGGAAAATGCGCCGGCTTTGTTCCACGGAAAAGACTCCCTTTTCAGTGAAAACATCGACATACTCTGCCAGATCTTCTGTTTTGATCCTAGGCAGCACCGTGTTGAGCAGAAATTCGATGTATCCCTCTTGGTCATCCTTAAACTCTTCAGGCCAAGCGTGGGCACCTAAGAAGGTAGAAACCAGCTCCACGGGCTGTTCTGCCTGGAGAATTCTGACTGCCTCGAGCTGCTTTAGTTCGGTTTTTAGATCTAAGCCGTAGCCGCTTTTACATTCAACGGTTGTTACCCCTAAACTGAGCATCCACTTCAGATATCGGCGGCCTGAAGCAACAAGTTCATCCAAAGAAGCCTCCCTTGTTGCCCGAACAGAGCTGGCAATTCCTCCGCCAGCCTCCATGATCTCCATGTAGTCAGCACCTTGCGCCCTGAGATAAAACTCATCTTCCCGACTTCCACCAAAAATCAGATGGGTATGGGGATCTACCAAGCCCGGAGTCACCACCTTGCCGGCGGCGTCAATAACCTGGGTGCTTTCAGTAATGTCCAGCCCCCGCGGCAATATCTCGCCGGCCCCGGCCCCCACAATCTGATCACCGGCACAGGCAACCCAGCCGTTTTCAATTACCTCCAACTCCTGCATCTTCTTGCCGCGCACAGGATACTCTGCCTGAGCGGCAGTTACCACCTGTCCATTCTTTATCAGAAGGTCAATTTGCACTTTATTTCCTCCTAGCGCAGGCGATTTTCCAACACCTGGTCAGAATTAAAGTCCTCCAGCTGCAAATACCAAGCGGCAACATCAATCAGAGCCTGTTGAGGTACAAGGCCAATCAGTTCGGTCCCCACTACCGGAACACCGTAACGGGCGGCCTCCCGGCGAATGGTCTCCAGTACCCTGTAAATCGGAGTGTTCTTATAGTTCTCTAAGTTCATGGAAACCTGTACCTCGCCCCGTTCTTCCAGGACAACGCCCATCCCCTTTACGTTCTTGAAACCGCCATTTCGCTCTCTGACACTTCTAGCTATGGCATCTGCGATCTCTTTCTTGTTTGTGCCCAGGTTGACATTGAAAGCCACCAGCGGCATACGGGCACCAACCACTGTTGCCCCGGCAGTTTCATGCATTTTAGGTTCACCAAAGTCGGGATGTCGGGCCTCGTCTTGAATAGACGCCTTCAGTCCTTCATAATTGCCTCTCCGAATATTGCTTAGATTCTTCCGTGCAGGCTTCCTGGCCGCTTCCCCATACAGATAGGTAGGAACACCTAGTTCTTTGTAGATACGCTCTGCCAGCTTGGCAGCTCCTTTTACACATTCCTCCATGGTAATACCCTCGATCGGGATAAATGGAATCACGTCAACTGCACCAATTCTGGGGTGAGCACCCTGGTGCGCTTCCATGTCTATCAAACGTACAGCTTCCTGCGTCAAACGAAAACTTGCCTCCTGAACGCCTGATAAATCGCCTACGTAGGTAACAACTGTGCGATTGTGATCGTAATCGGAGGAGTAATCCAGCAGCTGTACACCTTCCGTTTGCCGAACTTGTTCCACGATCTTTTCCACCACATCCAAGCGGCGCCCTTCGCTGACATTAGGAACGCATTGTACGATTTGCTTCTGTATCATCATATCTCCCTTTCTATTTCTCCAGCATGGGTACGCGAATACCTTTCTCCTTAGCTGTCTTAATGGCCAAATCATAGCCTGCATCAACATGGCGTACAACTCCCATGCCAGGATCAGAGGTTAACACTCTCTCCAACCGCTTGGCACCCTCATCGGTACCGTCGGCAACAACAACCATGCCGGCGTGGATGGAATAACCAATGCCTACCCCGCCTCCGTGGTGCAGTGAGACCCAGCTCGCACCAGCACAGGCATTAACGAGGGCATTTAGGATAGGCCAGTCTGCCACAGCATCACTGCCGTCTTTCATACCTTCCGTCTCCCGATGGGGGGAGGCTACCGAACCGGCATCCAGGTGATCCCGTCCAATAACAATTGGCGCGGAGAGTTCGCCAGACTTAACCATTTCATTGATCAAAAGTCCAAAGCGGGCACGCTCGCCATAACCCAGCCAGCAAATGCGGGAAGGTAATCCCTGAAAGGCAACCTGCTCCTTTGCCATTTTAATCCAGCGCACAAGACGCTCATTATCTGCAAACTCTTCACAAAGGCGATCATCAATTTTGTGAATATCAGCAGGGTCGCCAGAGAGGGCTACCCAGCGGAACGGCCCTTTACCTTCACAGAAAAGGGGCCTGATATAAGCGGGTACAAAACCGGGAAAATCAAAGGCATTGTCAACGCCGACCTCTTTCGCCTGCTGCCTAATGTTGTTGCCATAGTCAAAGGTGACAGCACCCCGTTTCTGCAAATCGAGCATAGCCTGCACATGGGCTCCCATCGATTCTTTGGCCAGCTGTACATAACGATCCGGGTTTTCCTGGCGCAGTCTAGCGGCAGCTTCTAAGCTGTACCCGAGGGGGATGTAGCCGTTCAAGGGATCATGGGCAGATGTCTGATCTGTTACCACATCGGGGGTAATGCCGCGTTTAACAAACTCAGGCAGCACCTCAGCAGCATTACCTAATAGGGCTATAGACAGTGCCTCTCCTTTGCCTCTAGCTTCTTCAGCCAGGCGCAGGGCTTCATCGATACTGTCAGTTGAAATCTGGCAGTACCTAGTGGCAATCCGCTTCTCAATACGTTCAGGATCGACTTCAACTACAATGGCAACACCGCCGTTCATAGTTACAGCTAAGGGTTGGGCGCCGCCCATGCCGCCGAGTCCTGCAGTCAGGACCAGACGGCCCTTGAGTGAACCGCCAAAATGTTGGTGCGCAAGTTCTGCCAAGGTCTCGTAGGTTCCCTGGAGAATACCTTGAGTTCCTATATAAATCCAACTGCCCGCCGTCATTTGACCAAACATGATAAGGCCCTTTTTCTCCAGCTCCCGAAAATGCTCCCAGTTACCCCAGGCGGGCACTAAGTTTGAGTTAGCAATCAACACCCTAGGCGATTGGGGTGTGGTGCGAAACACCCCTACCGGTTTGCCTGACTGCACTAATAATGTCTCATCATCTTCTAAAGTCATCAATGTCCGTATGATAGCTTCGTAGGCTTCCCAGCTGCGGGCTGCTTTTCCGCTTCCTCCATAAACAATCAGATCGTCAGGGCGTTCTGCCACCTCCGGATCGAGGTTGTTCATCAGCATGCGCATGGCGGCCTCCTGATGCCAACCTTTACAGTTCAGTTTTGCTCCCCGTGGTGCTCTAATCATTAGATAACCTCCTCTATATTTACACTTCCAATGATATCTTCCACTGCCTTCAATACTTGGCCGGCGGCAACTAAATCCCTGGCCAGTTTAATTTCGGGCTCCAGAAAACGATCTTCCTTCAGGGGCGGTACCTGCTCCCTTACCAGGTCATATACGGCCTTGGCCGCGGGAGACATTTTGCTTGGCTCCCTAAACTCCAACGCCTGACATGCACATAGGAGCTCTATGGCTAGAATGTTCTGCAGATTGGCCAGGATCCGAAGAACCTTGCTGGCAGAAATAGATCCCATGCTCACATGATCCTCCTGGTTGGCAGAAGTGGGAATAGAATCAACCGACGCAGGATGAGACAGCACTTTGTTTTCCGAGACCAAAGCTGCAGCTGTATATTGAACGATCATGTAGCCGGAGTTAAGCCCGCTCCGCTCTGTTAAGAAGGGCGGCAGCCCGCTCAGGGCGGGATTGACTAGACGTTCAATGCGCCGCTCCGCTATGCTGCCAATCTCGGCCAGGGCTATGCCTAGAAAGTCCAAGGCAAGAGCTACCGGCTGTCCATGGAAGTTGCCGGCAGAGATGACTTCACCGTCCTCGGAGAAGATAACCGGATTGTCTGTAACCGAGTTAATTTCCCTGTTAAGCACGCTTGCCACATATGCATAGGCGTCCTTTGACGCGCCGTGAACTTGAGGAATGCAGCGCAAGGAATATGCATCTTGAATCCTCTCATGTTCTTTACTATAAACCAGCCTGCTGCCTGCCAAAATTCTTCTTAAGTTGGCTGCTGTGGCAATTTGGCCTGGGTGAGCACGCACTGCATGAACTCGCTCATCAAAAGCGTCTGGAATTCCACAAAGGGCCTCCAGGGTCATACTGCCTGAGATATCAGCTGTCTTGAGCAGTATCGAACCGTCATAAAGGGCTAACACTCCCTGGGCAGTCATGGCCTGTGTGCCGTTAATCAGTGCCAATCCCTCTTTAGCCTCCAAAGCTACAGGCGTTAACCCGGCCCGTTTCAGAGCTTCGGCCCCTGAATACAGCTGTCCCTGGTAATACGCCTGTCCCTCGCCTAGGAGCACAGCTGACATGTGTGCCAGGGGAACCAAGTCACCGCTCGCGCCTACAGAGCCCTGGCTTGGAATCAGGGGCGTAACACCACGGTTCACAAGATCCACCATGAGTTCAATAACCTCTGGGCGAATTCCCGAGTGGCCCTTCATCAAAGCATTAGCCCTTAGAATCATCATGGCTCTGACGACTTCTTCCGAAAAGGGCGTTCCCACGCCGCAGCTATGGCTTAAAATCAAGTTGCGCTGCAGATCTGCTACGTTTTCGTCCGATATAGATGTATTGGCCAATAGGCCAAATCCAGTGTTGATACCATAAATCGGCTGACCGCGACGGATCAGTTCCACAACGAGCTTGCGAGCCTGGCCTACCTTTTCCAGCTGCTTCGCGTCTAAAGCCACAGGTTTTCCCTGTCTAATGCACTCGACAACTTCATGACCACTCAAGTCGGATCCATTTAGAATCAGCATACATCTACCCCTTCAGCATTCCTAATATTGCGAATGTCTTTCCTATTCCACATTCGCCCAGGAGAGTCCTTGCAAACTTTCCTCATCTTTTTCTCATTTGAACAACATCGCCTACGCTTTTTACTAATAGTTTTTTGTTATATGAAAATAAGTGTTGCCGAAAACAGATTTATGCGTTAAAATAACATTAGATGTTTTCACAGTGGAAAAAAGTTGGTGAGGTTGATGAGTCGGCACATAAGCAGTACGAAACTGGTACGAACCTACAACGCATCTACGGTGCTGAGGACCCTCTACGAACATGGAAGCTGCTCGCGTTCACAACTGGCCGAGCTCACTGGCATGAGTCATGCAACAATCACGCGGATTATTAATCAACTCCTGGAGCAAGGCCTAGTCTTAGAAGGAAGCCATGGCAAATCTACAGGAGGCCGGCGTCCGATCTATCTCCACATAGACCACAGCAAACTCTATGTTGCAGCGGTGAAACTGTTGCGTGATGACTGCCTGGCGGCGCTGCTTGATCTGAAGGGCCGTATTCTTGTAATAGAACAGCTGCAGCCCACGTCCCTGTCGCCAGAGATCTTGCTGCCTGCCGTGGCAGATTCCTTGAGGGAAATGTTCAACTCCCTTTCCATTAAACAAGAACATATCATTGGCGTTGGGGTGGCTGCCTCGGGCATGTGCCATCCTGTGGAGGGAACAGTTCTCCGCTCCCTTAACCTGGGATGGAAGGACATTCCTGTTGCAGATTCTCTAGGTCAGGAATTGGGTCTGCCAGTCTTGCTGGAGAACGATGCGAACGCCTGCGCCCTGTCAGAACTATGGCTGGGCAATGCAAAAGAGACCGCTAACTCAATGTTCATTAAAACCGAAACAGGGGTGGGTGTAGGAATCATATCCGATCAGAAGTTACTTACGGGATCACGCTTTGTAACAGGAGAGATCGGCCACGTGCCTGTAATACCAGACGGAAAACTGTGCCGCTGCGGACAGCGAGGCTGCCTGGAGAGTTATGTTTACTTCAAGCCCATCCAGGAGCACTACCAAAAGATTACAGGACAGAATCTCACACACGCAAAGTTCATCGAACTTGTACGGACCGGGGATCCCTTTGCCACAGAAATTGTCCAGGAAACAGCGGAGGCTCTTGCCCTCGCCTGTGCCCATTGGGGGATTATTCTTGATGTCGAAGTCATTTCTATTGGCGGCATTTGGGGGAAACTCGGACACGAAGTTTTGGATTATTGCCAGAAGTACTACGACTCTATTCTCGAACAGTCCGCAATTCCCTCAAACGTCAGAGTAACCGGTTCGAGCTTTGATGATGTTGCCGATCTTTTGGGAGCAGCAGGCCTTGTAGTTTCCCACTGGTTTACCCCTGCTGCAGTTCCATTCACTAAATAAGAAGCACGATTGAGTTCAGGAGGTGATGTTTGTAGAGAGTTCGTCAGTTGCGTTGGGTCATGATCAAAATCAATTAGGAGGTAAAGTGATGCTTAAAAAGTGTACGTTCTTTGTCTTGGCTTTGCTATTGGTTGCCGGCGTGTTTGTCCCTGCAAGTTTTGCTGAAGAGCCGATTAAAATCACTGTCCTGAACTATTTTGACCTCACCTCCCCCGGTGCAGAAAGGGAAATCAACGAAGTTTGGTACGAGTTTTCTGTTCGCAACCCCCACATCATCGTAGAGCGGGAAGACCTATTCCTGGATGCTTTCCATCAAAAGACAGAGGCTTATGCCGCAGCTGATATGCTGCCGGACGTAATCTACATGTGGCCTGGCGGACGCTCCACCTCCCTGCATACACTAGGGCTGGTCAAAGACCTGAGACCTCTCTTGGGAGAAGATGCTAAGTACTACCAAGAAGCAGTCCTTGCGCCGCAGGCAGGCGGTTTCCTGGCAGAGCTGCCGCAAACCATGACCTCCAGCCATGCGCTGTATGTCAATGTGGCTTTACTCGACAGTCTGGGCCTGTCCATGCCCGAGACCTACGAAGAACTGGTGGCTATGGTTCCAGTGCTGAAAGAAAACGGGCTTGATACCATCTTGATGGGTGCTCAAGATGACTGGGTCATCCAATCCTGCCTCTTCTCCATGATCGTCGGCCGCCTCGTGGGTGACGAGAAACTCAATGAGATCCTGGCTGGCGAAGCAAAGTTTACAGATCCAGAGTTTTTATCTGCCTTGGAATTTTATGCCCAGATGTATGAGGACGGCGTGCTCCATCGCAGAATCATGCAGACGGACTATGCTGAAGTTAACGGTCTCTTTGCTACCGGTCGCGCCCCCTTCATGGTTGACGGGGACTGGAAAGTCAGCAACTTCCTAACAGACCAAACCACAGGTGAAGCTTTGATCCCAGTGGACAGACAGCATGAGTTCAAAATGACAATCTTCCCTGCCATCCCCGGAGAAATTAACAAAGCCTCATCCTCAGGTGTGGTAGGCGTAGGATTTGGCATGAACGCTAAAATTCCCGCCGGTTCAGCTAAAGAAGCAGCAGCCTGGGAGTTAATCAAATGGCTGCAAGGTCCAGAAGTGCAAAAAATGCGTCTGGAGACTGCGGGCACCATCCCCAGCCGTGTTGACGTAACATCTGACAACATCGAACCACTGGTTGTTGAGCGAATTCGCTACTACGAAGACATCGCCATAACAACTGAAGTTCTGGACAACATCTTCCAAGGAGAAGTCTACACTCCGATCAACATCGGTCTGCAAGAAATCGGCCTAGGCTTCGCAACTCCCATGGAAGTAGCCGAGAGAATTCAAGAAGCGTTCGATGACTGGTTTGCCCGTCAATAACAGTAAATACTAGCAAGGGGTCGGGTTCCTTTTGGACCCACCCCTTCCTGCCAAGGAGGAGCGTTTCCATGAAAAGGGTTATCCATTGGTGGACCGAGGAACGCCGCGCCTACCTCTTGCTCGCTCTGCCAGCGGTAGCAGTATATTGGGCTGTAATGGCATTTCCCACCGTCTTTTCTTTTATCCTCAGCCTGACAAACTACAACGGAGGACCAGTATTCAACAATCCGAACATTCAATTCGTGGGTTTCACACATTATCTGCGAATGTTTCGCGATCAATACTTTTGGATTTCTCTTAAGAACAACACTTTGATTATTCTCATCTCCGTGTTTGGACAAATCCCCCTAGGATTTCTGTTTGCCTATGTTATCCATCGCAAACTAGTCAAGTTCACGGGCTTTTTTCAGACGATTATCTATCTGCCCTGTGTGATCTCAACGATTATTGTGGGCAGACTGTGGCGATCCTTTTTCTCTCCCTACGGACCTTTTACTGAGTTCATGCAGAAGTTCCAGCCCGGATGGGAGAACGAACTTTTCTTTGATCCGAAATTGGCTATTGTACCAGTACTTTTTGTTATTTTGTGGATGTATACAGGCACCTACATGATCATCTTCCTGGCCAATCTGCAAAAGATCGATCCTGCACTGATCGAGGCTGCCAGGATCGACGGTGCCACCGAATGGCAAGTGCTCACCCGGATCATGCTTCCTTCCCTTTCCGGTGTGATTGTCACCGCATCAATTTTGGCGATATCAGGTTCTCTCAAGAGTTTTGACCTGCTCTTTGCCATGACCGCCGGCAATCCGGCCCGAAGGACTTCGGTTTTAGCCCTTTATATGTATGATACCGCCTTTAAACACTCGCCCAAATATCCACTGGCCAACGCCATCTCAGTTTTCATGGTCATGCTCAGTTTGCTCTTGATCGTGCTTGTGAAACTTACTGAGGCAAAGTTTGGGGGTAGAGAATGATGAAGCAAGTCAAAATTCGAAAAAGTGATTTCCATCCCGTACTTAAAGTCTTTGTCTACCTAGTGGCAATTGTCTTCACGGTTCTAACGCTGTACCCACTGCTTTGGCTTGTTATCAGCTCCCTTAAGACCAATACTGAGTTCCAGCTGAACCTTTTGGGATTGCCCCAGAACCCAACACTGAGCAACTACCCAACTGCTTGGCGCTTAGCCCAGTTTGACACGTTGTTTCTGAACAGTCTTTTCTTTACCACAGCCTCTACTTTGCTCGTCATTGCCCTGTCCCTGATGGCAGGCTTTGCCTTCGCTAAGCTCCGCAGCAAAGCGACCCCGTTCTTGCACGGCAGCTTTATCATGGGGATTTTGCTGACACTCCAGTCAATAATGGTGCCGCTCTTTTTGATGTCAGTTGCCACTGGGCTGTATGATACCCGCCTTGGAGTGCTAATACCTTATGTTGGTATGGGGCTTCCGATCGGGGTTTATCTGTGTACGGAGTTTATCAAGTCCATTCCTGACTCGGTAGTTGAATCGGCGCGGATTGATGGTGCATCTTATTTCCGCATCTTCGCTTCGATTGTTGCGCCAATGGCGACCCCTGTGGCAGTAACCTTGGCCATTCTCAATGTATCGGGTGTCTGGAATGAGTTTATGCTGATCAACATCCTCGTTTCCCGGGATGCACTGCGAACGCTGCCGGTCGGAATCCATAAGTTCTCTGGCGCATTGGCCAGCGACCACGGTCGCCAGTTTGCCGCCCTGACCATAGGGCTAGTGCCAATGGTTGTATTTTACCTGTTCTTTAGAAAACAACTCACAAAAGGTGTTTCGGCGGGTGCCATCAAAGGTTAGCCAGGCTCCCCGCGCATGCAAAAAAGACGCCCCTGAGGCGTCTTTTCTTACCTTAAACCTTGTCTTAATAGTCTTCTCTCAAGCCAAACTCTGCCGATTCTACCCACTGTCTGGCTTTAATCACATGTTCGATAAGGTCTTGAAACATGTTGTAATGAATCTTCTCCTGCTCAACCAAAAAGTTAAACAAGCGCTTTTCTTCTTCGCTGCCGGCCTCGGCACCCATTTTTTCGTAGAGGACAATGCTCTCCTGCTCCTTCTCCAGCGCTAACTGATAGGCATCCAGTTGATCCGGCCTTGCCTTATATTCAATCTGCAGATCCTTTTCATTCTCGAAAATGCCTTTAAAGTGGGCGGGAACCTGGCTGTCCTTCAGTTCATAGTCCTTCTTTGCCTTGTATTTTTCCAACAGTTCGGCATGTGCCCTTTCTTCTGCAGCCAGCAAGGCAAAAACTGCCTTTAAGCCTGCGTGACCTGCTTTTTCGCCCTGCTCCAAGTAATACTTCTCTCCGTCCAGCTCCATTTTAATCGCAAAGTCAATTGCCGTCACCCGATCAGCTCCTTTCAACTATTATGACTCATAAACAACTGTTGTATTGCGGCCACGCTTTTTCGCACAATAGACTGCTTCATCAGCCCTCTGCAAGAGCTCTTCACAGGCGCTGCGATCACTTCCATCCGCGGACGCAACACCAACTGATATCGTTAAGTATCGATCTATCGGCGAGGCTTCATGGGGAATCTGCAAGTCATAGATGGCCAAGCGCAGCCTTTCGGCCACTTGCCAAGCGCCATTAAGTGCGGTCTGAGGCAGCAGCGCCACAAACTCTTCCCCGCCCCAGCGTGCGATCAGGTCACCTGGACGCTGTAAGGTGTTATATAAAGTTCGGGCTACCAGCTTCAAGACATCGTCACCCTGCAAGTGTCCGTAGGTGTCGTTGTATGCCTTGAAGAGGTCTAGGTCTATCATCAAGACCGCAAGCGGTGTCTTATTGCGCAGTGCCCGGCTGACTTCTTCTGAATAAGCTTCATCAAAACGCCTGCGGTTGGGAATCCTGGTCAAACCGTCAATCCGGCTGTCTCTTTTTAATATGTCCTTGTACCGTTTCAACTCTAGATGATTGCGAATTTTGGCCTTCACAATGGGAACATTAAAGGGCTTTCTAATATAGTCCATAGCACCAAGCTCTATACCGTAAGCTTCGTTTTTGTCGCCTTCAAGTGCTGTCAAGAACAGAATAGGAATATCACGGGTATTATGATCCGCCTGCAGCGCAGCACATACCGCATAGCCATCCATTTCGGGCATCACAATGTCGAGCAATATTAAGTCTGGCAATTGCTCCCTGACCATGGCACGTGCTTCCACACCATTGCTGGCCACCCTGAGATCATATTCATCCTGAAGGGCATTCACTAAGATTTGAGCATTCAGCTTGACATCCTCTACGATCAGGACGTTTTGTCTTCTCCCCAAATCCAAATCATCTAGCATGTTCCACCTAAACCCCCGACCTAACCAACTAGTTGATTCCCACTTTGTGTAATTCGACAGTTCTGGTGAAAACCCTTGCACGAACAGAGTAATTCCCCATTATGCACGAGATCCTTGTATGATCTCTAAATCGATAGTAATTTGCTTAGGGTGCGGTCCAGAGATCTGGTGTCGCCGGCTTAAGGGCGTCATTTTCGTCATAGATTGCCAGAGCAGGCTGTTAACGTTAACTTGATACTTAAGGTTCGTGCTCTGGACTACCTGAAGGTTCTCTTCAAACTTGGCCAAGACATCTTCATTAGAGTAAGGGGCTACCCCCTCCAGGCGCTGCCGGATCTCCCGCAAGTATCCTTCACGGGGCAGCACCTTGATAATCACTCCTCCGGGCTTCAATACCCTCTTAAATTCACCGTAATTAGCCGGCGAGAGAACATTCAGGATGACATCAACGCTTTCGCTGCCAAAGGGCAGCTCAGCCAGATCAGCCACACACCACATGATGGATTCAGAATGGGAAGTTGCGAGCCTTATGCCGGCGCGTGATATGTCTACGCCAATCATGCCTCCTGGCTGGACTCTGCTGCAAATCCCGGCCAGAAATGACCCTTCACCACATCCCGCATCCAGAACAAGCGGCTCATGGATGCCGAGGGCATTAATCAGACTGGAGATCTCGTCAATTAGCGGAGCATAAACTCCGGCAGAAAATACCTCCCGGCGTGCCAAGAAAAGGGTTTGATCGTAGTGGCTGGTTTGTCTGCCTGTAAATAGACTCAAATATCCTTGACGGGCAAGATCAAAGTTGTGATTCCGCCGGCAGCGTACTCCGGTGTCTGTCGTCACAAATTCCCCGCCGCAAAGGGGGCAGCAAAATGCACCAATGTTTGCCGCAAACCGCTCCTTAGCCAGTTCCTTTTTCGTTAAGCGTTTGCTCATCATTCTCCTCCATCTGTCCTTACGATAAAGGTGAAAACAGGCTGACTACCGCTTCCAAAGCCCGAGAGCGCAATGTCTGCTTTTTGAACTTCACATAGTCCAATTCAACGCTCTTAGCTGCATCAACCCTGAGGATCTCAGCATATTTGCTGTTGAGCTCTGGGGATTCAAAATAGACAAAAAGCTCGTCGTCACGTTCGAGGCTGCGAAAATTCAGGTTCACAGTGCCTATACAGAGTACGTCTGCGTCGATCAGCATAGTTTTTGCGTGCATAATACCCTTGTACTTAAAGACCCTGACTCCGCTGTCTACAAGCTGCCTGAAATAGTAGTTCTTGATGTTGTGGTGAAACAGTCCCCCGAAGGTGTAGTAGCTTGATGTCATAATTCGCACATCAACCCCCCGCAGCGCCAAGGTTTTCAGACTCTGCAAAATAGGTTCTGATGGGGAAAAATAAGGTGTCTGAATCCAAAGCCTCTCCTTAGCCCCTGTAATAAGGTTGAAGTAACTTAAGTTGATAACGTCTTGGTGAATAAACTTGTTGTAAAGACCATTGGCTATCGTCTGTGTCGGCAAATTGCCTGGGGCAGGAGACTCCCCGTCTCGTTTCGGGAAGTAGTGCCGCAGCCGGTTTCTGAAACCTATGGGATGTTTGCGCGTTGAGGCAATCCAGTCAGAAACAAAAATCTGCTGCAAGTCGTGGACGCCTCCCCCGGCCAGCCGAATGTGCGTGTCTCGCCACTCCTGGTCCCGAACGCCTTTGGCGTAGTGCTCTCCTAAGTTCATTCCGCCTAGGTAGCCGATCTTCCCGTCAACAATGACCAGTTTGCGATGGTTACGGTAGTTCAGTGCCCGGGCATAGGGCCTGATGCTTCGCACTTGTCCCCCGGCTTGCTTAAGTTCTCGGAAAAGGGGTCTCACAAAGGTCATAAAACAGCCAAAACTGTCATAAAGCAGCTTTACCTCTACCCCCTGTTTCACTTTTTCCTTCAGAATTTCGATTAGTTCCTGCCCGACAGGATCATTGTGAATGGTGAAGTATTGGACATGAATATGATCCTGCGCTTCCTTTATATCCTCAAAGAGACGCTTTATTTTTGGTCCGCCGTTAGTGAATATCTCTACAGCATTGTCATCGGTAAACATACTCCCGCACCACTGCCGATGAAAACGCTGGATTGGGGAAAGGATCCGATTAGAGGGATTGTCGCTCTTTTGGATGATTTCATCCAGTTCTAAGAAAAGCCCCTTGTGGCGTTGACGGATTTTTCTCCTTTTGTAAGCCCAATAGGTCTCACTCCCAAACAAGAGGTAAATGGCCAATCCCACCACAGGCAGGAAAGTAAGGGCCAAAAGCCAGCTGAACCGCTGATTCGGCTTCTTATTGCCGAGGAAAATGAGCAGCATAACAAAAAGTAGATATCCCAGATAAAGTAGTGACAAAATCTGCTTCACAAAAAAACCACCCCTATGACAAGAGCCCTTACCGGCTGTGTACGTCATGCTACTTACTGATTAAACAATGTGTTTAGATTTCCTGCTGTTCTTCCTCGCGGAGCAGGTATAACCTTGCTTAAGTGCTAGATGGAAATCTCCTGGGACTTAAGGTGGTTCCGCGTGCCAAGCCTGCTTGCCCCTGCGGTAAACACAGTTACAGCGCACTCAGTAAACACGAACGCCAACCAAACACCAGCCATTCCCCAAACTTGACTCAAAACTAAGACAAGTGGAATGATAATGACAAAACCCCTGGCCATTGCTATGAAAAATGCGTCTCGGACCTGTTCAGTAGCGCTCAAATAAGTGGTAACCACTATATTTATCCCCAAAAAGAGAAAACCTAAGAAATAGAGGCTCAGTCCCTGTTTTGCCAGGCGAGAGATTTCCATATGCTGCTCCGTGTTAAAGGCTGCGACTATCTGTTCCGAATAGAAAAGCACAGTAAGATAGATAAGGACAGCCATGATTAGAGCAGTTTTTAGGGCATATCCCCTGACTTTCCGGGTCAGTCTGGAACTCTTGATGCCGTGAGCCCGGCTGATGAGAGGCTGCGAACCCTGGGCCAGCCCTGTAAAGACAGCCATGGCAACCAGTCCCAGATTGGCGACAATTCCATAGGCTGCCACGCCAAAATTCCCCTCCAAGCCCAGGATTACCAAATTGAAAGTGATCAACACTGCAGCAGATGACAGTTCAAGGATCAGGGCAGATGTTCCAAGGCTGAAGAGATCCGGAATCAGTTTCCATTTCAGCTTTTCCCATGTTATGGCAAGCTTTCTGTGTGGCGACCTAAAATGAAACAGCAAGACACAAAGACCGATCAAGGGTGCGAGACTGGTGGCAAAGGCGGCGCCAAACATGCCCAAGTCAAAAATGTACATGAACACGTAGTCCAAAAGTATATTTGAAAGGCTGCCGGCCACCATCGCCAGCATCGCCAGTCTGGGATTGTGGTCGTTGCGAACAAAGGCCTGTACGATATTGTTGGTGATGAACAGCGGCGCGAATAACAGGATCGTGGCCAAGTATGTCCTCGTCATGGCCAATGTACTTGTGTCAGCACCGAGCCATCCGGCCAGACGATTTGAGCCTAGAAGCCCAAGGAGTGCCAAGAGGAGTCCTATCACAATCCCTACCTGCAAGGCCGTGGCAAACACTTTGTTGGCCCGCTTCTGTTCAGCCTGAGATTGCAGGATGCTGTACCGAGTAGCACCTCCAATGCCGATCATTAGGCCGATGCCATGAATCACACTGTACAAGGGTATGGACAAGTTCAAGGCTGCCAATCCGGTTGCTCCCAAATTGTGGGCTACAAAGTAGGTGTCGGCCAATATATAACAAGAAACGCTGACCATGCCCAAGATGTTCAAACTGGCATATTTAGCAAAGTTTCTCAACAAAGAAACACTCAGAGTAAACACTCCCTTCAAAATAAAAAGATGTTCTGAAACATTCCTGCTAAGACCTAACGGAATGCTTCCGAACACCTGCATTCTCTACCCGGTGGCAGAGAATCGGCTTAAATTGCGGCAGCTTTTTTAATCATCCTTGTTCATCCATTGCGCCAGTTCACGATAAGCCTCTTTTACATCCGCAACTGTACCGGCAAATACACCTGACTTCACTAAGGCGATGATGAGCATCAAGACCAGCGGTCCCAAAAGTACCCCCCATCCTCCGAAAAGCTGCAGGCCAACATAGGTGCTAAGCAGAACCAACAAGGGAGGCAAGCCAGTCTGGTCGCCCATTACCTTTGGTTCTACAACCTTTCTGACTAAGAAAAAGACCACTCCCAGGATGATCAAGAAAATCCCCTTGTTGATATCACCAAGGAACAGCTCTACCCCTCCCCAGGGAATGAGGACGGCAATAGTGCCAATAACCGGCAGCAGATCGATTAAGCCGAGAAATAAGGCGATGGTCAGTGCATAGGGTTGACCATAGATTGTGAGCGCTACTAACATAAAAATAAAGGCAAAAGAAGCCAGGATGAACTGGGCTTTCAGATAGCCGCCCGCGGCCATGATTACAGAAACCCTCAATGACCTCAGGGTCTCTTTAGTGCGCTGATTCGTTATTCTTTGCGCCACCTCGGCTAGGCGGTTAAAGTCTAGACTAATGAAAAACAGCGCCAGGGCGAAGGTTATGACATTGATCAGGAAAGTGCCTGTACTTGTAATCCCAGAGGCTGTGGTTGATACGGTAAAGGTTACGATGTTTTTGCTGAGGTTCTGAATAAAAACCAGAACACTGTCCTTCATATCCTCCAAGATGGACTCCAACTGAGGCGAAAGTCCCTGCACACGCACTGTCAACGCCTCTACTAGCTGATCATAGGTAGCTACGATATTTGACCAGTTTTGCTGGATGCCAGAAGCTACGGAAATGACTTCCTTAATTATCGTATAAGACACCCAGTAAAGGGCAAGCGAGACCACAAAAAGAACCAAGATGTTCAAGACAGAGGTGGTCAGCTTACTTGGCAGCTTAATCCTCTTATTAATCCTGCCCAAGAGTTCATTGATCCTGTTAGCTATGCCCACCACTACAGAAGCTACAATGAGGGCCAGAAGAAATGGCCAAAGCATCCTGGCCAGCCTAGGGACGACCACTGCAAAGACAAAGATAAATGCTGCATAAAGGATAAAGCGAACCAGTAACCTCTTGTACAAGGTGCGATGCATGAGCCTCCCCCATTTCCCAATATCCTACCTAATGATTTCATTCAGAAACGAAGTTGTCAAGTAGTCTGCGAAATTCTGCTTTTAAGTTCTACCCCCGTTTTTGCACCCTGTTGATCATATTTCTTTCCCTTGGCCGGCAAGCTTTGGATTTCAATGCGGTA
The DNA here is from genome assembly GCA_012520315.1 of Bacillota bacterium. Classification (GTDB taxonomy): domain Bacteria; phylum Bacillota; class Limnochordia; order Darwinibacteriales; family Darwinibacteriaceae; genus UBA5420. The sequence goes on along the minus strand of JAAYOM010000124.1, from coordinate 18,138 downwards.
CGCAAGCCTGGTCCTCCTTGACATCTCTCACACGGGCGACCATCAGTATTATCTAGCCTGTGTATCTAATTCTAAGTTTGGTATCCTATTCCTGCACAAATAAGTAATAACCCCTGCAGCCAGGGCTGCAGGGGCAAGGCTTACTTTTCCTCGGAGCTGTAGACGAGTTTTTCTCCATCTTCACCTATGAGGAAGAGCTTGTCAATGTCTTCGCTTATCAATGTCTTTACATCAGCCGAGGTTGTGAACTTAGCACCAATTCCGCAGTCAGAACTAAGTCTGCGGGGTACTGGAAGCAGCTCTACCTCGATTCCCAGCTTTTTCATAAACCTCTTATACTTCACTGCACCCGAATGGGTGAAGAAAGTTGCTATCAGCTCCATCTCTACTTGGTTATGGTTAATACGAAATCCTCTCCCTGATCGGAAACCGCAACCTTATAGTTCCTGCTCTCAGCAAAGCGTCTGACATTGTCTCTTGAAGTCGTATTGTCCACCAGTACTTGTACTCCCCCAGGATACTGCTCAAGCCCTTTGCGTGTTAACACTACCGGTTCAGGACATGCTCTTCCCCGAGCATCAACCGTATTAAGCGCCAAGTTTTACATCCCCTTTCATGGTCACATCTGCGCTGCGATCCATGTTCATAAACCCGATCGCTGCCACCACAATCAAACCAATAATCACTGCAGCTTTGCCATTGGCACTTGCCCCTGCTGTTGAGGATGCCAATCCGAAGTTATGGGCAAAAGCTGCACCAACGAGCAGTCCAAGGAAAGTAATAACCGAGTCAATATTACCTTCAGCACTAAGGATCACCTGACGCAACGGACATCCGCCGAGAAGTACCGAACCGAGTCCTGCCAGGGTCATACCTAAGAAGTTCCACAGTCCGTCATTGTGGGCCACCGGCTGACCTTCAAATCCCAAGTTGAAGTTGCCGGTTATGAGATTGCCAAGCAGCGCGACTGCAAAAATTGCCAAAAAGCCGCTGATCAGATGGGCGTCTTTAAACATAATGAGATCCCTGATGCCGCCAACGGTGCACATTCTGGTTCTCTGTCCAGCAACACCCACGAGGAGTCCGGCAATTAATGCCAGGGCGACAGGTGCCCGCATCGCGCCTGGTCCTGATTCACTGAAGAACACGAAGGCCGGCGCTGCAACCAGCAAAATAAAGAACGCAATCTGCATGGCAGGGAACAAATAGCCTTCCGCCTTGTTCAAGGAGTAGGTCCTCTTCAGTGTGAAACCTTTGTTTAAGAACACAATTCCCAGGAGAATGCCAGCTACGAAACCTACCAAGCCCAGGATAGCTGTCAAATCCCCACCGGCAAGCCTAAGTACCATCCGCAAGGGGCAGCCTAAGAACACTAAAGCTCCGATCATGACAAAGAATCCAAGGATAAAACGGGTAAATGGCGATGAACCGCCCCGCACTCTAAAGTCCCCGCCCCCCATGGCCATCAGCCAAGCGCCGAGGCCCATGCCGATAATCTCCGGCCTTATGTACTGAACAATTCCAGCTCTATGGAGACCTAGTCCCCCTGCCATATCCCGAATAAAACAGGCGATACAGAACCCCATGTTGGCCGGATTGCCAAAGTGCACCAAGAGAACTGCCAAGAGTCCCACTAGGCCACCGGCTAAAATCACATTTTTCTTGTTACCCAAATAAATCCTCCTCCTCAGCAATTCAATTTGCCATATTTTTAGCAATCCCTGATTTCATTATAGCCAAGGGGCTGTTGGCTTGTACAATAGGTGTTTCCTATACCTATTCAATCCTTATTGAAAAAACCTATAACAGTTAGATCACCCCTGATGTAAAATGAGGTTGGAGGTGGGTTTAGTGGAGAGAATTTACTTGGACAACGCAGCTACATCATACCCGAAGGCACCTGGCGTGGGCGATGCAGTCAAGCATTTCATTGACGCAGTCGGCGACAATGTAAACCGGAGCGGTTATGATTCATTACAGGCAGATGAAATGGTGTTTGACACCAGGGAAATGTTGGCCCAGCTCTTTAATTTCCCCACACCGGAAACTGTAATTTTCACTCTAAACATTACATACGGACTCAATTTCCTGTTAAAAGGCATCTTAAAACCCGGCGACCACGTGATCGTATCTTCCATGGAACATAATGCAGTTATGCGTCCCCTGATTCAGCTCGAAAAGGAAGGGGTGGAATTTTCCCGAGCAGACTGCGACGAAACCGGGCATCTGGATGTGAATGATTTCAGGAGAAGCATAAGACGCAACACAAAAATGGCTGTGCTCACCCATGCTTCCAATGTGTCGGGGACAATTCTGCCAATTGAAGAGGTTGGGGCGATCTGCGCAGAAGAAGAAATCTTCTTTGTGGTTGATACTGCCCAGACAGCGGGCATTTTGGATCTTGATTTTCAGAAAATCCAAGCTGATGCCCTGGCCTTTACTGGGCACAAGGGGCTCTTGGCCCCCCAGGGAATCGGCGGTTTCCTGATCAGTCAAGATATGGCTGAAGAAATGGAGTCACTTATCAGCGGCGGGACAGGCAGTTTATCGGAATACGAAGAGGTGCCCCCCTATCTCCCCGATAAGTTTGAAGCAGGCACTCCTAACCTGCCTGGCATTTATGGCCTGCACCGGGCATTAAAGTATCTGACAGATGTGGGATTGGAACATATTAGAAACAAGGAGTTAAGGCTTGCAGGCTATCTTCTGGAAGAACTGGGGAATATGGAAAGAGTAACTATTGCCGGGTCCAAAGGAACTGAGAACAGAATGTCAGTGGTGTCTGCAGACTTCGCGGGATATGATAACGCCCAGGTAGCCTACTGCCTGGACAAACACCATGGGATCCGAACCCGCTGCGGACTGCACTGTGCCCCTTCTGCCCACAAAACCCTGGGCACCTTTCCCAGGGGTACAGTGAGGTTCTCGCCAGGACACTTTAACACGGAGACGGATATCGAAAGAACAGTCTCTGCGGTGCGCGCAGTGCTTAGGGAACTTGAAAATACTCGGCGGTAAATTCTTTAAATGCTGCTGCAATCGGACTTAAAACTCTTCTGCGATGATTGATGAAATAAAAACTTTGTACGAGATCAAAACCGGAGATATAAAAGCCCTTCAGCAGGCCTAGGCGGATCTCGTCTTCAACAGAGCGTTCTGATACGACTGCCACACCAAGACCTGCCATGACACATTGCTTGATGGTATCAGGGTTTTCTATAGTTGCCGCAACCCTTAATTCGCCTGGATCTATGCCCTTGCCCTCCAAACTATGCAAGAAGAGGGTTCTGCTTGCGGAGCCTTCTTCCCGCAGGATAAAGGGTTCGTTCTTCACTTGATTCCAGGCTATTGTCGTTCCATCAGTACTCTGGAAATTTCCCCGGCAGGGCGCAATTACCATAAGCCGTGCCTGACAGAGCTCGTTCACCTCGAGATCTGGCATGGAAGGATCGCGGCCCACAAAGCCAAAGTCCATGGCGCCAGAAACAATGGCATCGATAACTCCCCTGCTGTCAAACTGTTTGATCGCAAAGGTGATCTGGGGATACTTCTGCCGAAAGGCGGCGAGGAGGCTTGGCAGTATGGATCTCTGGGGCACTGTGCTTGAGGCTATAGCCAAATTGCCCTCCAATCTGCCTTCATATTGGGCTAGCGAAAGGAGGGCATGTTCTCTGGTGCTTAAGATATTCAGTGCATGGTTGTAGAGAATCTGGCCTGCTTCTGTCAAAGAAACAGTCTTGCCGTTGCGGTTCAAAAGCACAGTCCCCAACCTATTTTCAAGTGATTGTATATGACCTGTAATAGTAGGCTGGGTCAAGTAAAGCTCTTCAGCCGCCCTAGTAAAACTCCCATGCTTAACGATGGACACAAATGACTCAAGTTTCCGGAAATCCACTGTCTATCTTCCCCACTCTTCGTATCTTGGAGCCGCGAAGATCTGCCCGGCTCTACCTGCTCCTGGATTCGTTACTAGGCCCCAAAACCCTTCTGAAGGTAGCGAGGTTCAAAAGAAAAAGAGATCCTCAAACTTCCTATCCAAGGCAATACAGAGCAGAAGGGCCAATTTAGCCGTTGGACTAAACTGCCCAGTCTCAATAGAGCTGATGGTATTTCTAGATACGCCAACAACTTCAGCTAATTCCGCCTGCGATAGACCCTTTTCAGTCCGAGCTTCCTTTAGTCTGTTCCTCAGTACAAGCTTGTCCCTATCCATATCACAGCGTCACCACATAGAAAAAAGTGCAGATAATGAACAATAGAGCGGACAAAGCGCCGAAAGTCAGGTCAGACTTCGATTTGAGAGCATTATACATATACAGTCTCGTTACAGAACTATGGGCAAACAATATGGCTGGAAACTCCCAAAAAGGAATCACCTTTTCAAGTCCGCGTAAGTCGGAGAGGACAATCTTCACCAGAGCAAAGAATATGCATATACCAGCTAGAACCCATACGCTCCTGCCCATCGCATCGAAACTGACCTTGTCCTCGTATTCCCTGTTTCCTTCCCCACGGCTGCGTGCCAAAATTTCTTCCTTTGTCATCACAATTCCTCCCTGTTGCCAAGTTTTCTTGTCAACACTTTTTGCCAAGTTTTCTATGCAAGAGGGAGTTCTGCCCCAAACTTGCCAGACCGCCCAGACCCAGCCGATTTATGTTATAATCAACCCAAAGCAGGGAGGGCTGCCTATGCCAAATGTTAAAATTGACCATTCTGCCACGCTCGTAGGCCGGGTGAGACTGGGAACGGATGCCTATGTTGCACAGGGATCGGTACTCCGCTCCAACTCTGACTCGCTCATGGTAGGAAATGCATCGTGGATACTGGAGAACTCGGTTCTCATCGGCACAGAGAAACATCCGCTGGCAGTTGGAAGCAAGACAATTTTTGGCCATAAATGTATTGCCATTGGTGCTTCAATTGGTAATCTATGTGAGATTGGCAATGGTGCAATGTTCCTGCCAGGGTCAAAAGTAGGCGATCTATGCATCTTTGGCGAGGGTACATTGATTCCCCCAGGTCATGTTGTTCCATCAGGTTCTGTCGTTGTGGGCAGACCGGGAAGGGTAATTCGGAAACTAACGTCTGAGGATAGAGATTTAATCAGCAGAATGCGGGGTGGGAGTCTAGGCCTGGACCCCCATGTGGAGAATGTCATCAACCGGGAAGATCTGGGAGGGAAAACGATGGGTAACCTTTACGAGTACGAAGGCAAGTATCCAGTGGTGCCCAAGTCAGCTCTAGTCTACGAATCCGCGGAGATTACAGGCGATGTTATTATTGGAGAGAACACCGTAATCGCATCTGGCGTAAGGATCATCGGCAATTCCCATGGTCCGGTGCGGATTGGTGCTAATGTACAAATCCTGGAGAACACAGTGCTGCATCTTTTGCCAGACAATAAGCTGATAATCGAAGACAATGTGACTATCGGACCGGGGTGTATCATCCATGGCACTCACATAGGGGCAGGCAGTGTCATAGAATCAGGTTCTGTCGTTTGCGATTACAGCAGGCTTGGAAAAAACACTTTAGTGAAAGCCGGCAGCTTGGTAAAACAGCGAAGCGTGTTTGAGGATCACCAAATTCTAGAAGGATTCCCAGCCAAACCCATTGGGAAAAACAAACAAGACCTGAAAAGGCCGGAATGGATCATTCGCTGAAGTTAGAAATGTGAAGGGTGCGCCCGCCTGGACGCACCCTGTTTTTATCGTGCCGATGATTTGAGGACTTCGTAGCCTACCTTGGTGATGGCCTCTGCAATCTGGCTCACCGGAACTTTTTCCTCATCAAAGTCAACTTTTACCTTGCTCGAGTTAAACAAAACCTTGACAGTATCAGGCTCAACACCTTCCACACCCTTTACTGCAGCCTCAATTTTCTGTACACAGGATGGGCAGGTTAAAGTCTCCACTTGGATTGTTGCCGTTTTCATCTTCCATTCCCCTTTCTATGGTATCTAGAGTTATCTAGCTGATATCTTTCAACTATATTATCTCCCAGCTTGGCCCAAGAAACATTGATCCAGATCAAATTCTTTCTCTTTTTATACTCTTTGCTTATAGCGGAGGAGTCTCATTCCGTTGAGGATAACAACCAGGATGCTTCCTTCATGTACCAACATACCGATAGACATGTTCATCCAATCACTGAACAATAAGGCCGATAGAAGGAGCAGCACAACACCTACAGCAATCAGAATATTTTGCTTCATATTCCACGCGGTTGCTTTGGTCAGACCAAGGGCGTGGGGCAGCCGGCTAAAATCAGAGTTCATGAGTACCACATCTGAAGTTTCGATGGCTACGTCTGTACCGCCGCCCATGGCAATGCCAATATTGGCCAATGCAAGGGATGGGCTGTCATTCACACCGTCTCCCACAAAGGCGACAATCTGCCCCTGATCAATCAACTGCTCTACATACTTTGACTTATCCTCCGGCAGCATGTTGCCATGGGCTTCAGTCAAGCCAAGTTCACGGCTGACTGCATCCACTGTTCCCTGGTTATCGCCTGACAGAACAACAAGGTTCTGCACACCCATCCGCTTCAGCCGCAGCAGGTCTTCCTTCACTCCAGGGCGCACTTGATCCCGAACGCCCATCACAATTTTCAGCTGTCCGTCAACGGAGGTCAAAACAAGGGAGTTTCCATTTTGCTCGAGCCGCTTAATATCTGCCCTGGACTTGGCATCGAGTTCGACATGCTCGCGCTCCATTAAAGCCACGTTGCCTACCGCTACTCTATGTCCGTCGACGGTCGCTGCAATACCTTCCCCTTTGATTACCTCTGTATCTGTAACTTGGGAAAAATCAGTCTCACCAATCTTCTCCAAGACTGCTTTGGCCAGCGGATGATCAGATTCCCGTTCAATGCTGGCCAGATAGCCTAGGGCCTCGTCAATGCCGGCGCCATAATACTCTACCTCTGCAACAGACGGATTACCCACGGTTAGTGTACCTGTCTTATCAAACACCATGGTGTCCAGCCTGCTAAAATCACTTATAACCTCACTGCCTTTAAGCAGCACACCGTGACGGGCTCCGTTGCCGATTCCGGCCACATTAGAAACTGGAACGCCAATAACCAGCGCACCTGGGCAGCCTAAGACCAGAATGGTAATTGCCAGTTCCACATCTCGCGAGAACAGCCAAACCACAAAGGCTAAGACAAGGACTGCAGGTGTATAGTATTTTGCAAAACGGTCAATAAAGCGTTCTGCTTCTGATTTGGAATCCTGTGCCTCTTCCACAAGTTCAATGATCCGGCCAAATGTAGTATCTTCCCCTACCCGATCAGCGATCACCTGCAAAGTTCCATTATCCAAAATGGTTCCTGCAAAGACGTTAGAATTTTTTTCCTTGCTCACCGGAATCGATTCACCTGTAATCGACGCTTCGTTGATGCTGCCCTCGCCGCTTAGAACGGTACCGTCCACAGGGACTTTAGCTCCGGTCTTAACCAGCAGAATATCTCCCACATCAACTTCTTCTACGTCAACCTCAACGAATTCTCCGTCTCCCATCTGCTTTAGAGCACTCTCTGGGGCCATTTCTGTCAGTTCCTTGATCGCTGAACGGGTTTTGTTCAGCGTACGCTGCTCCAAGTAAGCGCCAAAGAGAAACAGAAAAGTAACGATGGCCGACTCTTCAAAGTTGCGAATAAAAAAGGCACCGAGAACTGCGATCGTGACCAAAAGGTCAATGCTTACGACCTTGACCCTGAGGGCCTGATAGGCCTGGATAGCGATGGGTGCAGCACCTATAATGGAGGCAGCAATTAATGCTCCGGTGAAGACTGCCTCTTGCTTGAAAATCCAGAGGCTGAGAAATCCCATAACGATTAGGAACGCGCTCAGCAATGTGATTTTGTTTTTGCTCCTGAGAATGTAGCGTTGCATTTGCATCCCCCTTCCAACAGGATTATTTTCCTGCGTCCTTACCCAAAGTAAGCCCTGTCAAGTTCAGCCAACATCTCATAGACGGCCGCATAGCTCTCACAGACATCATCCGGCACAGAATAACTGTCGGTGATTTTCCGCAACTCCGCAAACTCAGCATCAAGCTGGACTCTTTCGGTCCCTGCCGCCTCTATCTTACTGATCATCTGATCGTATACTTGCCTCACAGAATGGAACTCAGGATGGCTTCCACCGTGAACACGGGCTACAACCGGTACATAAAGTTCGAGCTTATCTCCATGGAGTTCCATTACTTGATTAAATCTCTTCATCAGGCATTCTCCTTTTTTTGTACTTTCAATCTGCTGTTCATGTTCTATGTGTATTGTAGCACCAGTCCTGTTCAGGAAAAATGATCTAGATCAAGTTCCCCGAAAAACTACAAAAGACTAAGGCACGCCCCGATTTCGGAGAGTGCCTTAGTTTTCCCGAAGTTAGATGATCTTACAGGACATATGCCTCTAACGCTTCCAGATCTTTAACGATGATAACTTTATTGCCCACCAAATCAATATAACCTAGATCCTTAAACTGCCCGAGTTTTCTTGTAATAGTCTCCCGCCTAAGACCTGAATAGTTGCCCAGTTCTTCCCTGTTCATGGAAAGTTCCAGTCTTATGCCCTCTTCGGTCTCCACACCAATTCTCTTCACAAGCTTAAGGAGCAAACCAGCCGTCTTCATAGAAGCGTTGCTGGTTGCCAGCCTTTGAATCAGCTCTTCGGCCCAGCGGATTCGGTCGAAGCTTTTAGTCAACACGCTGCGCAAAACGACGGAAGAGTCATAGAAGTACTTGTCGAAAGTAGCCTTAGGAATGGCAATGATCCTGCAATCCGTCAGAGCTTGGCCAACATAGCGGTAGGGTGTCTCTACCAAGAGGTTCAGCCCTCCCACGAAGTCTCCATCACGGTAGATATAAAAGATCTGTTCTTCGCCGTCAATGGTGTTATAGAAGATTTTCATTTCACCTTGGTAAATCAAGTACATCAGATCCGGCGCATCCCCAGTCCGAAAGATATAATCCCCCGCTTTGATATTAGACAGGATAATCTCGTCAAGTACAGCTTCCACATCTCCTTCTGCCACTTCCCGCAAGAGAGGAAGCTCCCGCAAAGAGGCAAACATTTCCGCTTGTTCCTGTTTGGAAACCACCTGGCGATCTCTGAGAATCTTGTACTTTTCTTCACTTCGCGCCTGAGCCTTTTTCCTTTCCTGCTGCAAGTCCTCGGCAAAGACTTTGTTCGCGTAAATCTCCAGTTCCTTAGCTCTATCTTTGTCCATAGGCTCTACTCCTTCCAAACGATAGGACATCCCTAGCTTGCGATACTTCTCGACACCTGCCGTATGGTACGGAAGAATTTCGATGCGGTCAATCCGGTGACAAATCGGCCTTAAGATCCGGACGAAGTCTCGCATAGACTGCTCATTATCTGTCCAACCTGGAACCATCACATGACGAGCCCAGACTTGACCCTGGAAACCATAGTTTTCCAGACTGGCCAAAAAGTCCAGGTACTCCCCAAAACCCTTGGTCAACGTAAGATTGGCAAAGGACTCCTGATCAAAGGCCTTAACATCAATAATCAAGGTGTCCACCAGGGGAAAAATGTCTGGAAAAAATGCACGGTTGCCGATCCCGGAGGTGTCTATACAAGTATTATAGCCTTCCTGCTTCAAAAGCTCCAAGGATTTGTGAAGAAACTCTCCCTGCAGCAAGGGTTCGCCTCCAGAAAAGGTCACACCCCCGTCTTCACCATAATAGGATCTGTAACGCCTGGCGATTTCCAAAACTTCCGCAGGGGTGATTTCTCTTCCCCCCTGAAGCCTAATGGCATCTGGGTTATGGCAGTAGGCGCAGCGCAAAGGACAGCCTTGCATGAAAAAAATTGTTCTAGTACCCGGTCCGTCCACCAGCCCCATCGTCTCAATAGACTGCAGATAGCCTCGCATAGAGTGATTCACCTCCACGTTTTGCTTAGACAAACTCAAAGAATGTGCGGTTAATTACATCAAGCTGATGTTCCCTGCTCAGCTGGTTAAATCGTACCGCATAGCCCGAAACTCGAATCGTCAGATTTGGATACTGCTCTGGGTGTTCCATGGCATCTAGGAGCAGCTCCCTGTCCATGACATTGACATTGAGGTGAAAAGCTCCCTGTCCAAAGTATCCGTCAAGCACATTGGTGAGATTGATTAGTCGTTCTGTGTCGTTTTTACCTAGGGCAGCCGGTATGATGGAAAAAGTGTTGGAAATCCCATCTTGGTTGACGTCTCGAAATGGAAGCTTGGCCACCGAGTTCAAGGATGCTAGGGCACCAGACTCGTCGGCGCCGTTCATGGGGTTGGCACCCGGTGCAAAGGCCTCCCCATACTTACGGCCATCGGGGGTAGCACCCGTTTTCTTGCCGTACGCCACATTGCTTGTGATCGTAAGCAGGGACAAAGTGTGCTCTGCCCCTCTATAAGCTGGGGTTTTGCGCAGTGCATCCATAAAGTAGCGATTAACTTCAATCGCTATTTGATCCACCCGATCATCATCGTTGCCATAGCGAGGGAAGGTGCCTTCGGTTTCAAAACCGACAGCCAAACCATGTTCATTTCTAAGGGGCCGAACCTTGGCGTACTTAATCGCTGAGAGGGAGTCTGCTACTATGGAAAGGCCTGCAATGCCAAAGGCGATATAGCGATGCACATTAGGATCGTGCAAAGCCATCTGCCCCGCCTCGTAGGCATACTTGTCATGCATGTAGTGGATGGTATTCATCGTCTCTACATAAATTTTGGCAAGCTGATCCATAACCTCTTGAAAACTCGCCCAGACTGCAGCGTAATCCAGTATCTCCTGGTCATTTTGCCCGATTCCGGGCAAGACTGTAATTGGTTCTCCCGTTTCCTTATCCCGAGCTATTTCATCTCTGCCGCCATTGATGGCATACAGCAGCGCCTTAGCGAGATTTGCCCTGGCTCCGAAGAACTGCATTTCTTTGCCAACCCGCATTGCCGAGACGCAACAGGCAATAGCATAATCGTCACCATAAATCGGACGCATTAGATCATCGTTTTCGTATTGGATAGAAGCGGTCTTAATGCTCATATCGGCGCAGTACTCTTTGAATTCCCGCGGCAGGTGTTTAGACCACAGCACCGTCATATTCGGTTCTGGGGAGGTTCCTAGGTTTATCAGGGTATGCAGGAAGCGATAGGCAGTCTTAGTTACCAAATGCCTGCCATCTTCGCCTACGCCTCCTATAGACTCGGTTACCCAAGTAGGGTCGCCTGCGAAGAGTTCATCGTACTCAGGAGTGCGCAGATGTCTCACCATCCGCAGCTTGATCACCAGCTGATCAATGAATTCCTGGGCTGTTTTTTCATCAATCACCCCTAGTTCAAGATCACGCTGCAGGTATATATCGAGGAAAGCGGTATTTCTGCCAAAACTTGTTGCTGCCCCATTGTTCTCCTTCACTGCTGCCAAGTAGCCGAAGTACAGCCATTGCACCGCTTCTTGAGCCGTTTTTGCCGGTCTGCCTATATCAACGCCGTAGCGAGCGGCCATGGCCTTCAGCTGATCTAAAGCCCTGATCTGTTCCGAAAACTCTTCCCTCAGGCGAATTGCCTCTTCTGTCGCGCCATCGGAAAAATTCTCCTTGTCCTTGAGTCTCATCTCTTTGAGATAGTCGACTCCATACAGGGCTACTCGCCGATAGTCGCCGATAATTCTGCCCCGTCCGTACGCATCGGGTAGGCCCGTCAGCAGGCCTGCAGAACGAACAGTCCTCATTTGCTTTGTGTAAGCGTCAAAGACCCCTTGGTTGTGAGTCTTGCGGTATTCATTAAACTTTTCCATAAGGCCAGGCTCCATGCTGAGCCCATAGGCTTTAAGGGCACTTTCAACCATCCGGACACCGCCGTAGGGATTGATCATGCGTTTTAGCGGTTCGTCTGTCTGCAGTCCCACAATTAGTTCCTGATCCCGATCGATGTAACCGGGAGGGAAGTTGTCAATTCCGCTAAAGTGCTCCAGATCCACAGAAATGGAACGGCTGCGGACTTCCTCCTGGATCAGATCATCCACCTGATTCCAAAGAGCCTTGGTCCTCTCGGTGGCGTCCTCAAGAAAGCTGGCATCACCGTCATAGGGTTCATAGTTCTGCTGGATGAAATCCCGTACATCAATCCCACAGGACCAATTACCTGGCTTAAAACCTTTCCAGGCCGCTGCCATTTCTGTCCGTTCAAATAACTCTTTCCTCATACTGATCACCTTTCTATCCTTTAAGGCTTGCACCATTGCTTTCCGACTACATTATAGGTTAACCTCAAAAGAATTGCCGTGACCCAAATCACTTTCCGAACAGATTTGTTTCCGGGCATAAAAAAGACCACCTATTCGGTGGCCATGTCTCTCTTCCGTATTGTATTGATACCGCTCCAGGCAAGGTAGAGTGCAACAGCAATGGAACCTCCCGCATCCAGATAAGTGGTAATGGGCGCGTGGGGCAAAACTGCTACAAACAATAGTGCCACGACCACACAGGTATCCACGGCAAATTTCGCCCCGTAAAGCCTGCTTTGCACCTCGAGGACGGCATTGGGCTGTTCATGATTGAGCCTGCGGTAGCGAAGCCAGAACCAAAAATTCACGATAACTCCCAAGAAGGCAATAGCCAGCCCTGGGATCACATTTCCCTTATCTCGGCTCGTCGAGAAGACAGCTATAAACAGCATCGCCAGCCCTGAAAGCAACATAGCTGCACCAACACAGGTGTTGGCGAGAGCTTCCAGCCTCGCTTTTCTGGACGGGTCAGGCTCGCTGCTTGTGGGGAGCATCCGAAAAACAATCCAGGATATAATGATTGCCCCAAGCTCTACAGTACGCCTGATAAAGTCAGCGATTTGGGTAGATGACCGGCCGTAGACAAGGGCGATACCGAGCACGAGCGGCCCCGGTGAGCTGAGAAGTACAGAAGCGAGGAGTGTCCGCTCCCCAGAGTTTCTTTTCATGCCCTAAGCCCCCCACAGACGAACTAAAGGCAGCAGAACTAAAGCAGCAGCAAGGGGGCAGGTCAGGGTATCCATGCCGCCTTTTGTATACAGCTCAACAACAGCGCTGACTGCCGCAGTAACTAGCGAAATTGGGATATAGCCATGCCACTTGAGGGAACCGAAGGCAAGCAGGATCGCCAGCACCGAAAGAAATGAGACCACAAACATGGCTAGGGTCCCCTCCAGGCTCTTTCTTCCTTCAACAAACTTTCCCTCGATATGACGCTTGCCAAATCGTTTGCCCACTAAGGCTGCGGCCGCATCACCGAGCCCCCAGGCAGCAACCGATGCAATCACCAGATATCTTTGGCCGAGCACTCCCCAGCAGATTGTAATCAAAACGGCAAGCATAGCGCAGACAGCGATCAGACTCCGCTTGATCTCTCCCTTGTTTCTCTCCACCAGAAGTTCGGAATAACCTGGAATGCGTTCAGCAAAATGCAGCAGGGTAAATACGATGAGTAAAAATGTAAGGACCGCTCCCAGGGCAATCCACCAGGTCTCAAAGGCGTACGTCCAGCCAAAAACAGACCCTAGGAGAATCAGGTGCAGAATCTTGCGAAATACCTCTTTTGGCACTTTGATAAACTGTTTCAAAAAAATAGCGAGACCGGCCAGGACAATAAAATACAAGATAATTATGCTAAATCCCCGAACAAGTTCCTGCCCCATGAACAGTCCTCCACAGTAATATTATCCTCACCATGTAGAAGTTCCCTACCATAGTGTCATGCCTTTCTTAAGATCTTCTCCAACGACTTGCCCTTGGCCAGTTCATCGACGAGCTTGTCCAGCCACCTAATCTTTTGCATCAGGGGCTCTTCAATATTCTCGACCCGAACTCCGCAGACCACACCAGTGATCTTTTCTGCATTTGGGTTCATCTGGGGAGCTTCAGCAAAAAAGGTCTCATAATCAACATCCTTGTCAAGCTGGGCCTGTAGGCCAGCTTCGTCATAGCCTGTCAACCAGAAAATCAGGGTGTCGACTTCGCCTTTGGTTCTCCCTTTCCTTTCAGCTTTTTGCACTAGCAAGGGATAAACGCGTGAAAACGCCATTTTATATACCTTTTCATTCTTCACAGCTATTCCTCCTCGTAAAACTGGATCTGATTTCTTCCCCTTCTCTTAGCATCATACAATGCCTGGTCTGCCTTGGCAAACAGTTCGTCATAGGTTTCCTCCCCATCAAGCAGGGATATCCCAATGCTGACAGTGAGCTGGTGCTCGATGCTTGATTCCTTGACCAGGTCCATCAGCTGCCTACATTTTGCAGCGGCAAATTCCTGTGATGGAACGTCCAGCATGTAAACGCAGAACTCATCTCCACCAATCCGGCCTATAATATCTGTCTTTCTAAAACTTCTGCGCAGGCTCTCGCTAATCTCGAGCAGGCTCATATCCCCCTCCAAATGACCATGGGTATCGTTGATTTCCTTAAAGTTGTCACAATCAATCACAACCAGGGCATCGATTACACCCGGTGGGACGCTGGCCATTCGCTCAGAAATGAGTCTCTTGGCTGTGCTGGCATTGTAAAGGCCGGAAAGCCCGTCTATTTGCGATCTCCGTATCAGCTCCTGTTTCTCCGCTTCCTCCCGGCTGACATCAACTAGCTTGCCAATAATCGAGTAAACCCTGCCCTTTTTATCGAATATAGGTGAGCTGATACACTTGAAAATACCGGTTTCACCATCAGCGGTGGGAAGTTCTAGGAGGGGGGCTGCGGTTTCGGATTTGCCTAGAACCTGCTTAAACACTGCCTTCAGTTTTTCTAAACTATCAGCATCTCCAAAGAGCTGCCTGCAGTTTTTGGACAGCTCCAGGAGCTGCGTCTTGACATGGTATTCATATAAGTATTCATTGGAGGTTTGGGAAAGTATATGATACCTATCATACTGCAGTTTAAGCTCGTTTTTTGCCCGAATATTGTGAATTACACTTAACAGCATGACCGCCATAACTGCAGCGATCGCTCCAAAAATCTGCACACCGTAAGAGTCAAAGATCATGGGGACGGTAATTTTCCTGTCAACTTGCGTTGCCACATTGAGAACCAAGGTACTCATGCGGCTTTCATCCAGTGAGGCAATGAATTTATTAATAATTGAGCCAAGTATTTCATTCTCTTTCAGGAAGCCAATGGCGTACGCTCTGGATTCTTTTTTCTCGGGAACGGTAATCAGGTTATTATAGCTGTTCTGCAGCTGATAAAACGCTACAGAAAAGGCATTGCCATACCCATAATCAACCAGACCCCTTTCTACCGCATCCATACTTGCTTCCCGGGTATCAAAATAAACAGCTTTCTTTTCGCTTATTCCTTGAGGCAAATCGCTGCCCCTAACTGCCGCAAATTTCTTGTCAGCCAGTTCCGTGGGATTGATGGAGGAGTTCATGTACAGTATTGTCTCCGATTCCAGGTAGGGAAGGGACAACACCATCCCCTCGGGCGCATAATGATGGGGTATGCCAAAGAAGAGATCAGCGCCAGAGTTGAAAGCATCCTGCAGAGTATCGTACAGTCGATACTCAAAGACCAGCCCGGTCAGCTTGGAAATCTCTTCTAGTACTTCCTTAGAAATACCCCTCACTTCACCATTGGCATCTGAATATTGCAGCGGTGCTGCCCCGTCTAAAGACACGGCCTGGATGATGTTGCCCTCCTTGACGTAATCCTGCTCTTCCCTTGTTAGAGCCGGTTGTGCCTCCACCTTCACCGCTGCGCCCAAAGAAGCACAGAACAAGATGATTAGCACAACTCCTTTACTGATTTTCTTGCTTAAATTCATAAATCTTGCCTCCATCACAGACTACAACTACACCTCCTCTTCTCCTAAATTTGCCAAACTCCTCCGAGTAATGATAGCTGCCTAAAGAAGGGGAAATATTAAGGGCAACCGACCGTGGCTGCCCCTTGTTACACTGACGTGTAACCTCCATCTACTTTGATGTTCTGCCCAGTAATATACGATGCCTCATCGCTGGCGAGGAAAATCGCTGCTGGGTTCAGTTCTCCTTCCCTGCCGTAGCGGCCAAGGGGAACAGAAACCTCCATAAATTTCTTGAACGAGTCAGTTTTCAACGTATCTGCAGTCAGCTCCGTTTCAAAATAGCCGGGACTGATTGTGTTGCACGTGATATTGTACTTAGCCAGTTCGGCAGCAACAGCTCTGGTAAAATTGACGACCCCGCCTTTGGAAGAATGGTAGGCCACGGTATCCATGGCGGTATTGCCTACTTGTCCGTAGATAGAAGCAATGTTGATAATTCTTCCATATCTCTGGTTAACCATGTACTTAGCAAAGGCCCTCGTAACTTTAAATACGCTGGTGAGGTCGGCCTGCATGGTAAAATTCCAGTCCTCATCTGACATATCCAGTACACCGGCATTTCTCGATGCCCCTGCATTGTTGACTAGGATGTCAACTTTTCCATAATATTCGATGGTCTGTTCTGCTGCTCTATTCACTGCCTCTGTATCTGTCACATCACATTGAATTGGCAGACACCTTACGCCGAGGGATCTGATTTCTTCCGCTACTTCTTCTAGTTTATTGACTCTGCGGGCCATGATAACTAAGTCTGCTCCCTGTCTGGCAAAGCCCAATGCCATTTGCCTTCCTAAGCCGGATGACGCTCCTGTGACTACCGCGACGCGGCCATGTAAATCGAACATAAGAGATGCCTCCTCCTGTAGAATGTTTGCTTTTCATCTAGCTGCATATATTATACTGATTTACTTAGATTATATCATTCTGCCTTCTCGTCTGCTAGAGTAAAACCGGCACCTCACCACATTTTTACAGTATGTTCACTAAGTCTACAGGTTATTCGGGCAGTTCACTTAAGTTCAATCGGTCGGAATACAGCTCGAGAACATTCCCGTTTGGATCTTTGAACTTAGCACAAAAGCCTGCCCCAGAACCGAGGCTGTAACCTGGCTCTACAATACTTCCCCCTCCCCGCTCGATGGCCTCAAGCGCTCTATTTATAGCTGGCACGGTGATTGAGAAACCGATACCTTGTCCATTTGGCGTTAAATCAGCATCTAGACCTCCCTTTAACGTACCCGACTGAAACACCCAAAATCGTTCGCTGAACGGGGAGACAGAAAACCCAAAAACGGTTTCGTAGAATTTTTTAGCTGCGCCAAGATCCGGCGCCGGTACAGTCAACCATTCAATCTTGCATGGATCCATGGGAAACCCCTCCTTGCCCTGTTTAATTTGCTTAAACAGACTCTCTCAGCAAGGCAGCCCTGTAAGGGAATAACTCTGCTTGCATTATTCCTTCCGCCACCACGGGATCGCTTTCCATAATAAGTCTAGCTTCATCTTCTGAATTAGCCTCAAAAATAACAATGCCGAATGTTTTTCCATCCGGTCCATCAGTCTTACCTGCCAGGATAAGCTTGCCTTCCTCAAGCAGATCCTTTAACTTAGTGAAATGTCTTTCGACAATTGCTTCTTCCTCGCCGGTCCAATTTTTTTCATCTAATAAAGCCGGTATCAGCTTTAAGACGTAAATGAACTGCTTTTTCAAATTCAACATCCTCTCAGCGAACCTTGAAAATCTAGGCTTAACTAGCAGACACACTCGATATGCAACGAGCGTGGTGGCCAAAACACGTCATCAGCACTTCGTGAACTAAGTACACTTAGTTAATAATTTCGCCTTTATTCTTGGCTACCTTCTCGCGCCATTCACTTCGCGCCTTAGGCGTCAGTTTCACCCACTCTGTTACTTCGCCAATAATTCTTAAAGGGTCTTTTGAGCGATAAGAACGCGTTAAGTTACCAGGGAATTTCTTGTCAGTAACATTTGGATCGTTTTCAAATTCACCTGTTGGTTCTACTATATAAATACGTTCCCTTCCTTCTCCTTTGGCCAGTGATGCTGCAAGTCCAGCACCATTGACATTAGCAGTGAAATAAATGTGGTTCATTTTAAGTCCGGATCTGTAATTTGAAATTCCACCCGCTGTCAATAAATCACCAACTTTTAAATCTGCCTTGGTCCCATGGTAAAATGGCCCTAGATCAGAAGGGGCACCATTAGCAGAAGTTGACAACTCATAGTTTTTTTCTGCATTCTCTAAATCACCCAACTCCTCATAAAATTTGGCAATGCTT
>JAAYOM010000123.1 GCA_012520315.1 Bacillota bacterium | reverse complement strand
GTTGTTTTCTTCAAACATGCCCTGCGCCCGGGTTCTTTGGGTGTTTTCACCGTAGCAGGACTGCAGTTTGCCCAGCTCTTGGCTGGTACCATCGTAGTAGAGCAGGTCTTCGGCCTGCCCGGAGTGGGCCAGCTCCTCTTGGCCGGAGTATTTCAAAGAGACTTGCCGCTGGTTCAGACAGTGGTGATGATTGTGGTGCTTTTGATTCTCCTCTTTGATCTGGCCTTTGATTTATTCCTCGGCCTTTTGGATCCAAGAATACGCTATGAGTAGGGGGCGGCCCATGAGTACTCGCAAATGGGGCATTATGCTTATCGGTCTTGTTCTTGCCCTGACTATCTTAGGTTACTTTTACACTCCCTATGATCCCGATGCCACAAGTATTGTGGAAAGATTCTCCTCCCCCGGAAGACAGCATCTTTTGGGGACCGACCACTTTGGGCGGGATGTGCTGAGCCGGATTTTGGTGGGAGGGCGCATCTCGCTATTAATTGGCGTTTCTGCTGTAGCCCTCGGCTCTGCCCTAGGTATCTGTCTAGGGCTTGTGGCAGGTTTCAGGGGCGGAGTCTGGGAAGAGACCTTGATGCGTTTGAGCACCGCTTTGCAGGCTTTCCCCAGTATTCTCCTGGCCCTGCTTTTGGCCACCATCTGGGAGCCGGGCGTACAGGTGGTGCTGTGGTCGATCACAATCGGCAACATCCCCAACTTCCTGAGGCTCACCAGGAGCCAGGTGCTCAGCATCAAGGCAAGGCCTTACGTGGAAGCAGCCCGGGCCCTGGGGGCTGGGGATTTGCGCATTATGCTGAGGCATGTCATTCCGAACTTGGCAGACGCCCTCGTGGTCCAGTTTACAGTGAGTTTGGCCGGGGCTATTTTAGTTGAAGCGTCCCTGAGCTACCTCGGCGTAGGTATTCAGCCGCCAGCGCCGAGCTGGGGCCGGATGCTCCGGGAAGCCCAGTCCTATGCATCATTGGCTCCCTGGGTTGTGCTCGCTCCGGGCCTCTTTATCGCGGTCACCGTAATCGGCTTTAACCTTCTCGGAGACGGCTGGATTTTCAGGAGGGAAGATGTACTCAGGGGAGAATAAGATCAAGGTAGAGCATTCTTTGGTTAAAGGAGCTGCTGGCATGATTCGACTGCAAGGAGTAACAAAACGTTATAAAGGTGCAAGCACAGATGCGGTGCGCAGTTTAGACCTGGAGGTCAGACCCGGCGAGATTTTCGGATTCTTGGGCCCCAACGGTGCGGGTAAGACCACCACGATTAAGATCATTGTAGGCCTCTTAAAGCCGGATCAAGGCCAGGTGCTGATCAATGGTCACGATCTTGCCTTAGATCCCATTGCAGCCAAGCATGCCATGGGATTTGTGCCGGATAAACCCGATTTATATCCCCGGCTGACTGCCCTGGAGTACTTGAACCTAATTGGCGATGTCTACGGGGTGGATGCCCAGACCCGCAGAAAACGCCTGGACTATTATTTAGATATGTTTCAGCTGACAGAGGCCGCCGGCGATTTGATCCAAAGCTTCTCCCGGGGCATGCAGCAGAAAGTGGCGCTTACCGGTGCACTTTTGCATGCGCCGGCCCTGTTTATTCTCGACGAGCCTATGGTGGGCCTGGATCCCAAGTCATCCCATCAGTTTAAGGAAATCATGCGTGAGCATGTCCGTGAAGGCAATACAGTCTTTTTTTCCACCCATGTGCTGGAGGTGGCGGAACAGCTTTGCCACCGGGTCGGCATCATTAACCAGGGGGAGCTGATTGCCTGCGGAACTATGGACGAACTGCGCTCCAAGGAAGGCCGGGAAGGTTCAAGCCTGGAGAAACTCTTCCTAGAACTGACAGATGAAGGTGGTTCCTATGAAAAGTAGGGTGTGGAGTCTGTATCGGGCCTTGCTTAACGTCAACTACGGCTGGTCTGCGGCCAAGTACTACTATCTCAGGAAGAAACAGCGAATCTGGGAGCCTATCGTTATAGGGGTATCCATAGCCCCTGCAGCGGGCTTTGTGGTGTGGCTGGCCTGGACTATGACTGAACAGTTGTATGCAGGCGGCTTATCCTTCGGCCAGCCCCACCTGCCGCTTGTCACCGGCACTTTGGCCACTGCGGTCCTCAGCCTCTTTTTTGGCTTTTTCTATGTCCTGTCCGCCTTCTATTTCAGCAATGACCTTCCGGTACTGCTGCCCTTGCCGCTCGGTTCTGGGGAAATCCTCCTGGCCAAGCTAGGTGTGGTCTTAACAGGGCAGTATCTGCTCAATGCCTTTGTGCTGGTGCCTATGGGCATCCGCTACGGAATGCTGGCTGAGGCAGGTTTAGGCTATGCAGTGAGCGCGCTGCTTTCATTTCTGATCCTGCCTGTAATCTCGTTGGTGATTGCGGGCGTTTTGGCTGTGCTCTTGATGCGCCTGGTAAATCTGAGCCGTTATAAAGATCAGTTAACCTGGATTGGCGGCATCGGACTTTTGGTTCTGGTTTTTGCCTTTACATTCTGGCTGCAAAACAATGTCCAGTCAGATGACCCCATGGTGCTAATGGAACTATTGATGAATCAGGCCGACGGCCTGATTAGAGAAGTGGGGAAGATCTTTCCGCCCAGCGTCTGGGCGGCGCAGGCCATGGCCTATGCAAACCAGGCCCTGGGCTGGCTAAATCTGCTCTATCTGATCCTGGCGGGCGCTGTTTCCCTTGCTGTGTTGTACTTCCTCGGCGAGAAGGTATTCTTGCAGGGAGTTTTGGCCGGTTTAGAGGGTACCCGCGGGGGGAGCAGACGTAAGCAGGCGAGTAGGGATCTAGAGGTCCGCAACGCCTTTTGGACCTTGGTCAGTACAGAGCGGAAACTGTTTTTACGAGACCCGAACTTTGCCCTCAACGGCTTGGTCGGCTATGTGCTTTTTCCTGTGATGGCTCTGCTGCCTGTGTTTGGCAAGAACCTAGGCAATAATCCTTTTGACTTATTGTCCTTAGATCAGCTGCACCCCCTCCTGGCAGCTGGCGGGGTTGCCCTGTTTTTTCTGGTCATGAGCGGGCTTTCTTTAATTCCCTCGACCACATTTTCCCGGGAGGGACGCTATCTGTGGATTATGCGCAGTTTGCCCCTTTCCCTGGGCCAGGTAATTGGCAGCAGGGTGGCAGCTGCCCAGCTCATCAACACCGCCGGCTGTCTGCTGGGGGTTCTTCCAATTGCCTACATCAGCGGCTGGGGGGTTTTGCCAGTCATTCTCGGGGCAATCCTCGGCGTTTTACTGGCCAGCGGGGCTGCCTTGCTTTTGACCCTTTTGGATCTGAGCCGTCCTATGCTGGACTGGGTGAATCCGATCAAGGCGGTCAAATCAAACTTTAATGGCATCGTGGGCGCTTTTGGCACCTTTGGTCTGGCATTTCTGCTGGGCGCCCTGTTTTATTTCAACTGGCAGACAGAAACTCTGTGGCTGATTCCCCTGGAACTTCTGCTGGCAGCAGCACTTCTAACTGCGCTGGCTGTACTTCTGGTCAGACGCTGGGCACCAGCACTTTGGGCCCGGCTGTAGGAGGATGATTATGGATTTTTTGGCAATCCCCATCGTGCGTGACATTCTGATTCTCATTTTTGCCCTGGCCATTAGTGCCATAGCCCATCGCATCGTGAGGACCTACCTCTTGGAGTGGCTCTACCGACTGTTTCGCAAGACACCGGCCAAGTGGGATGACACAATTATTGATGCGGGAGTATTCAAGGCCCTGGCGATGGTGATTCCGGGAATCCTTATGTTCCGGGCAGTGCCCTTTCTGCAGGTCATTGGTGAACCTGTCACCCAGTTGCTTAAGGTTGCAGTCATCTTGATGGTGGCCCTAACTTTAGATCGCCTGATGAAGGCGGGCTTGAACATCTACAACACCTTCAGCATTGCAGTGCGGATGCCGATCAAGGGATTTGTGCAGATTATCCAAATCGCGATGTGGATCTTTGCAGGCACAGCAGTGTTCTCCCTGCTTTTGGGCCAGTCGCCCTGGGCCCTCCTGGGCGGCTTGGGTGCATTAAGTGCGGTATTGATCCTAGTCTTCCAAGACACCATTTTAGCCTTCTTTGCCGGTATGCAGCTGACCTTAAGCGATCAGATCCGGGTAGGCGACTGGATTGAGGCGCCTAAGTTTGGCGCAGACGGTGATGTGGTGGAAGTCGGCCTCCATTATGTGCGTGTGCGCAACTGGGATCGTTCCATTACTACGATTCCCACCCACAAACTGTCCCAAGAGTCCTTTGTGAACTGGCGCGGCATGTTTGAGGGAGGGGGCAGGCGTATCAAAAGATCGATTTTGGTCGATCAGACCAGCATTCGCTTCTTAGATCAGGATCTCTTTGATCACCTCAGCGGCATTGAACTTTTGCAGGACTACCTAAACGCAAAGGTGAGGGAAATAGAGGAGCATAACCGGGCCCATAATATTCACGCCTCAGTGGTTAATGGGCGTCACTTGACTAATGTGGGGACCTTCAGAGCGTATCTGAAGGCCTATCTCAGGGCCCATCCGGCTATTAATCAGGATCTGATCATGATTGTAAGGCAGCTGCCGCCGACTCCAAGCGGGCTGCCCTTGGAGATCTATGCCTTTACGAAGGACGTGGGCTGGGTCAACCACGAAGGGGTTGCGGCGGACGTGTTTGATCATGTCCTGGCCATTGTTCATGAGTTTGATCTGAGGGTGTTTCAAGTTCCCGGCGGCCATGATCTGGCCCGACTGGTACAGGAAAGGGGTTTGTAAAATGGCAGGCTATGTGAGGCGGGAGTATCCTGAGTGGTCCTGGTCTTTCTCCAGGCAGCAGCTCTTGGCCGGCTGCCCCCGGCGTTATTACTACAACTACTATGGTTCCCACAACGGCTGGGAACGGGGGGCGCCCAAGGAGGCAGCCTTGGCTTATCGCCTCAAGAAACTGAGCAATTTATACCTTGTCCTGGGTGATGCACTCCATAAGAGCGCCTACCGCATGGTAGAGCGGATTCGGGAGGGGAGGCCGCTCCCCGAGGCTGATGTGGTGGAAGAAGAGATCCGCAGGCAGCTGAGGAGGGTTTGGAAATCATCCCGAGATGAACTGGAGCTTTTCATAAGGCGCCCTAATCGGGTGGACATGCTCCAGGAGTTTTACTACCAGATGGAAATCAGAGAGGACACTCTGGCTAAGATTAACGGGCGCATCAAACAGGTGTCAGTGGGCCTGGCCGCTTCCGATGTCTGGGCAGAATTGACCGCACCTGACGCAGAGATTGTTGCCTCAGAGCAGTTCGATACATTTCCCATCGACGGAACGCCGGTCTATGCTGTGCCCGACCTTTTGTACCGCACAGGGGATAACGTCTGGAAGATAGTGGATTGGAAAACAGGGGAGGAAGTTGAGGATAATCGGGATCAGGTTGCCCTTTATGCCCTCTATGTGCAGAACAAGCACGGTGTATCCGCCTCGCGGATATCGGCCCGCCTGGAATATTTAAGCCTGAAGACCAGCCAGCAGCTGACCTTCAGCACAGAGGATCTGCAGAAGGTAGAGGAAGGGGCCAAGGCCAGCATGGAGGAGATGCGCCGGCTGCTTTTGGACCCCGAGCGGAATGTTCCCAGAGCCAAGGAGGCATTTGCCCTGACAGAGCAGAGGGGCCTGTGCCCTTGGTGCAACTTCTACGAGCTGTGCCGGGAGGAGTTAGAACTGAGCGTATCCTAGGTAGGAGTTAATGTGTCTTTGAATTTCCCGCCAGTTCTTGACAAGGGGCAGGGAGGTTTCAAAGCCGCGGTTGTGGGAGGCATGGAAAAGCAGGGTGTAGATCCCGTTTTGGGCTGTATCTAAGGCGTTTTCCACTTTGTCATCTACAAAAAACCCCACCTGCAGTTCTTTACAGAGGAGTCCCTTGGAATAGGACTGGTTGGAAGGGCTCATATGCAGGCTGTGGTAGGGAATGTTGTGGCGCCCCAGCCACTTTTCTGTTACGTCCCGAAAACGCTCATCCCGGGCTGTGATCAGATGGATGGTGTGCTCGTGGCTCCACAGGCTGTGCAGGGTTTCGGCCACATGATCCCGGATCGGCACTTTTGTGAAAATAGAGTGCACCCGGGCTTGGAAGAACTCCATAACTTCCTCGGTACTCTTGCCAAAGGCATCTTCGATGTAATAAGTGCGTTTTTCAGGCAAGGGTTCGCCGAAGTAGTCGCTGGCTTCCCTGATCCAAATGCTGCAGTCGCCGTCATCGTCATTGGTGAGCACTCCGTCGATATCAAAACCAAAAATCAACTTACTCATGGTCACTCTCCCTTCAGGCAAAAAGATTCGGTGCTAGCGTAACATTTTCCAGTTCTAAGAGCAAGCGTTTCAAGGTGAGACCGCCTCCATAGCCGCCGAAGGAGTGGGTGCCTAAAACCCTGTGGCAGGGGACGATGATGCTCACCGGATTAGCACCTACAGCCTGCCCAACGGCCCGATATGCCCTGGTGCCCAGAGCCTGGCCGATTTTTTTGTAGGTGGTCACCTGGCCGTGGGGGACAGCTAGAATTTCCTGCCATACGCTTTGCTGAAAGTCGGTGCCCAAGAGCTTAAGCGGCCAGTCAAAATCAATCTTCCTGCCCCGAAAATAGTTGTCCAGGTCTTCCTGATAGGGTTTTGCCAAGGGCTCCAGGCCCCAGCCGGCCTGGGGAAAGCGCTTTTTCAGCCACTTTGTCCCGCCCGCTTCGTCAAAGGAAGTATAGATCAGCCGGTCTTCGTGCCACCAGAGGTAGACTGGTCCGAGCGGCGAAGTATAAATGGATTGATACACAAAAACCGCCTCTTTCATTGTATAATAGAAGGTACTTCGCTGCGTTGGATCACAATCCTGCCGAAAATAGAAAGGGAGAAGTGCTTTGAAAATAGGAACTGAGCCTGCCGCGGGTAAAATGGATACTCGCCGAAAAATACTAAACCTGGCCTGGCCGGCAATTGTCGAGAATTTGCTGCACACCATGGTAGGCATGGTAGATACGGCGATGGTGGGCCGTTTAGGTGCTGCGTCGCTGGCCGCCACCGGCCTGGGCAATCAAATTTCCATGCTGGGACTCACCGTTTTTTCTGCCCTGGCTACCGGCAGTACTGCCCTGGTGGCCCGGCATATTGGGGCCGATGAACCGGCTGAGGCGAGCTCTGTAGCCCGCCAGTCCCTGGTGCTGGGTCTGCTTGTCTCCGGTACAGTGATGCTTACTTTCCTCTTGACTGCCCGGGGCCTCTTGGGAGTTCTCTTTAGGCGCACCGAGGCAGATGTGCTCAATATGGCTGCCGTTTATGTGCGGGTTGTTACTCTAGCCATGGTTTTGAACTATTTCCTGATTGTAATTAATGCTATTTTACGCGGCGCGGGAGATACCAAGACACCGATGAGGATTACCGCCTTAGTGAATGTTATTAATATCATTGGCAATACTATCTTTATTTACGGTGTCGGGCCCATTCCTGCCCTGGGAGTTACCGGAGCCGCCATCGGCACCGCTATCGCCCAGGCTTCTGGGGGGATCATTGCCCTGCGCATTTTGTTTAAGCATCCGGTGCTAAGGGTACGCATTACCGACTCCTTTAAACTTGATTCGACTATCATTAGGCGGATTGCCAACATCGGCATCCCGGCAGGGCTGGAGCAGGGGATGATGCGCATCGCGCAGCTTGTGTACACGATGATTGTTTCTTCCCTCGGCACGGTGGCCTATGCCGCCCATCAGGTTGCCCTCAATGCCGAATCTCTATCTTTTATGCCGGGTGCGGGATTTGCCACCGCCTCCACCACCCTGGTGGGCCAAAACCTAGGGGCCGGGAAGCCTGAAGAGGCTGAGGCATCGGGACGCGGGGCCCGCAACTTAGGTATTCTGGTCATGTCTATCATGGGCGTGGTTTTCCTTATTGCGCCTGAACCCTTGGTTCGGATCTTCTCCAGGGATCCTGAAGTGATTAAACAGGCCGCGGTCTGTTTGCGTTTAGTGGCCATCAGTCAACCTGCCCTGGCCACCTGGATGATTCTGGCCGGCGGTTTGCGCGGTGCCGGCGATACTCGGGCGATTTTGAAGATTGTAATCGCGGGTTTTGTTGCGGTTCGAGTCGGTTTAGCCTATCTTCTTGCCATTCGGCTGGGACTTGGCCTGGTGGGTGCCTGGATTGCCATGGTTGTGGACCTCTTTGTGCGAGGATTTCTTATTCAGCGTCGTTTTGACAAAGGTCAGTGGAAGACACTTAAAGTATAAGAAAGGAGCAGGAGCACATGAACGCATTTAATTTTTTTCTGCCAACCCAGATGGTGTATGGACAAGGTGTGGTAAAAAAGGCAGGGGAGGCACTGGCCCTGGGCAGCAAGGCCCTGATTGTTACCGGCAAGTCGTCGGCTCGCCTAAGCGGCGCACTCGACGATGTCCTGGCAGTACTCCCCGGTGAGTACGTGATCTTTGATCAGGTGGAGAACAACCCTTCCCTAGAAACAGTCGAGGCCGGCGGAAAGCTGGCTAAGGACGAGGGCTGTGACTATGTGATTGCCATTGGGGGCGGTTCACCCCTGGATGCGGCTAAGGTTATGGCTGTGTTAGCAGTTAACGATCTGCCCGCCCTGGACTTGTATACAGCCGGGTGGGAGAACCGGGCTTTGCCCATTGCAGCCATTCCCACCACTGCCGGCACTGGCAGTGAAGTGACGCAGTATGCTGTGCTCACGCTGGAACAGGAGGAGACAAAAAAAGGCCTGCGCGGAGCCGACCTCTTTCCACAAGTGGCTTATTTAGACCCAAACTACACCGCGTCTTTGCCCCTGCATGTTACAGTGGACACGGCGGTGGATGCCTTATCTCATTTGGTAGAGAGCTACCTGTCCAACAGGGCCACAAGGGCCAGCGATTTTGTGGCTCTCCAGGGCATTGCTCTGTGGGGAACTGCCATACCTGCACTTAGGCAGGGCAGATTCGATCTTGACGACCGGGATGCTCTCCTTTTAGCATCCAGCCTGGGCGGAATCGCCATTGCCCAGACCGGCACAGCCCTGGTCCACGCCCTAGGTTACTCCCTTACTTATTACGAGGGATTTCCCCATGGCAGGGCCAACGGAATATGTATGGCAGCTTACTTGGAGTATACGAAGCAGGCGGCGCCGGAGCGGGTAGAAACTGTTTTGGAGCTTTTAGATCTAGCTTCTGTGGAAGCCTTCGGGGAGCTGATGGATGAACTCTTTGCAGATCATGCGGGCAAACTGGACCTTGCGCCGGAGACTATCGCGCACTATGTAAACAAGGCGCTTTTAACAAACAACATTAAAAACTCACTTGGCAATCCGGCAGCTGAAGATTTAACCAAAATACTTACCAACAGCATAAGATAATACAAAGGGGTCCTTTGACCCCTTTGCAGTCTCCCTGTCTAACTTTCAGCAATAATGCCCAGCACGTACTGGGCGGATTTGACCAGCTGATCTATGCTGATGGCCTCGGCTGTGGTGTGCACATCGGTATAACCCATGCCCAGCACGACCGAGGGTAGACCGAAGCCGTTGATGATATTGGCGTCGCTTCCGCCGCCTGTGCTCTCAATTTTGGGTTCAAGGCCGATGGCCTTTGCCGCTTTAACTGCAAGCCTGACAGGGTAGTCCTCCTCGCTTAAGCGAAAGGCGCTGTAGCTGTGCTCCACATCAATGTCGACTTTGGCGCCATGTTCTTGACATACAGATTCGATCACTTCGACCATATGATCCATCTGGACATCGAGCTTGCCATTGTCTAGGGAGCGGGCTTCGCCCTGTAGCTTTACTCGATCGGGTATGATATTTGTCGCTGCGCCGCCCTCGATCACGCCGATGTTGGCTGTGGTTTCAGCGTCAATGCGGCCCAGGTTCATTCTGGTAATGGCATGGGCAGCCACAATGATGGCGCTCAGGCCCTCTTCGGGCGCAACCCCCGCGTGGGAGGCCCTGCCGTGGATAACGGCCTCTAAACCTTTTTGGGCTGGGGCAGCTGTGACGATAGTGCCCACTGGACCGCCTGCATCCATAAAGAATCCCGCTTTAGCCTTAAAGCGGTCTGCATCGACGGACTTGGCCCCAAAGAGGCCCCCTTCTTCGGCCACGGTAAAGAGGATTTCCAGGCGTCCGTGGGGAATCTTTTGTTCCTGGATAACGCGCACCGCTTCTAGGATTGCCACGATGCCTGCCACATCGTCCGCGGCTAAAATTGTGGTGCCGTCACTTGTGATGACGCCGTCTTTGATTTGGGGCTTGATGCCCAGTCCTGGATGCACCCGATCCAAGTGGGCACAAAAGAGCAGGGCGGGGGCATCTTTTTGGCCCTCCAAAACGCCAATGACATTGCCTGCAGTTCCGCCAATCTTCTCGCCGGCGTCGTCCTCACTGACTTCAAAGCCAAGATCGTTCATCTTGCTGATTACAGCATCTGCGATCAGGCGCTCATCTTTAGGTTTGCTGTCAATTTTTACAAGTTCCAAAAATTCGTCTACTAAACGTTGCTGATTCACTTGCAATACTATCTACCTCCTTATGAACTTGGTTTTCAACAAGGAACTGAAATATCCTTTCAAGAGAGAATAGCGAAAGAGAATGATCAACATGGAGCAGTTAGTGGATCTGGTTCTGCACGCAGGCGAGCTGTTGTTAACCAGCGGAGCTGAGATATACAGGGTGGAAGAGACCATCGAAAGAATGGGCAGAGCTGCCGGATTTGTGCAGGTGGAGGGTTTTGCCACCCCAACCGGGCTCTTTATCTCGCTGCATGCCCCCGGCGGGCAGGTTTATACCAGGGTGCGGCGGACACGCCACTCCCGCAATAATCTCGCAGCCATTGCCGCCATTAACTCTTTGAGCAGAGAGTTCTCCGAGGGCAAAGTGACAGCCCATGAGGTAAAGCAGCAGCTGGCGGCCTTAACTGAGTCTGGATCTCCCCACAGCCTGATGCGGCAGATTGTGGGAGGCGGGGGCGCTATGGCCTTTACCTTGATCTTTGGGGGAGGCTGGCTGGAAGCCATTTTCGCTGGTCTGATCGGCGCCGCGGTGCTCACAGTGGTTGCGCTGCTCCAGCGTTATCCGGTTCCGAAGGTGCTGCAGGCCGCCGTTGGCGGTATGGCCGCTTCTGCTATGGCACTAGGACTGGCTAACGTTTTTCCCATTCACCCAGACCTTACTACCTTAGGGGCTGTTATGGTGATGACCCCAGGTGTGGCCATGACTACTGCAATTCGCGACCTCTTAAGCGGTGAGCTCCTTTCCGGGCTGAGCAGAGCGGCCGAAGCCCTGGTGGTGTCAGTTGCCATTGCCACGGGTGTGGCCATTGTGATAAGCTTGGGGGGACGGTAGAATGCTGATTCAGCCTTTAATCGGCTTTGTAGGGGCCATTACCTTTGCTTACATCTACCGGGTACCTGCCAAACAGCGCATTTTTGCCGGACTGGTCGGTGCCGTTGGTTACACAATGTTTTTGTTGACTCCCCAGTCCTGGGGAGAAATCGGAACAGTTTTCATGGGCGCCATGGCAGCTGCGATCTGCAGCGAGATTCTGGCTCGCAGGCGCAGACAGCCTGTTTTAGTTTTCCTCATTCCCGGCGTTATTCCCTTGGTCCCAGGGGGTCAGGCCTATTTGACCATGTTAGGCTTTTTACAGAAAGAATACGCGGAAGCATTTGTTTCACTTGTTTCCACGGTGCTGGCTGCAGGGGCTGTGGCAGCAGGCATTATTGTTGCCAGCTCTATCTTTCGGATTTATTCCAGCACCAAGCATGCGAGGAGGTAGTCTAGTGGAGAAAGGACAAATTACGGTAAAGTTTGGCAAGCAAGAATTGCAGGTGCCCGTGGGCACCTTAGTGGGTGAGATTGCCGGGATGATCCCGGATTCAAAGGGTGCTGTGGTCGCCAGAGTCAATAATGACACCATGGGTTTTCAGTTCCCCTTGGCGGAGGATTGCAGCATCGAGTTTCTGCACACCGATTCGGAAGACGGAATGCGGGCGTATCGTGCTGGTTTGGTCTTTTTATTTGTACGGGCTGCCATTGAGGTTCTTCCCGGTTGTACCGTGCACATTAAACATGCCTTGGATAACGGCCTCTACGGTGAGATAGACTACACCCAGCCGGTGATCGAAAAAGATATCCGGGCCATTGAAAAGCGCATGCACGCCCTGGTGGAAGAGGACGTTCCTTTCGAAAGGCGGATTGTGCCTAGGGATGCTGCTCGCAAAGTCTATACGGAACAGGGGTTTGAAGATAAACTGAGCTTGCTCGAGCAAAACGGCGACGATGAAGTGGTGCTTTATAACTTCGGCTGGTTCCATGACTCCCTTCGCTCAATTCTGGTGCCCAGCAGCGGCTATTTAAAGTACTTTAAGCTCCGCTATTATCTGCCCGGCTTTATTTTAGAATATCCTCGGCGGGCCCATCCCACCCAGATCAAAAAGTATGTAGAACAGGGCAAGCTCTTCAGTGAGTTTTTCAAGGCAGAGCGCTGGCAGGATAATCTGGGCATTCCTACTGTTCCGGCTTTGAACGGAATAATTCGCCAGGGCGGATTCGGCGATCTGGTGCGGATCTCAGAAGCTTACCACGAAAACCAGATTCGCGATATTGCCCGCCAGATCTCCAGGGAGCGCGACCGGCTGCGCATCATCTTGATCGCCGGCCCTTCCAGTTCAGGCAAGACCACCTTAGCCCAACGCCTGACGGTGCAGCTGAGGGTGGAAGGTTTGTGGCCTGTGGCCGTCGGCCTTGATGACTATTTCGTAGATCGGCATCTGACACCCCTCGATGAGGACGGCAATGCCGACTTTGAAGCTTTGGAAGCGATTGATATCGACCTTTTTAACGAGCATCTCACCAAGCTCATCCAGGGCGAGGAAGTGCAGCTGCCTACTTTCCATTTCCCAACCGGTACCAGGCAGTGGCATGAAGATCGGAAACTGCAGGTTCGGCCGGATCAGCCCATCATTATCGAGGGAATTCACGGACTGAATGACAAGCTCACTGCATCCATTCCCAAGGGACGCAAGTTTAAGATCTATATTTCAGCCCTGACGAATCTGAACCTAGATTACCATACCCGGATCCCAACTACAGATGTTCGCCTGCTCAGGCGCATGATTCGGGATAATCAGTTCCGCGGCCATGATGCCCGGGCGACCATCGAGCGCTGGCCTTCGGTGACCAGGGGCGAAAAGCGCCATATTTTCCCCTTCCAAGAAGATGCAGATGTGATGTTCAACTCGACGCTCATCTATGAATTGCCTGTTTTGAAGCCCATAGCTGTGGAGCTATTGGAGGATATCACGCCGGACGAATCCCAGTATTCAGAGGCCAGGCGCATGCTGCGCTTTCTGAAGCATTTTGTTGCAGTTGAGGATTGGTCTGAGATACCCTGCAATTCTATTTTGCGGGAGTTTTTGGGCGGGTCCTGCTTTGAGTAAACTAGATGGAGGTAGCCTATGCAGGTTGTATTGGTGGCGTTAAATGCGAAGTTCAGCCACTCCAGTCTCGCCCTACGCTATCTGAAGAGCTATGTAGAGCAAGGGTTTCCCAATGTGGAAACCCTCGAGTTTAATATTAACCAAGATCAGGACCTGATTTTGGCGGAACTGGCCCGCAGAAATCCTGATGTAGCAGGCTTTTCCTGCTATATCTGGAACATTGAACTGATTCTGCCCCTAATTAGCAGCCTGCGCAAGGTCTGTCCCGAAACAGCCATTATACTTGGTGGTCCTGAGGTATCCTTTGACACCGAGTACTGGCTGAAAACCTACCCTGAAATCGATTATCTGATCGCGGGGGAAGGAGAAGAGGCCCTCTGCAGATTCTTAGAAGAATTCAGCAAGTCAGGGAGCAAGCTGGGTGCGGATCAGCTGAGCAGCATCCCCGGCCTGGTCTATCGCCAGGGGGATGAAGTTTTGATCAACCCTTGGCAGCCCCTGGATTTGGCTTCTATACCGCCCATCTATGGCGGTGATTTAAGTGATCTCAAAAATAAGATCGTCTATTACGAAACCACCAGGGGATGCCCCTACGCCTGCGCCTACTGCCTCTCTTCGGTGATGGGGCGGGTGAGAAAATTCCCTGAGGAGCGATCCCGCCAGGAGCTGAAACGCCTGGCAGAAATAGGGGTAGAACAGGTGCGCTTTGTGGATCGAACCTTTAACTATGATGCAAAGCGGGCCTATGAGCTTCTCGAGTTCATGATGGATCTGGACACCAACACACGCTTTCAGCTCGAGGTAAGCGGCGATCTGCTCACCCCGGAAATTCTCAAACTCTTGGAACAGGCTCCGGAAAATCGTTTTCAGTTTGAGATTGGGGTCCAGTCCACTAATGAGCATACCTTGGATGCAGTGTCCCGCAGGACTGACCTGGAGCGCCTGGCTGAGGCGGTCCGTTACTTAAAAGAAAAGACCACCGTCCGGGTGCTCTTGGATCTGATCGCCGGTCTGCCAGAGGAAGGCTTCTGGCGCTTTGGGGAATCCTTCGACTATGTCTATGCACTAAAGCCGGATCGGATCCATCTGGGTTTCTTAAAGCTCCTGCGGGGTTCCAGGCTCCGGGCCGAGGCGGAGAGCTTTGGCTGCGTCTATACCGAACGTGCCCCCTATGAGGTGTTGCGCACCAAGGAGCTTTCCTATCACGAGATCACGCGCCTGAAGCTGATCGAAGATCTGGTGGACAAGTACTATGGGCCCCGTTTTGAGCGTTCGCTGGAGTATTTGATCGCCCGCGCCAAGTCGCCCTTTGCCTTCTTTAATGAATTGGCCGAGCGGTGGGAGGCGGCGGGCCACCACTGGCTTAACCAGTCACTGGGAGGGCTTTACCGCATTTTATGGGATCTCTTCGGTGCAGAAAACGAAGTTAAGGATCTCTTAGCCTGGCTCTGCTATGATTTCCGCTTCAGCGAGCCTAGGCGAATGACCCCCGAGTGGCTGGGGGGCCGCCAGAACCGCAGCATGGAAAATGAGCTGATTCAGTCGGGCCGCATTTTCCACATCCTGCCTGAGCTGGAAGGTTTGGGTCCTAGGGAGATTGGCAGACAGATCTTTGTGGAGACACTGCGTTTCACGGAAGGCAGTGAGCAAAGGCTGTTTTACTTTCCCTTAGACGGTACAAGAACTCGCACTTTTTTACTGGAGTAGCCGTTATTGGCTGGTTTTCTGTATGCTAAAGGTACACCCGTGATCTGCGCTGTCTGTTCATCGAGTGCGATTAAATCGCTGATATCCACCTGATGGAGTGCGTGTTTGCCTAATGCCCGCACTCCTTCTTTTATCTCTTCAGTCGATGAGAGCAAAAAGTTTGCCACATGCTTGCCCCCAAGTTTCCAGTTGAACTTTTTGCTGACTTTGCCTCCGTCTACGGCCAGCTGGGTAGGGGGCTCCCAGGGCACCGCCTTCAACGTCTGGGTGTGACTGGCCGCAAAGAGGATCGTGGTGCCCAGATAGATGGCATCGGCCCCAAGGGCCAGAGCCTTCAAACATTCCCCAGGCGAGGCAAATCCTCCGGAGACAATCAGGCTGACTTTGCCTTGCGCGCCCCGAAGCTGAAGGTGCCTCGCGGCCCGGGCGAGGCCGATAATGGTCGGCAGTCCGAAGTCATCTTCCAAAATTGGAGCAGCCTTGACTGTGGCAGCCTGGGCCCCCTCCAAGGCCAAATAGTCGACGCCCGCCTCCAGACAGAGATCGATTTCCCGCTCCAGATTGTTGGTAAAGGAGAACTTAATGCCCACCGGCACTCCCCGGCCTGCTTTTTTGAGGAAACTGACGATCTTGGGCAGGTCCTTCGGTTCCCTCAGGTCCGGCAGATCTGTACGGATCAGATGGGGGTAGGGGGCCTGGGCCACGCCGGCACTGGCGCCTTGGCCTAACTGAATCTCCAGGGCATCCGCCTGTTCCAGCATGGCCAGGGTGCGGTAGAGCGGCATTCTAGGGTACTGAACTATCAGCCGATCTGCCAGCGCCCTTTCTTTAGGCAGAAAGGGACCCTCGCCGGTATTGGAGGCTGTCCCTGCCTGGCTGCTTCCCAAGGCAAAGGCATACTTCATGCGATCCGTGAGCGCTGTTTTGTAGGCCATACCAGAGATCAAAAGGGGAGTCTGGATGCTAAGGGGCCTCTTGGCAGCAGGTCCGATCACAACTTCGGTGTGCACCGGGATGGTATGGGGCAGAGCATGGCGGTCCAAATGGGAGGAGACAAACATTAGCCCGTCAAAGCCGATAAATTTGCGGGGACTGCCCAAAGGGCGCTCTAAGACCTCCGCCTTCTCACTGCGGAGATTGGTTTCCAGGATGTTTTGCACTCCAGTGCGCTTTGTTGCGGTAACCAGTTCTGTCAAGTTTTCCAGGTAGGGATCGGTCATCATGATCCTAAGGGCGAAGCGGCTTGCGCCCGTGATAAGCCAGCGCATGCCCATAAGTCCACCCACAAGTCCTAAGGTTCCTGCGAACAATTTAGATGAAAGCCTTGCCAGAAGAACACCTCCCGTAGACCTGGAAAAGAAGGAATAGAACACCGGTCTGTAGTAGTAAGAGAAGATTATTGCACCTTGGATGGGCGTGAGATCTGTGGCCAATGAAAATGTGACAATCAAGGACGTAGCTAAGCGGGCAGGAGTTTCACCTTCCACTGTGAGCCGGGTTATTGCTGATCATCCCCGCATCAGTCCGGATACTAAGGAAAAGGTCAGGTCGATCATGGCTGAGCTGGGTTATTATCCCAATGCAATTGCCCGCAGCCTGGTCAATCAGACCAGTAACAGCATAGGTTTAATCCGCTCCCGTTTGACGGAAGAAAATTTTGCCAATCCTTTTTTCCCTGCGGTCATTCAGGGTATTTCCTCGGTGGCCCATAAGCACCGGCTCAGCCTGGTCCTTTCCACCAGCAAGACTTTTGAGCAGGAAGACGAGGAGTGCCTGACCCTGCTGCGGCAGCGGCGTGTTGACGGCGTAATACTCTTAGCTTCCCATCGGGATGACCAACTTATACCACGCCTAAGTCAGGATGGGTTTCCTTTTGTTCTGATCGGGCGTTATGAAGGTTCAGAGGAAATCAACTGGGTTAACAACGATAATATTGCAGATGCCAAGCAAGCTGTGGCCTATCTCTTGGAAAAAGGTCACAGGCAGGTTGCCTGCCTCGACGGAGATCCCCGTTATGTGGTTAGTTCAGACAGGCTGTTAGGTTACAGGGAAGCATTTTTAGCAAGGGGCCTGCAGGTACCGGAAGGACTGGTGGAAAACTCAGAGTTTTCGGTGCAGGGCGGCTATGGGGCTACCCAAAGGCTCTTGGACCGCCGGGCATCTTTCAGCGCAATTTTCGCCGTAGACGATTTAGTAGCAATCGGTGCCATGCGTGCCTTGCAGGAACGGGGAGTGAAAGTGGGCAGGGACGTGGCAGTGGTGGGGTTTAATGACACTATCCTAGGATCCTGCGTACAGCCTGCCCTAACCTCTGTGAACGTTCCCATTTATGAGCTTGGCCAGATTGCAGTACAGATCCTGACGTCCCAGATCTATGGTTCAGGCGTTTATCCGCAGCACGAGATGCTCCCTGCCAGTCTGGTGATTAGGGATTCTGCCTAAGGAGGGTGGTTTATCTTGCTGGGGAAGCTGCGGGCTGCAGGTGCGGCCCTTCTGGTTGTCGTTTTATTTGCCCTTGCCGCAGGTACAGCCCAGGCCTTTATTTTCAGCGATCCGGCCAATCTCTACAGTACCTCCATCGCTGACAGCTGGGTGTATCAGGCCTACCACAGCACACCGGAGATTGCAGTCTTTTACGGCGAAGGCGACTATGATCTCCTCTATTTCGAAACTCTGGGCAGGGTCTTAGATAATTCCGCGGAGGATTTAGCCAAACGTTCTTTAGAACTCTACTCAGCGGCCGGCGGTTTGCGTGACTTTCAGCTGGAAATGCCCTTGATTCAGGTGGAGGTGGCCGATCAAAAAGGACTGGCCTGTGCCTACACTTATCAGGACGAGCGCGGTAATAAGCTGTGGGAGTACCGGGTGTTTCTGCTGCTCCCAGAGGGCCGGGGGTTTTCTATCGCCTTAAGCAGCGACGGTCCCTGGGTGAAGAACAGGCCTCCCGTGCTGGAGGAGGTGTTGGCCAAGTGGCAGTGGATGCTGTAAACAGATTAAGAATGGGGCTGTGGGTCTGTGTGCTTTTGGTGATGTTCTTTGGCCTTGCAGCACCTTTGCAGGCGTCGCCCATAGGCGCCCGTTTTGAGAGCACCCTCGGGGGAGGCGCTGTACCTGAGATTCTGAAACAGTACGGCGGTGAGCACGTCTTGCCCATCAGTCAGCGGCTGTGGACTGAAGAGGTTTTCAGACGCCTTGTTGAAGTGGCAGAGCGGGAAGATGTGGAATACACTCTTACTGTACTGAACTCATCGGAACTGAATGCCTTCGCCGTGCCAGGCGGGTATATATTTATTACCCGCGGTCTGGTCAATGCAATCGGCCGGGATGAAGCAAGGCTGGCTGCGGTTTTGGGCCATGAAATCGCTCACATTGAAAAAAAGCACGGGCTGAATGCAGTCCTGCGTCAGATGGGACTGACCGTCCTGCTGGAAGTGGGGGCGATGGCGCTGGATTTTGCCTCTGCAGATCTGATTCGCCTGGCAAGTACAACCTTGCTGCAGCTGATCACTTTAGGCTGGGGACGTGAAGCGGAGTATGAGGCTGATCTAATCGGCCAGGATCTGGCTGTGCGGGCGGGTTTTGACTCCATCGGGGCGGTGAGCCTTTTGGATGGGCTGATGAACCTGGATTCAGAAGATTTGCCGATGAAACTCTTTCGCACCCATCCGGATACAAAAGACAGGAGAGTTCGGTTGGAAGCGAATCTAGCATCCTATTGGTCAGAACCGGCCGCGGTTGAGGAACCGCATATGCTAGAAAGATTGAATGGGGGCAGGAATTTAGCCCCGGCTAGGCGAAATGATCCGCGTAGAAGGTACCAAGTAATGCTGCCCGAAGAAGGGACGGGTTTGCTTCTCATCGACGAACAGGCGGGGCAGACTTTAATCTGGCTGGATGGATCTTTGATCAAGGATTTTGCCTGGTCTCCCCAGGGTCAGCACTTGGCTGTGATTGTGGATACAGGATCCCATGATCAAGTGTGGGTCTGTGATCGCTGGGGGTATGTGAAAAAGCAAGTAGTTGCAGGAACGCAGAGGATTACCTATGTGAGCTGGTCTCCCGAGGGTCAGCAGCTGGCCCTGCATGTGGCTGAGCCAGATAGTCATGGGATTTTACTTACGCATTTGGCAGCGGATGTACTGGTTCCAGTCGGAGGCGGACTAGGCAGCGAATACAGTATCTGGCTGGATAACGGACTTTTCTTTATATCCAAAGAGAGTTGGTATCACACTGCTGCTCCCGAAGTTCGGCCGGTGACGATTTCCAATCCAGTTCCCCAGGTTTTACAGCGGCAAAGGATCCTGTCACCTACAGTTGTCAAAGAGGAGAACACTATTCGTTTAACCAGACCATCACTGACTATGCCATAAAGGGGAGAGAATATGCGGCTCTTGGTCACTTGGACAGATCTTAGGGAAAAAGACTTAGAACATATCGCAGCAGAAACCGGGGCCGATGTTTTGCAGGGATTTGAAACAGAGGAAGCACTTAATCTGGCTCGGGAAGCAGATGTGATTCTGGGAGGATTTATGTCGCCGGAGGTATTGGCTAAGGCTGTTAACTGCCGCTGGCTGCAGTCACCTTATGCCGGAGTAGAAAGGATCCTGGCGGCTAAATGGGGGAACCCCGAGATGATCCTCACCAACGGCCGGGGCATTTTCGGTCCGAACATCAGCGAGCATGTCCTTGGCCTCATCCTCAGCTTTAACCGAGGACTCCACCTGGCCCGGGACAATCAGAACCGAAAAATTTGGGAGCCGCGTCTGCCCTTGCCTTTCCAGGAACTGACCGGTGCAACTGCAGGCATATTAGGTTTCGGCGATATCGGGCGCCATGTTGCCAAAAGGCTGGCAGCTTTTGACTGCCGGGTTTTGGGTTTTCGCCAGCATCCCTCAGCAGGGGAAGAAGGGCAAGGTGTTTACGCAATTGATCGCCTGCCGGAGTTTCTGGGCAGCCTTGATTACCTAATCTGTGCCCTGCCGGAAACGGAGAAGACTGTCGGTTTTTTAAACAAAAACCTCTTGCGGCTTCTCCCCAAACATGCCATCATTGTCAATGTGGGCAGAGGAAGCCTGATTCCTGCCGCAGACTTAGTCCAGGCCCTTGAGGAGGGGTGGATTGCAGGGGCCGCGTTAGATGTCACATCCCCTGAACCGCTGCCTGTTGACAGTCCGCTCTGGGCGATGCCTAATGTGATTATTACCCCGCACAACAGCGGTTTTACAGCCTTTTTCAAGCAGCGCGCACTGCAGATTTTCTTCACGAACTGGCAGCATTTTAGCGAGACAGGCAGCCCCCGCATGAATCTGGTGGATCCGTCTCTCGGCTATTAAGAAAAAAGCACCTTCCAAAGAAGGTGCAAAGCTTATGAGGCCGAACTCTCTGTAGAGTTACCAGCATCTTTCTTACTATCGTTAATATAAAAGCCGGAACCCTTGAAGATAATGCCGACGGACTTGCTGATCAGGCGCTGAACAGGCCCGTCACAGGTTGGACAATGGGTAAGGGGATTATCCTTTATGCTTTGGTTCTGTTCAAAATGACCGCAGTTGGCACATCTGTATTCATAAATAGGCATCTGGCATCCCTCCTTTCCGACAACTAAGAATCATTTTACAGCTTGTGGTGCATGAGTGCAACCTGATTTGGGAATTTTGAGTGAGGAGTCAAGAAAATGAAAAGGTATGCAATTATTTTCATTCTAATTATGTTAGTCTTTACTGGCTTCAGTCATGCCAAGGGTTTAAAAGGAACAATTCAGTTAGATTTGAGCCAGCCGCCGCAAGCGGAAGAGCAGGATCCCGTTTTGGAAAAGTACACGGAGATTATGGGCGAAATCTCCATTACAGACCAGGCCTATGAAGTGGTGGAGAACATCAGAACAACGGTAGAAGATGTCGAGAGCATTGCCATGGATGTGGAAGTATCGGAAATTCGGGGTCAGCGCATTGAAAGGATGTTCTTTCACCTTCAGGGGAGTATGGAAAGCAAGGTGGTCCGGGTAGAGTTCAAGGAGCCTAGTGAACTGAGGGGCTATATCCTGGTGGCGGATCAGGAAAAGATGGAATCCCGCATGTACCAGCCGATTAACAACCAGATTGCTGTGCGCGGGCTGGAAGATGCCAGCAAAGAAGTTCTCTCCACTTTGAGCATCTCCGATCTGGACACTTTCTTTGACTTTTCCCAGTACTCTGTAGAAGTGCTGGAGGTTGTGGAAGAAGACGGCGTCCAAGACTATTTGCTAGAGGTTGACGCCCTCGACGAAATATTGCAGGTACGGGTGAAAAGTGACAGCTGGTTTCCCCATGAAATATCAGTCTACGAAGGTGACGTTTTTGTCGGCACCATGACCATCTCTAACGTAGTGTTCAACCCGGAGCTGGACAAGGAAGAGTTGACAAAGCTGCCTGAGGCGAAGGAAGTACGAATGTAAGGGAGTGGTGATCATTGCAGGCTGGATCCCGCATTCTTCTCATTATTTGCACAATAGGGATCATAGCTCTCGCTTCCGTAACTCAAGTTTGGGCTTTCGAAGCTGAAGAAACGCCCTTCGGGTTCGGGTCAGAGGGCTGGCAGGCGGGGTTGGGGTTAAGCCAGGAAACCATACGTTCCCTTGGTTTGTTCGGGTACGAAAAAACAGGTGTAGGAGGTTACCTTACACTTCCGGGACCGGCGGAGGAGCCCTCAAGCTGGTTTGCTGGGCACAAGCAGGTTTTTATGGGCAATATCGGCTACAGGCTGGAGCTTTTTGCAGGAAATACCAAACGGCCGATTTTTTCTACGTTTATGACATCTAGCGATCCCCATGTGGGGGCCTACGGCGAGGTTAGCCGTATGTACGGGGAAGTGGGCCACGGCCTGTCAGGCACGGCCCAGGTGTTTGTCAACGAACTGGGGCAGTTCGAATACAGCATCAGCCCTTATATTCAGCTGACGCGGCAGGGTATCTGGCGTTTTTCCCTTTCTCTGGGCAGCGCTATCGGACTGGGCATGTCCTATGCCGAGTCTTCGGAACGAATCATGCTCGACATTATGCTGGTGAATGAAGGTTTGAGCTTTCACGTTCTCTTCTCCTTGACAGAACTCCCTGTCAAACTGGGCGTGGGTATGACCCGCGACCAGATGCAGGCTTTTGTTCGCTATCAGTTTTAGTCTAAAGCAGTGAGGGCCTATGGCCCTCGCTGATCGCGTTATGGGGGGGATTTTGGTGCACGTTGTTTTGGTGGAACCGGAGATTCCGGCCAATACAGGTAACATTGCCCGCCTTTGCGTAGCCACAGGAACTGTACTTCATCTCATTCGGCCCCTGGGCTTTTTTCTTAGCGATCCCAGATTGAAGCGGGCGGGATTGGATTATTGGGAACATTTACAGCTGCATACTTACCATTCCTTTGACGAGTTTCTTCAGAAAGTGGAACCCCGGCGCCTGTTCTTGGTGGAAACGGGGGGAACTCAGCTCTACTGTGAGGTGAACTACCGCAGCGATGACTGCCTGGTTTTCGGCAGCGAAACCAAGGGACTGGCCCCGCAGCTTCTCGAAGCCTATAAGGACTATGTGGTGACCCTGCCCCAAAGGGATGTAAGATCCCTCAATTTGTCAAATACTGTTGCTATAGTGGTTTATGAGGCTTGGCGCCAGTTGAATTTTGCCGGGGTGAAAAGTTTCTCCTAGGCAGGATTCCTTCTGTTGGACAAGAATACATAGAGACGATGCACTGCTAAATTCACGGGTCCCCGTGCAATACCAGGCCGTTGGTGGCGCACGGGTTATTATTTGGCCCGGGTTTTAGCGTGTTTTGTGGTGGAAAGCACAAGCAAAATAGAAGAGTGTGAGGTGATTTGATACATGCGACAAGTGCGATCGTTTTTCGGAGGCATTTATCCGAAGGACGTCAAGCAAAGTACTGCAGGTACTCCCATTCAAACTTTATCTGCCCCGGAGACAGTAGTGGTGCCTCTCTTGCAGCATATCGGAGAGGAGGCAAAACCTGTCGTGGCCAAGGGCGATGAAGTGCTGAAGGGACAGCTGCTTGCTGAAGCTGACGGCGCAGCAGGCGCCCCAGTACACTCGCCAGTATCAGGAAAGGTGTTAGCTATTGAGCCGCGGCCTCATCCATCGGGCCACTCTATTACCGCTATTGTAATAGAGAATGACGGAAACGATACTTGGGCAGAAAGGATCACCCATCCTGACCCGGTGCAGCTTGACGCTGAGACTATTTTAAAGCGCATTAGCGAAGCAGGGGTTGTCGGCATGGGCGGGGCAGGCTTTCCTACAGCCGCCAAATTGACTCTGCCAAAGGGAATTACTCTTGAATATTTGATTATTAACGGTTGTGAATGTGAGCCTTACTTCACAACTGACCAGCGGCTCATGGTTGAGTACCCAGAGGATATCATCCTAGGTGCGAAGCTGATGGCGAAAGCCTCGGGCGCTCGAAAGATCGTGATCGCGATCGAGGACAATAAGCCCGATGCCTATGCTTCTCTAAAAGAACATGCAGGGTCGATTGAGATCGTCCTCGTGCCGACAAGATATCCTGCGGGCGGGGAGAAACAGCTGATTCAGCAGATTACGGGCCGGGAAGTCCCCAGCGGCGGCTTGCCCCATCAGGCGGGGGCAGTTGTGCAGAACGTGGCAACCGCCCGGGCTGTTGCTTTGGCTGTGCGGGATGGCGAACCCTCTATTGCCAGGGTGATTACAGTCACTGGAACACCAATTGCTGAACCGAAAAACTTCCTGGTTCCCATTGGGACTCCACTGGCAGATGTAATCGAAGCAACCGGCGGCTTTACTGTAAAACCGGGTAAAGTTGTAGTTAGTGGAGCTATGATGGGCGAGGCCCAGTTTAGTCTGGATGTGCCGATTACCAAGACTATAGGCGGTGTGGCGGCTTTCACCGAAGAGGAGAGCGCGACCCCTGATTCAACGCCTTGTATTAAGTGCGCCCGCTGTGTGGACGTTTGTCCTGCCAGGCTCCTTCCTTTGAAGCTGGAAGCCTTCGGCATGAACGAGCGTTTTGACGAGGCCCGTGAATACGGGGCTTTAGACTGCATTGAGTGCGGTGCCTGCAATTACATCTGTCCTGCAAAACGCCCATTGCTGCAGTATATCCGTTTTGCCAAACTGGAAATAATCGCTAGAGATCAACAGCCAAGTTAAAGGAGGGTGGGGCAATGGATGATTTAAAACTGATTGTTTCGCCGTCTCCCCATATTCGGGACACAGAAACAACTGATAAAATGATGTTTGGGGTTCTGATTGCTTTGCTGCCCGTTCTGGCAGCATCGATCTATTTCTTTAGATGGGATGCTGTGCGTCTGGTCCTGTTATCGGCCGGGGCGGCCATTGCAACCGAGGCCATTTTCCAGCGTCTGCGCAAGCAGCCGATCCGGGTCGGTGACGGAAGTGCTCTGGTTACAGGGGTACTTTTGGGCTTGATTGTGCCGCCTAGCTTGCCTAGCTGGATGGTGATTCTCGGCGCAGTCTTCGCGATTGCCATCGGTAAGCAGGTTTTTGGCGGACTCGGCCAGAATCCATTTAACCCGGCGTTGGTGGGAAGGGCGATTCTGTCCGTCTCGTTTGCTGCTGCCATGACGACCTGGACTGCACCCTTATTAGATGGTGTTACTGCAGCCACACCACTTCTGAGGGGAAGTGCCAATATACCTGATCTGTTTTTTGGTACGGTGGCCGGCTCCCTCGGTGAGACTTCGGCCTTAGCCATTTTGCTCGGGGGTATTTATCTTTTCTACAAGGGATACTTAGATTATCGGATTCCTGTCGGCATCTTTGCTTCCGTAACAATCCTTTCGCTCGTGGCAGGTCAAAGCGTGCCTTTCCATCTGCTCGCGGGAAGCTTGCTCTTCGGTGCGATTTTTATGGCCACCGATCCGGTCACAACGCCCATCACTAAGGCAGGGCGCTGGGTATTCGGCATCGGCGTAGGTCTAATTGTTATGCTGATTCGAATCTGGGGAAGCTATCCAGAGGGAGTTACCTTTGCTATTTTGCTCATGAATGCAGCAACCCCGCTGATTAATCGCTGGACTCGTCCTAGAATCTACGGACAAGGGGTGAAGACAAGTGAATGAATCCCTTAGAATGGTTGTTGTTCTTGCAGTAATTGCCATGGTTTCTGCCGGTATTTTATCTATGGTGTACGGCACAACAAGTGTTATAATAGAAGAGAACCAGGCCCGGGCCTTAGAGAGTTCAGTCTTTGAGGTACTGCCCGGCACAACCAGGGTGGAGATCCTCCGCAGAAACCCTGATGAACTCGGTGTCGACGACCCTAGAGAAATGCGGGAAGAGGAGCAAAAAACAACCTTGATCTATCAAGGTCTTGACGACCAGGATCGGATTTTAGGCTATGCCTTTGTAGGCGAAGCCAACGGCTATGGCGGTGTGATCAGGGTTTTGGTGGGTGTAGCTGAAGACACAGATGCAATTCTCAGTATCAAGGTGCTCTCCCATACCGAAACGCCAGGTCTTGGCGATCGTATTGAAGGCGAGGACTTTAGAGGCCGTTTTGTAGGCAAGACCACAGCAGACCCAATTAAGGTAGCTCAAGATATTGACGGTCTCTCTGGTGCTACCGTTTCCTCAACAGCTGTAGCTGATGCTGTTCGTGAGAGCTTTATTGAAGTTTCCGCGCTATATAGGGGAGGGGAGTAAAGATGGTTCTGTGGAAAGACTTCGTCCGCGGTTTGTGGGATGAGAATCCCACTTTTCGGCTGGTGATCGGGCTTTGTCCTACCCTGGCCGTAACGACCAGTGCCGTCAATGGGCTGTCCATGGGCTTGGCAACTGCGTTCG
Organism: Bacillota bacterium; assembly: GCA_012520315.1. Taxonomy (GTDB): domain Bacteria; phylum Bacillota; class Limnochordia; order Darwinibacteriales; family Darwinibacteriaceae; genus UBA5420. Next base: position 24,074 of record JAAYOM010000123.1, on the reverse strand, counting down.
TTCTGATTTGTTCAAGTGCCTTGATCAGTATCTTAAAACGGATTATTCCAGACAAGGTTCGCATTCCAGCCTATATTATCGTTATCGCCACCTTTGTGACGATTGTAGATCTGGTTATGCACGCTTATATGCCGGATCTGCACAGCGTGTTGGGATTGTTTATTCCCCTCATTGTTGTAAACTGTATTGTGCTTGGACGTGCCGAAGCTTTTGCGTCAAAGAACTCTGTTATGCGCTCAGCCGTTGACGGCCTGGGCATGGGTCTTGGTTTTACCTGGGCCTTGACTTTGCTGGGTGCGATTCGCGAACTTTTGGGTTCCGGTTCCCTCTTCGGCTATTCGTTTGTGGCAGACGGAGCATCAACGCTGGGCATTATGACTTTGCCGCCCGGTGGCTTTATTACTCTCGGTATTCTCATGGCGGTTATGAACATGATTTCTGACCGACTCAAGAAAAAGGCTAGTTAGGGGGGACATCCATGACCTTATTTACCATATTGCTCAGTGCACTGTTGGTGAACAACTTTGTTTTGGTGCGGTTTTTAGGCATCTGCCCTTTCATGGGTGTTTCTAAAGATGTGGATTCAGCCATCGGCATGGGGCTGGCCACAACCTTTGTTATGGTAGTCGCTGCCGCGGTGACCTGGTTGATTCAGTGGTTTATCCTAGAGCCGCTGGGACTGCCGTTTTTACAGACGCTGTCCTTTATCCTGGTTATTGCAGCCATGGTGCAGCTGGTGGAGATGTTCCTGCATAAGACAAGTCCGGCATTATACCGGGCTATGGGAATTTTTCTGCCGTTGATTACCACAAACTGCGCGATTTTAGGCTTTGCCATTATGGGGGTGCAAAACTCCTACAGTTTTATAGAAAATGTGGTCTTTGGACTGGGCGCGGGGCTCGGATTTACCCTGGCTCTGGTTCTGATGGCCGGTATTCGGGAAGATTTGCGGTTTGCTGATATCCCTAAGCCCCTAAGAGGGGTTGGCATCGCCTTTATTATTGCCGGCTTACTGTCTCTGGCCTTTGGAGGCTTTGCCGGATTAGTCTAAGTTTGTTAGGGAGGGGTTCATTATGAGTACTACCTTAGTTTCCCTCGTCAGCATGGGCGGGTTGGCCGCTGTGTTCGCTTTTGGATTGGCTGTTGCCTCCAAGGTGTTCCACGTGGAGACTGACCCCCGAGTAGATGAGATTTTTGAAGTATTGCCCGGAGTTAACTGCGGCGCCTGCGGCTTTGCAGGCTGTTCCGCTTTTGCCGAAGGTGTAGCCACCGGCGAGGCACCGGTAAACGGCTGCCCGGTTGGCGGTGCCTCTGTTGCCAAGATGGTAGCTGCTATTATGGGCGTTGAATCTGACGGACCAAATCGCCAAGTTGCCCAGGTACTGTGCAAGGGCGGCCTAGCCGAAGCAAAACAGCGGGGCGACTATGACGGTCCTCGGGACTGCCGTATTGCCCACGCTACCCAAGGCGGCGATAAGGCCTGTTCTTACGGTTGTCTGGGCTACGGTTCCTGCGTGGCTGCCTGCCAGTTTGACGCCATGTATATGGACGAAAACGGCCTGCCTGTTGTGATTGAAGAGAATTGTACCGCCTGCGGCAAGTGTGTAGATGCCTGCCCCAGGGATATCATTATGCTGGTAGATGAGGAGCAGGGCGTGCATATTCGCTGCCGTTCACTTTTGACCGGCCGCTTTGTCCGCCAGGTCTGTTCGGTCGGCTGCATTGCCTGCCAGCGCTGCGTGAAGGTATGCCCAACCGAGGCTATTTATATGCAGGACAATCTGGCACGCATTAACTATGACAAATGCACAAACTGTCAAGCCTGTGTCGAGGTTTGTCCCATGAACACCATCGAATGGCAGGAAGGCAAGGGTCTGCTTGATAAGGCGGCTGTAAGTTAGAGGAGGATATAGGTGAGTGCGCATAGTGCAAGAAACAGACACTCTTTAGTAGTGTTCTTTGTCCTCCTTGGCTTAGGCTTGGCTACGCTGGTAGGTTATTATCAGTTTTATGTTCCCTATCTGGAGGCGCAAACCTCATCTGCGCAGCGGACCATGATCCTGATGGACACTGTAGTGGATGTACGGGTAGACGGGCGAGACTCTGAAGAACTTATTGAAGAAGTATTCGCTGTTATGGAAAACTTGGAAGGAATGCTGTCCCGTTTTATTGACGGCAGCGATGTTGCTAACATTAATGAGAGGGCTGGCCAGTGGGTGAAGGCCAGCCCTATTACCCTTGAAGTAATTGAGCTCGGTCTTGAGCTGGGGGAGCGGACTGGCGGAGTTTTTGACATTACCGTCGGAGCAGTGTTGGATCTTTGGGGTTTTGGCAGCGGACGCTACCATGTGCCCAGCGAGGAGGAAATCGCCTCTGCCCTGGACACTGTGGATTACACCAAGGTTGAGGTGGATCGATCCCAAAGTATGGTTCGCATTCCCGAGGGGACGGTACTTGATTTAGGCGGTATCGCCAAGGGATACATTATTGACGCAGGCACGCAGGTGCTGCGGGACGCCAATGTTGAACGTTCCATTGTTAACGCGGGTGGAGATATTTCAGTCATCGGCCGCCGCCCTGACAGCCTGCCCTGGCGTGTCGGTGTGCAAAATCCCGAGAAACCGTCCCAGATCCGTTGGATCTTGCCATTGGATGATGAAAGTGTAGTTACCTCAGGTGACTACCAGCGTTATTTCACCCACGATGGTGTGCGTTACCATCACATTATTGATCCCCGCACCGGCTTGCCTGCCAGGGAGCTCACCAGTGTGACCATTGTGGGGAAAGACGCCGCTACCTGCGATGCTTTATCTACCGCAGTTTTTGTGCTAGGATGGAAGGAAGGGCGTGCTCTGATTGAGAGTCTGCCCGATGTGGAAGCAATTATCGTAAGTTCCACCGATACCTGGATTTCCCCAGCATTAGCCAAGGTGGTAACGGAGTAGCGAAAGGAGTGGTCCCATGTATGATGTGGCGATCATTGGCGGAGGACCGGCCGGTCTGTCTGCCGGCATCTATGCAGCCCGGGCAAATTTGAAGACAGTAATTATTGAACGGGGTCTGTATGGCGGCCAAATGCAAAATACCCTAGATATTGAGAATTATCCTGGTTTTGAGAATATCGAAGGTCCTGAACTGTCAGAACGCTTATACAAGCAGGCCCTCCAGGTCGGGGTAGAGTGGAAGTACGGCAATGTGCAAAGCATCAGTCTAGAGGGGCAGACCAAGGTTGTCAAGCTAGAAGATGGCACGGTGGAAGCACGCAGTGTGATCATCGCCAGCGGTGCCTCCCCAAGACCCCTGGGAGTTCCCGGTGAAGCAGAGTTTACCGGCCGGGGCGTCTCCTATTGTGCAACCTGTGACGGGGCACTGTATCGGGGTGCTGAAGTGATTGTAATTGGCGGAGGAGACTCGGCCATCAAAGAAGCCATCCTCCTGACCCGCTTTGCCAGCAAGGTGACGGTTATTCACCGCCGCGATGCCCTGCGGGCCACAGGAATTCTGCAAAATAGAGCCTTTGCCAACGAGAAAATCACCTTTATGTGGGATACAGTTGTAGATAAAATTGAAGGTGACGGCAGGGTTACAGGTGTGCTGGCCCGCAATGTGAAGGACGGCTCTACTCAGGTGGTGGAGGCTAAAGGCGTCTTCATCTATGTTGGCGTGGATCCGGTGACGGATTTTCTCACGGGGAGCGAAATCCTCGATGAATGGGGATATATTCTGACCGATGAGTTTATGGCCACCGCCGTGCCTGGCGTCTATGCGGCCGGTGATGTACGGGCAGCCTCCCTGCGGCAGATCGTTTCGGCCGCAGCCGACGGTGCCGAAGCGGCTATGAAGGTCTATGAATATTTAGAAACATTATGAGTACTATCTAGAATACTTTTTCCCTCCCCGGCCTATACTAAGTCCAATAGGCTGAGGGAGGGATTTTTATGTGCTCTGCCTGGAAACAGAGGCTCACGCCCTGTCTCTTGTTAGTTTGCCTGCTAGTGCTGGCTAACTGCCTGAATCTCGCAGGCGAAGCCCGCAGTTTAAGAAGGGGTGTGCAGGGGGAGGACGTCTTCGCCCTCCAGGAAGTCCTGTTGGCATTAGGCTATGATCTGGCAGTAGACGGTGTTTTTGGGTCTGAGACAGAGTCGCTGATCAAGAGCATTCAACAGGCCGCAGGCCTGAAGGCCGACGGTGTAGTGGGGCCTCAGACCGCAGAGACACTCAGCCGCCTGCAGGCAAGCATTGTAACTCACACCGTGCAGACAGGCGACAATTTAACTAAGCTCGCCCGGCGTTATGATACTACTGTCAGTAATATTTCCTCCTACAATGGGCTGAAAAATCCGGATCGTCTCTTGCCCGGCCAGGTGCTGTACATTCCAACTGACAGCGTCGCAGCCCTCAGCCGGGCCGCGGATCAGCGGCTGCGCCTGGAGTGGCCGGTGAAGGGACGGGTCAGTTCCGGCTACGGCTGGCGTATTCATCCCATCTTGCAGAACAGACACTTTCACGGCGGCATTGATATAACGGCGCCGGAAGGAACTCCGGTTAAGGCTGCCGCTTCAGGCCAGGTCATCGAGGTGGGCAAGAGGGGGAATTACGGTCTGGCAGTGGTGATTGAACATTCAGGCGGTGTAACCACCTGGTACGGTCATAACTCCAAGGTACTGGTCGGGGTGGGAGACAGTGTAAAACAAGGGCAGAGCATTGCCCTTGTGGGCCAAACTGGCTTGAGTACTGGTCCCCACTTAGATTTTCGCATAAAAATAGGGGACCAGACTGTGGACCCCTTACTGTGGCTGCCGTAACCTCTTAATTAATCAGGCGACTGAGAGACTGGAGCAGATCTTCCATCGCTTCTGCGCCTCCCTCTTCGTCGTTTAGGGCCTGTTGAATGCAGGCTCTGGAATGGGTTTCAAAGATCAGCTTTGCAACTCCGCTCAGCGCAGCCCGGGCGGCTGCCACCTGAGTGAGAATATCACTGCAGGAATGTTCTTCTTCAACCATGCGCTGTAAACCCCGCACTTGCCCTTCTATCCTTTTCAAACGCTGAATCAGCTTGTCTTTCTCCATGGTTGATCAGCCCCTCCTTCGAACCGATCATACTTGGTCTGGCCCCCACTTGTCAACTCCTGCCCCGGGGGCCTATTTTTGCGCTCTCTTGTACTTTGAGCAAGGAAAATGAGCGTGGGAAGCGAAGGATACAGGGGAGGTGATGGGTATGATCGCGTGTGTACAGATGAAACTGCAGCCCCAGGACTACCGGACCGAGCAGAGTTTTACCGCCAGGATTATGCAGATTTGTGCAGGCATTCGGGAACAGAGCGGAGATGAGCAGCTTCTGATTGTCTTTCCAGAGCATATCGGGACTTTTTGTATCCTCTGCAATGCTCCGGAGCGTGTGTGGTCCCAGACATCCTTTGCTCAGGCCAGCAAGGTTCTGCTGCTTCACCATGTTCCGAAAGTGGCCCATCACATGCTGATGCAACGTGTGTCTCCGGTGCGGGCTTTGTTTTTGGCCCGATCGAAGGAGCTCGAGCGCATCTATCTGTCAGCCTTTATTCAGGCTGCTCGAAAATATGAAGCCTGGATTGTGGCAGGTTCTGCGGCCCTGAGATGGGGTCAGACCAGCCGGATTTTTAACACCTCGCCTGTTATCAGTCCTACCGGCCATGTTCTCTATCGCCAGCACAAGGTGAATCTAGTTGAAATGGAGGGTAAGGGAGGGCTTGATCTTGAGCCTGCCCCCCTCAACTATGTTAGCGCGGTGCAAACCCCCTTTGGCAATCTTGGGGTGGCCATTTGCCTGGACGCCTTCCACACCGAGGTCCGGGATCGCCTCGCAGATCTGGGAACTGATATCTTCATTCAGCCTTCTGCCAACAACGGCCCCTGGAACGACTGGCAGCAGGAGGATTGGCTGCGGAGCAGTTTTGCAGCGGTGGCCAAGCACAAAGAATTTTCCCTGGCCGTCAATCCGATGCTGGTTGGACGCCTTTGGGATGTGGAATTCGAAGGCCAGTCCAGTATTATTGACCACAAAGGCTATGTGGTGAGAGCCAATACCCATACCGAAGAAGAAATTCTCTTTAGAAAAGGCCCAGTAAGCTGATTTTCCTGCCCGTGGGACTTAAAACTTCGTGATTGGCGAGTATGCACTTTACTTTGCCGGCGAGGTAATAGATGCGGGGCACATGGGCGCTCGCGGTCACTCTGCGCATAGACAGCGTAACGCTGTCCCCCAGGTAAACATCTGGCGTCTTGCTCAAGTCTACCGTGGTTAAGCCCATCCCCACCCGTCCGAGAATCGGCAGGGGACCCATAGGGTGGAACACGAAATGCTGACCTTTCAAGCCCTGGCCCAGGGCGTGCTTGATCTGGCGCAGAGGCGTAGTGAGGGGTTCTAATTCCAGACCGTGACTGTAACCTACCGGGATTACTCCAATCCTGGCAGGTTTTTTTGTGCGATACTTGCGTCCATATCCTACAGAATGACCTTTAGGCAGGGTGCGTATCTGCACGATCCGTGTCTTAAACTGCCAGGTAGTTCTGAAGTCCCATTCAGCGCCGACTGATACAGGGGACTGGCCGTAGAGGAGAGTTCCAATGCGCACCAGATCTAAATGGCTGGAGGGCAATGTTAAGAAGGCAGCGCTGTTGGCAGCGTGCCAAAGCACATCGTCACAGTCTCCCAGTGCACAGACCTCTTCTTTCAGCTTTAAGAACAGGTTCAGCTGCTGGGCAGTAAAGATTCGGTCGCCCCCGGCTGCAGGAAAGTGGGTGAAGATCCCGCCGAGCTTCAGATAGGGGCATTTTTTGATCTCTTTAACCAGGGGTACAAGTTCCTCCGGTGCTGCGCCGAGGCGCCCAAAGCCCGTGTCCACTTTAATGTGCACAGTTACCTTTTGGTTCCTGCCTTGGGCTAAGGAGCTTAAGCTCTGCACAAGTTCGGGCGAAGTGGCAGTTATATGCAGTCTGTGCCTGACAGCTAGGGGAAGCTGTTCTGGGAGGGGAGGGGAGAGTACCAGAATGGAAGTCTGGGGGGCCTGGCCAATGTCCAGGGCTTCCGTCAAGTCGCCGACGGCCAGAAGGGGCAGGCCTCGGCTTGCCAGAAATGCGGCCGTAACTGATGCGCCATGTCCGTAGGCATTCCCCTTGAGCACCGGCAGGACTGGAACCTGACTATGACGCCGGATCAAAGCAAGATTGTGTTCGAGGGCACTTAAATCTACTTCGATCCACGACGAGTACGCATTGTGCGGATTAAGTTGTGCACCGCCAGGCCCCCTCGCCATAGGATGTAGCCTCCTTGCCTGATGGGGAGATCATACTCGCCCACATAACTCTCCAGTTTCGCACCGAAACCTTCCTTAAAGCGATACAATCCGTACAGGGGGTTCTCCTCATTCAGATCTCCAGACACCCCCCGAAAGTCATAGACTCGGCAGCCCAGTCCCTTGGCCCAGCGAATCATCTCCCACTGCAGCAGGTGGGAAGCCTGCAGGTTCCTACGTTCATTGCTGGAGGCCCCGTACACATACCAGGTTCGGTGGGGTAGGCGAAAGCAAATTGCCCCTGCCAGGGGCACACCTTCGTGATAGGCCAAAAACAGCTGGGCCAGGCTGTTTTCCATCAGCTGCTCCCACATTGTCTCATAATACTCTATGGGTCGAATAGTAAAACCGTCACGGAGGGCAGTTTCTTGCAGCAGACAGTAAAAAACATTCAGCAGCTTGCTTTCCTTAACCCGCTGAACCTGAACCCCCTTGCGCTGGGCGTAGCGGATATTATAGCGGGTCTTGCTTTTCATGTTTTTCAGCAGAGTGTCAGGGGAGCGGCTAAGGTCCAGGGTCATCACGTGGCGGGGCTGCACGCCGCCAAAGTCTGGTCCGGTATCAACAAAGCGCAGGCCCCTTTGGCGCACATATTCGCTCCAGAGCGGATCCCCATCAGGAACGGCTGGATCCATCTTCCAGACTAGTGCTTTTTGCTCCTGTAACAGTTCGCTGCCGGACGCCAGCAGGGCTTCCAGCCCCTCTGCTGAGGAGTACAGGGGGCCCCGGGGTGAGTAGCCGACCTTGCCTCCCCCAGGCAGACTCTTGGTCAGAATCAGGGCGGCAGCCTGAACCTGGCCGTTTTCCAGCGCTGCCAGGGGAAAGTAATCCCAGCCAGAGCTGGCCTTTAGTTTTCCCCACTTAGTTGTCTGCAGTACATCGCCCCTGGGATGAGCGGCCACGAAATGGTCAAAAAGATCTTCCCTTTCCTTTAAGAGCTTGGTTTCCACTATCCTTCTCCTTTCCGCGCCTCTCTCAGTATATGTACTAATTACTATAACTGTCGCGTAATTATTCTTAGAAAGCGAAAGGAGGAAAGTAATGAAACCTGCAAAAATCCAGACCCTGGCCTTAGCTTTGATCTTGATTGCCTGGGCTGTATTTCCAGCTGCGGTCCAGGCCCTCGAGGCGCCCCCCGAGCTCAGCTCGATCGCCTATGCGGTCTATGATGGGGACTACGGCTATCTGGTTTTGGAAAAGAATGCTTTTCAGAAGCGCTCTATCGCCAGCATTACTAAGGTGATGACTCTGCTTGTCGCAGTGGAGCTTGTGGAAGGGGGCAAACTCTCCTTAGAAGATAAAGTGACAGCTAGCGCCCGGGCGGCCAGTCGGGACGGGACCCAGATCAATCTGAAAGCCGGAGATACCTTTACTGTGGAGGAGCTTTTGTATGCCACCGCACTCCAGTCTGCCAATGATGCGGCGGTGGCCTTAGCTGAGCATGTTGCCGGCTCAGAAGCGGATTTTACTAAACTCATGAACGCCAAGGCCCAGGAGCTTGGCCTGGCAGACACGCACTATGTGGACTGTACAGGTCTCCTCTCCATTTTCAGCAACAACTATTCCACAGCCTTTGACCAGGTCCGGCTCTTGCAGGCAGCGCTGGAACATGAACTGATCCGAACCATTTTAAAGACGCCGGAATATTTTATTGCCTCCCAGGATCGGAAGATAAAAAATTCCCACCCCCTCCTGGATCTGCCCGGGGTGGAAGGGGGCAAGACCGGGGCAACAACGCCTGCCGGCCACACCTTGATTACCGCTTGTTCCAGGCATGAAAAACGGCTGATCATCGTGGTCTTAGGCGCGCGCAGCAGGGAAGTGCGCAATGATGAGAACAAGGCTCTTTTGGAATGGGCCTTTGGCAATCTGCGCACCTTGATTTCCAGTGAGGAAGTCCTCACTTCAGTCTTAGTTCCTGACGGCGTGGATCATCAGATTCATGCGGTCTTAGCGGAAGGTTTTTCGCTGGTGGCTGTGGATGAGTCGGATCTGGAGTACGAAACAGAAGTAGAAGTTCAGCCGAATCTAAGGGCCCCCATCGATCGGGGGGACAAGGTAGGAGAGCTTGTGGTCAGCCGAGGCGGCGAAGAGTTAGTGCGCCTGGATCTGGTTGCCAGGCAAAGCACCGGTCTGGCCAGTTGGCTGCGGCGCATTTTCAACAGGATTGGCAGGCTTTTCAGGGGAGCAGGTGAATAGCTATGGGGAAAATATCTGAACGCCTGATTCAAAGAAGAATTCTGACACTGCTCATTATTATGCTGGTAGGAAGCATTTTTTTGGCGGGGCGCCTGGGCTATCTGCAGCTTTGGCAAAACGACTTTTTCCAGACGAAGGCTGTAGAACAGCGCATCCAAAAAATCCCTATTGAAGGCTTGCGGGGGACAATTTTTGACCGCAATGGGGTGCCCTTGGCCATGAGCGTAAGTGCCCACACAGTCTATGCCATTCCAGCCGAGGTTGAGGATGCACAGCGCACTGCCGCAATCTTAGCTGATATTCTGGAACTGGAAGAAGAGTTTATCCTCAGGCGCCTGACCAAGCGTTCGGCCACAGAGTGGCTGAAGAAAAAGGTGGGGGATAGGGAGGCCAGAGAGATTATTGCCCTGGATCTGCCAGGCATTGGCGTAATTCCCACCTCCACCCGGATTTACCCCTACGGTTCTGTCGCGCCTCAAGTTTTGGGCCTGGTGGGTATTGACAACCAGGGCTTGGAAGGGCTGGAGCTGTATTACGATGAGTTCTTAAGGGGCAAGCCAGGTCAGACCGTGTTTGAGCGGGATGCCCACGGCAGGGCATTGGAAGATGGTATCCGGGGCTACCTGCCCGGGGAGCGGGGTGGCGATCTGGTTCTGACCCTTGACATTTTCCTGCAGCGTATGGCGGAAGAGGAGGTGCGCCGGGCCACATTAGAAACGGGCTCCCGTTTGGGTCTGATTCTGATGATGGATCCCCAAAATGGTGAGATTCTAGCGACTGCCATCTATCCCAGCTATGATATTGAAGATTTTCAGAATTACCCGGTGGCCAACCGCAAGAATATTGCGGTGACGGATACCTACGAACCGGGCTCTACCTTTAAAGGCGTGACTGCGGCCATTGCCCTTAATGAGGGGGTTGCCTCACTCAGTTCAGGCTTTTTTGATCCAGGCTATATTCGAGTTTCGGGCTGGAATGTCCGCTGCTGGAACCGGGGCGGCCATGGCTCCCAGACCTTTGCCCAGACGATGCAAAACTCCTGCAACCCCTATTACGCTAAACTGGCCCTGGACTTAGGTCCCCAGAGGTTTTACGAAGGGCTGGTCAGCTTCAACTTGGGGTACAAAACAGGGATTGATTTTCCCGGAGAGGTTGGCGGAACGCTGCGTCCGCCGGCGGAGAGCATACCCCTGGTCACCTGGGCCAATATTGGCTTTGGGCAGGGTTTGACTGTAACTCCAATCCAGCTATTGGCTGGCTTTGGGGCAATTGCCAATGACGGCATCTATTCTGTTCCCCACTATGTGAAGGAACTGGTCACCGCAGAGGGCAGTTTCCCCCCTGATATTCCCGAGCAGAGACAGGTGGTGGGGACTGAAGCTGCCAACACAACGGCCTATGTTTTGCGAACTGCGGTAGAAATCGGTTCAGGAAAACGGGCCGAGGTGCCCGGCTATGATGTGGCGGGCAAGACAGGAACCGCCCAGCTGGTGGAGCATGGGCGCTATTCCCACTCGAAAATGGTGACCTCCTTTGCCGGATTTGCCCCTAAGGATGATCCGAAAATGGCCGCCCTTTTGGTCTTATGGGAGCCCCAGGGCGCCTTTTACGGCGGGATCATTGCCTCGCCGGTTTTTGCCCGGCTGGCCAGTAAGGCCCTGCCTTATTTGGGTGTTGAGGCCAAAGCCGCCAAGAGCAGCGGACGCAAACAGGTTGCAGTTACCGATGTGGGCAATCTGGAGGTGGAAGAGGCTGCCAGCATCTTAAAGCAAAGGGGTTTTCGGGTGGAAGTTGTGGGCCCAGGAACGAGAATTATTGGGCAGGTGCCTGCCCCTGAGGCCATGGTGGATGAAGGGAGTATGGTCTATATCTATACCGATCTTGATGAGACCCAGGTAAGTACAGAACAGCCAAGTCCTTACGGTGCCTAAATTGAGAAGGAGAATCAGCCGGCAAGGAGAATAGGACAGATGAAGTTCAAAGAACAAGGAGTGGGCATATGCTTCCGTTTCTGATCATTTTTCTTCCTATTATCGGCGGCTTGGTGGTTTATACAGTAAAGATGAGTGACCGGTTCAGAGATGGATTTGTGCTGGCGGTTACTGCTGTCACCGGACTTTTGGGCCTGTTACTTTACTCATACCTGCAAAATGATACGGGGGTTGTGGTTCTAAAGTATTCTCAGATCCTCCATCCCTTCGGCGTTTCATTTCGCCTAGACTGGCTCAGTGCTGTGCTGGTGACAATTGCTTCTGTGATCTGGCTTTTAGTTACGATTTATTCTTTTGATTACATGAAAACAGCGCACAACATTAAGCGTTATCATACCTTTACCTTAATTACATTCGGGGCTACTTTAGGCACGCTGATTTCAGGCGACTTGCTCACGCTCTTCCTGTTTTTCGAGCTGATGAGTTTTGCCTCCTATGTCCTTGTTATCCAGGAGGGAGGTGCCAAGGCGATGAGGGCCGGCTTTCTCTATCTGATTATGACCATAGGCGGAGGCTTGGCGCTGCTCTTTGGCATCCTCGGCGTCTACAGCCTAACCGGCACAGTAGCTTTCGCTGAAGGTGGATTTATCGCCACTAGCAGCACTTTGTCCCTGGTATCCTTCATCGGCTTTTTAATCGGCTTTGGGGTGAAGGCGGGGATGTTTCCGCTCCATGTCTGGCTGCCGGAGGCACACCCTGTGGCGCCTTCACCTGCCAGTGCACTCTTGTCTGGGATTATGTTGAAGATTGGAGCCTTCGGCCTCTTGCGCATCATCTTCAATGTCTATGAGTTCCGTTTCTTAAAGGAAGTCGGCTGGATCAATCTGCTGCTGGTGGGGGCGATTCTAACTATCCTGCTGGGATCGGTTTTTGCCATTATGCAGACCAACCTCAAACGCCGCCTGGCCTATTCTAGCGTGGCCCAGATGGGGTATGTGCTCTTAGGCATGGCGCTCCTTTCTAAGCAGGCCTTGGTTGGAGATGTTTTTCACATATTTACCCATGCCATTATGAAATCTTGCCTGTTCCTAATCGCAGGCACAATGATTCTCTTAACTGGAAAAACACAGATTCAGGACTTTAAGGGTATCGGAAGGCGCCTGCCAATCACGTTGGCCTGTTTCACCATGTGTTCTTTGTCGATGATTGGCATTCCGCCCTTTAATGGATTTTTAAGCAAGTGGCTTTTAGGTTTGGGCGCTTTAGAAGTAAATCAGCCCTTGAGCGCGGTAGTGCTTCTAATTTCCAGCCTGTTAAACGCCGTTTACTACCTGCCAATTGTGATTAATGCCTTCTTTAGGGAGGAAGAACATGACTTTTCAGGCATTAAAGAGCCCGGCTACAAGATGCTGGCGCCGGTAGTGATTCTGGCCATAGCTACAGTAATTTTTGACCTGCTGCCGTCTAATCTTCTCCTTAGTCTCTCTGAGGCCACAGCAGCAGCCCTGTTCGGCGGAAATTAGGACAAATTATTTTGGAAATAGGCGCAGTGGGGTGCCAGGGGACAGCTGGCGCAGAGGGGATTGCGAGCTTTGCAGAGAGCCCGTCCGTGTCTGATCAGCCAGTGGTGGGCATCGATCCAGTCTTCCTGGGGGATGGCCTCCATCAGCTGGAGCTCGGTTTGATAAGGATTTGATGCCTGGGCGAGGCCAAGGCGGTTGGCAACTCGAAAAACGTGGGTGTCTACGGCAATAGCCGGTATCTGGAAGGCATTGGCTAAAATCACGCTCGCGGTTTTGCGTCCCACGCCAGGCAGTTCCTCAAGCTCTTCCCGGGTTCGGGGAACTTGGCCGCCATACTTGTCCGCCAGAATCTGTGCGGTTTTGATCAGGTTGCGGGCCTTGGTCTGCCAGAGACCAGCGCTTTTGATCAGACCTGCCACCTCCTCGAAGGAGGCCTGGGCCAGGTCATGGGCGGTGGGGAAGGCAGGAAAAAGGTTCTCGGTAATGATATTTACTCTTTCATCTGTGCATTGGGCCGAGAGGATGGTGGCCACGAGAAGCTCGAAGGGGTTTTCGTGATTAAGTTCGGTAGCAGCCTCGGGGTACATGGAGCGCAGCAGGGATAATACTTCTGTCATCTTCAACTCACCTCTCGGGATCTTCAATTTCCAGTATATGAAAACCGTAGCCATTGATCACGGTGGTATCGTTGACAATGTCGATTCGATTTTGCTTCAGCCCGTAGCTGAGATGGGTATGGCCGTGAATAAAATAGCGGGGTTTGTACTTGTGAATGATGCGGGAGAAGGTCAAAAATCCCTGGTGACAGGGATCTTCGGCATCATGAATGCCGAAGGGGGGCGCGTGGGTCAGGACGATGTCAATTTTGCGTCCCAGCAAAAAACGCCATGCAGTCTTTTTCCAGATCGCCCGCATTTGACGTTCTGTATACTGCACAGCTGACTGGTGGCCATGGTACATGGCTCCTTCAAAGCCCACCATAGTCAGGCCCTTAAACTCGATGACCCTGCCATGAACATCATGGGCGAACTCCGGAGGACTGCTGTCATAGATGGTATCATGATTACCCCTCACATAATAGAGGGGGGCGTTAAAGACCGACATAAGATAGGACAGGTACCAGGTTGGCAAATCGCCGACGGAGAGAATTGCTTCGATGTGATCAGGAAAGCGGTCGCGCCGGAAATGGTCATATAATTGTGGGTCAACGGTGTCACCAACAATCAAGAACTTCAAACTAGCTCCTCCCAACCTACCCACTAGTCCTCAGCGGGTACAATTCGATCCTTCCTCAGGCGTGCATTTTCTTCCTGGGCTACGAGGCGTTTTTTCTTGACCTCAGCCATGATCTTTTCTTCAAGAGTAATGCCTGCCAGCCGTTCTAAAAACCTTGGCGGGTGGATGGTTGTCGAATAGCGATCAGCTGCTTTGTACCAGACACCTTTAGGCCCGTCAACAGCTTCAACCTTGGCGTAATCGTCGATGAGGGTTACCCGAATTCCCCATTGGTCACCGGGGGCGATTTCCAAATAAACGGCAGATTTATCTGTGGGTCGACTCCAAGTACCTAGGTTCAACTCTTTAAGCAAGCGTCTCATCCTTTCCCTACTTAGAGTATTACACATAAGTGCGCCAAATCCTAGTTAGAATAGGGGTATCTATATGTTCACAGTGTTAATCCTATGTATCTTTTTAGGTTTGGCCTGCCCGAATTTCGCTCTGGCTGAGTCGGTGGAGGCCGATGCAATGCACTTTCCAGTGGCCGAGTGGGCCTATGAAGTGCGGGGTGAGGGCGATTATGACCCTAACCTTTCAGGAGAATTTTCCCGGGGCGAACGGGGCTATGCCTATCTGGAAGTGGCAGGCTTCGGTGTCGGACAGGAAGGCAAGTTCTTCTTTCTGGATTTGACTGTGGATGTGGCTTTGGAAACAACCGGAGGCCTGCGCCTCTTTACTCAGAAAGATGTACTGGAACTTGAGGAATGGTATCTAGATCCGCCTGCAACTACCTGGTTCTACATCTGGGTGGATATTCCCTGGTGGGCACCGGGGGGAACTTATAAAACAGTAATCACAGTCCATGACGGCGTCACAGGGCTTTCGCTGGAAGAGTCCAGGGAGATTGTGGTGAGATAATCTTCCTTGTGAAAAGGAATGCAAGGTCATCTTGTCGAATAATTAACAAGAACAAGCATACTTATCTTCAAGGAGGACTATTATGACATTACGTGGGAGGAAAAAGGGCGAGGCAGTTCCTCAAGGCGTTGTCGTTCGCCTGCCTATCTATTTTCGCTACCTGACAGAGTTGGAGTCAGCAGGAGTTGAACGCATTGCCTCAGCTCAGCTAGGTGAGGCCCTGGATTTCACCGCAGCCCAGATCCGCTCCGATTTAAGCTACTTCGGTTCCTTCGGCCAGCAGGGCTACGGTTATAATGTCTCTGAACTTTTGCAGCAGGTGAAACAGATTCTAGGCCTGCAGAGGGTGTACTCCATGGTGCTGGTGGGAGCGGGGAACTTGGGCAAGGCCATCGGCAGCTATGAAGGATTTCGTAAACAGGGTTTTGACCTGAAGGCGATTTTTGATATTGATCCCCACTTAATCGGCAATCACCATGCAGGATGTGTTATCCGTTCCTTAGACGAACTGCCCGAATACCTCAAGGAGAATCAGACTGATATTGGCATTATTGCAACCCCTAAAGAAGCGGGGCAAAGTGTCTGCGATATTTTCACAGCAGGTGGTGTTCCCAGCATCTGGAACTACTCCCCAACTAACCTGACTGTTCCCGATGAAGTGATCGTAGAGGATATGCACTTGACTGACAGCCTTTTGCGCTTGGCGTTTCGCTTGAATGAGCGGGGTTTCGGGGGGAGCAGCGAGTAGTTAGGACCAGATCATAAAAGTGGTGCGCAGGAATGTTGAAAATGGTGCATAATATCCTTACACAAACAAATGGTGAGGTGTATGTGTTGCTGCAAGGAAAGCGTATAGCTATTTTTAACATTGCCAATAAGCGCAGTATCGCCTGGGCAATAGCAAAGTCAATGGATGCCCAGGGTGCAGAACTGATTTTAGGCTACCAAAACGAGCGAACCAAGACTGCAGTGGAAGAGCTGGCCCAGGAATTGAATCACAAACCTGTGGCAGTTCTGCCCTGTGATGTTTCCGATCCTGAGCAGATCGACAGGGTACAGGCCAGCATTAGGGAGAAGGCCGGTACCATTCACGGGCTGGTACATTCCTTGGCCTTTGCGCCCCGGGAAGCGTTGCAGAATGCCTATCTCCTAACTGAGCGGGAGCATTTTCTGACCGCACTGGAAATCAGCGCCTATTCACTGGTAGCTCTATCTAGGGCTTTAAGCCCCCTCTTTGGCGATAAAGCCAGTATTATAACCCTAACGTACTATGGGTCAGAAAAGGTAATGCCTAGCTATAATGTTATGGGTGTGGCCAAAGCTGCTTTGGAAGCCAGTGTCCGCTATTTAGCCCATGACCTTGGGCCGGCAGGGGTGAGGGTGAATGCTATATCGGCAGGGCCTATCAATACTGTGGCGGCCCGGGGTGTCTCTGGATTTTTGGACATTCTGTATGTGCATGCCCAAAGGGCTCCTCTCAAGCGTACGGTTGAGGGCCGGGAAGTGGGAGATACTGCTGCCTTTCTCGCCAGTGACTTGGCCGGCGGCATTACTGGTGAAGTGATTTATGTGGATACGGGTTACAACATTATGGGATTCTAAGAAAAAAGCACCTGGCCGAGGCCGGGTGCTTTTTAGGCAGCGGTAAGACTATTTGATTAGAGCTTTGTCTAAAGCATCACGTACAGCAATGTTAAGCTGATGGGTCAATCCGGTAGCGCCGGAGATGACATCAACATAGCCAGGTTCGGCAGCCAATGCTGCTTCTTTGTATGCTTCACGGGCCATCTCCAAAGGCCAGCCGTACTCGTCGGGATCCTGGATGCTGTGATCAGGCAGTACTCTTTGGACTTTCAAGTCAACGATTTTGTCATTTTCTAAAGTGACCCAGACCACTTTGTAGTATCCGCCGTAGGAGGAGCATTCAGAACGGCCCAGGAAGGTACCGTCGAAGTATTTCTGGGCAGGCTTGTTGTCACTAGCTTTAATAAGTGCTCTTTCCGTAGCCTGGATCCAGCCTGTACTGCTGCCGGTGGCACCTGTAACGATATCTGCTTCAGCGGATTGGTTGGCTACGAATTGGGCGCCGAGGGTGCGTGCGGCTTCGCCAGCTTCTGGCCAGGGATAGCTTGACCAGTCCTTTTCTACATGCAGGTCGGTGAATTCGCGCAGAATAACTGCTGCAATCTTGCCGTCTTCAATAAAGACCTTGGACGACTGGATGCTTCTTGCCCCAGCATCGCTCCAAGCTTCGTACGTGCCGTCAATGTACGCTGCATGAGAGACTAAGGACAGTGCAAGCACCAAAATCAAACTTAAAACCAGCGAAAGTCTTTTCATATATATACCTCCACATTGTATTTGCACTAGTGAATCCATTCACCAATGCCCAAGATTAGCGTAACAAATTTCGAACAGGCCGTCAACCCTTTTTGGCCTCTGGATCCTGCTGTGCTGAGCCTCCCCAATAGGTCATGGTTGCTACCATTACAACATCATGCCCTTCCGCGATGTTTTCTTGGAACAGGTGCCGGAGGGCGGTCCAAACTTCCTCCGCACTGCCCGCGATATTGGTGTTGAGGGATGTGCTGCCGGGACTGAAATCGTAATCCAGACCATGCTCGTCCAAGAACTTAGTAGGGAGCCCCTGCAAACTGGTGACTTCTTCCTGCCCCACAGGGTACAGGGAAACATGCGCTTTGATCATAAGAAACTTACACCTCCTGAGCTTAGTATGCTCAGAAGGTGTAAGCTTCAATCATGCACCTACCTGTTGGGTACGCAAACGGTTTGACCCGGGAAAATCAGACTGAGGTTAGGGATCTGCGGATTGGCAGCGATTAGAGCATTGAGGGAGACTCCAAACCTTTGTGCAATACTGAACATACTGTCGCCCGGCCTTACGGTGTAGGCGAAGGTTCCCGGTGGGCATGGGCCCGGAGGCTGGCCTGTGGGAACGCAGACAACTTGCCCTGGGAAAATTAGATTGGGATTAGGGATCTGCGGATTGGCGGCAATCAGTGCATTGAGGGAGACCCCAAACCTTTGTGCGATGCTGAACATGCTGTCTCCGGGCTGTACGGTGTAGGCGAAGGTTCCCGGCGGGCAGGGCCCTGGGGCTTCCCGCGGCACACAGACAATCTGCCCTGGGAAGATCAAGTTGGGATTAGGGATCTGCGGATTGGCGGCAATCAGATCATCGAGGGGAACGCCAAATCTTTGGGCAATACTGAACATGCTGTCTCCAGGCTGTACGGTGTAGGCAAATGTTCCTGGCGGGCATTGGCCCGGCGGAGGTTCTGAAATGGGCACACAAACTGTTTGACCAGGTACCAGCCTGGCTGGATCAGTTATTTGCGGATTGGCATCGATCAGTGCCTGGAGTGAGACATTAAACCTTCTGGCGATGCTGAACATAGTATCTCCCCGCTGCACCGTGTAGGCAAAAGTGCCCCTGGGACAGTCTACTGGCGGAATGCAGACAATTTGACCGGGACGGATCTCGGCTGGATTGGGGATTTGGGGATTAGCTGCAATGAGAGCATCTAGGCTGACGCCAAATTGACGGGCGATGCTGAAGAATGTGTCCCCTGGACGCACAACGTAGGGGGTCGTACCTGGCCCGCAGACCTGCCGCTGTTCAGGACCGGCCTGAATTTCCGGCTGCTGGACTTGCTCAGTATGGAGTTGATCGTCTTTTTCCAAAGTGAATCCTCCTTTACAATTCAATACCGCAGGGACTATAAACGATTCAGTCCTCGTTACGGCTCATACCAAGATATGAGTGTAAGGGAGGATATGTTACTCTTGACTTTGGCAAAAAGCTGTGCTAAAGTAATGGTAGCCTTCCTCGGTAGCTCAATGGCAGAGCATTCGGCTGTTAACCGAAGGGTTGCTGGTTCGAGTCCAGCCCGGGGAGCCAGCTTGAAAGCGATCAGGTAAACCTGGTCGCTTTCTCCATTTTAAGGCAAAGAAAATGCCCCTAGGCTGAACCTATGGGGCAAATGGCCGGCAGGCGGCAATCAGCGCGGGCTTTCCGGGATTATAATCCAGCAGATAAAGTAGGCCAAAAGCCCGCTTCCGTAAGCAAGGCCAAAAATGACCCACAGCAGGCGTATTAAGGTGGGATCAAGATTGAAGTATTCCGCAATTCCGGCGCATACGCCGCCTAGCTTGCGGTCATTAGAACGGTAAATGCGTTTGGGCATGGTCTATCCTCCTCTAATAAATATCTCTGTTCACAAGATTCCTTGGCTGCCCTCCGGCGAGTGCAGTCAGTACATCATCTACCACCATCTCTGCCATCTTGGTGCGCGTTTCCGTCGCAGCGCTGGCAATATGGGGGGCGAGTACCACATTGTCAAGGTCGGCCAGGCCTGGTTTCAGCTGCGGTTCATCTTCAAATACATCTAAAGCCGCCCCGTAGATTACTTTATCCTTCAGTGCCTGCACCAAAGCGGTTTCATTGACCACAGGACCCCTGGCGGTATTGATCAGAACAGCAGTGGGCTTCATAAGCTCAAGTTCAGGCCGGTCGATTAAATACCTGGTTTCCGGGGTTAGGGGGCAGTGGATCGAGACAAAGTCAGATTCTTTGAGCAGTGTTTCCAGATCAATGTATTCCATCTTGAGCTCCTGCTCTACATTATGAGGCAGCCTGCTGCGATTATGATAAAGGGTGCGCATCTCAAAGCCTAAGGCCCTTTTGGCAACCGCCTGTCCGATCCGGCCGGCGCCGATGATGCCGAGGGTTTTTCCGTAAACCTCTACACCCAGAAGGAGTTCGGGCGCCCAGCCGGAAAACTTTCCGGCCCGGGTCATGGCGTCCCCTTCAATTAGGCGTCGGGCAGCAGCCATCAGCAATGTCCAGGCAAAGTCGGCACTGGCGTTAGTTAGCACATCGGGGGTGTTGCAGACCGGTATCTTGCGCTCGCTGGCTGCTTCCACATCAATATTATTGAACCCTACAGCATAGTTGGCAATCACTTTCAGCCGGTCTCCGGCAGCAATCACATCTCGATCGACTGGATCAGAGAGCATGGAGATTAGTGCATCCTGCCCAGCCACCGCTTTGAGCAGTTCTTCCTTGGTTATATTACGATCTTCCGGGTTGACTGTTACATTATACTGGGCGCGCAGTTTGTCTAAGGCGTTTCCAGGCAGTTTGCGCGTTACGAACACATTTAACATCGGATCACGTCCTTTCACCGTACTATTCTTTCTCTTTTTCCAAGATCCTTTTTGCAAACGAAAGAGTTAGCCACAAGGCGGCAGGGTTTAGGCGCAGTGTCGTTGAAATAATCCACAAGCAAGCAAGGAGAGTGAACACACGTGGCCCAAGTCTTCGTACTCGCCAATCAAAAGGGTGGGGTGGGAAAGACCACTACAACCTATAATCTCGGGGTTGCCCTGGCCGATATCGGTCAGAAAGTGCTGCTCTTGGATTTAGATCCCCAGGGAGGCCTCACCTACTATGCAGGATTCGAGCCGGAGGATCTGGGGAAAACTATCTATCATTGTCTGGTACGTAATATGCCCCCGCAGGAAATTTTAATTTCCAATGAGTATGGCATAGACATACTGCCGGCCAATATCGATCTTTCCCTGGCCGAGTTTCAGCTTGTGAATGCTGTTGCCCGGGAGCGGAGGATTACCCGTATTGTCAATCAGGTGCGCGACAGTTATGATTATATATTGATAGACAGTCAGCCTTCTTTGGGACTGTTGACTATGAATGCCCTGGCGGCGGCGGATAAAGTAATTATTCCTGTCTCCTGTGAGTTTTTGAGCATCCGGGGTACGAGGGCTTTGTTAAAACTGATTGCTAAAGTCAAGGGGTCGCTCAACAGCAAGTTGCAGATTGCCGGAATCCTCCCTACTATGTTCGATACCCGCACTTTGCACGGACGGGAAATTCTCAGGCTCTTAGGCACGGAGTTTCCACAGCTGCATGTGTTTCCTCAAGCTGTTGCCCGCAGTATTCGCTTTGCGGAAAGCACTAAGGCCCAGGCGCCGGTATTTGAGATGAAGGTTCAAGTGCCTGGGGCACTGGCTTACCGGGAGCTGGCCCGGGAGATCGTCAAGGCTGATAATAGAATAGGTATTTGAGAGGAAGATTTTTATGAGTACAGTAAGAGTGCGCTTTGCACCGAGTCCAACAGGCGACCTGCACGTGGGCGGGGCGAGAACCGCCTTGTTTAACTGGCTGTTTGCCAGACATCACGGAGGCACCTTCGTACTGAGGATTGAAGACACCGATGCCGCCCGTTCGACTGAAGCGGCTACACAAGTAATCTTAGATGCGCTAGAGTACTTAAAACTTGACTGGGATGAAGGCCCGGGCAAGGAAGGGGACTTCGGCCCTTACTACCAAAGCCGGAGGTTGGATCTATACAAAAAGTATGCTTCTGAACTGATGGGGCGGGGCCGTGCCTACCACTGCTACTGTACTCCCGAGGAGCTTGATCAAAGAAGACAGGAGCAAATCAAGGCGGGAGAGTCCACACGCTATGACGGGCGCTGCCGTAATCTCACTGCCGAAGAAAAGCAGGCTTTTGCGGCTGAGGGCCGGGTGCCGGTAATTCGCTTCAAGTCCTTAGAAGAGGGAGCAACTGTAGTTGAGGATCTGGTGCGCGGCACTGTCACCTTTGACAATGTCACCCAGGTTGACGATTTTGTGATCTTTAAATCTGACGGCATGCCCACCTATAACTTTGCCGTAGTGGTCGATGATGCCCTGATGAAAATTAGCCATGTAATCCGGGGCGATGATCATCTCTCCAACACGCCGAAGCAGATTCAAATATATGAGGCCTTGGGTTTTAAAACGCCGACCTTCGCCCATATTCCCATGATTTTAGGTCCCGACAAGTCTTTGCTCAGCAAACGCCATGGAGCTACTTCTGTCACCCAGTTCTATGATGACGGCTACCTGGCCGAGGCTATGGTGAACTACCTTGCCCTGCTGGGCTGGGGCTATGATGACTCCCAGACCATTTTCTCCATTCCAGATCTGATCGCAAAGTTCAGCTTGGAGCGGGTATCAAAAAACCCGGCTGTCTTTGACAAACAAAAGCTGGAGTGGATGAATGGAGTTTATATCCGCGAACTGTCCCTGGAGGAGTTGTATGAAGTGTGCCTGCCTTTCTGTCAGAAGGAAGGACTGCTCCCCGCTGAGGTTTCGCCAGAGCTGAAGGCTTACACCCTCAAGGTTTTAGAACAGCTGCAAAGCCGCCTGAAGCTGGTGGCAGATGTGGTGGCTTTGGCCAGCTATTTTTACATCGATGACTATGAGTATAAGCCGGAGATTGTGCAGAAGATCCTTACCAAGCCCCAGACTGAGGACATTCTGAACTTTGTCCATGCAGCGGTAAAAGATGCTGCCAAGCTTGATGAAGAACATCTCAAGCCCCAGTTTCAGCTGGGTCTGGAGAAGTACGGCATCAAAATGGGCGATCTGATTCAGCCCATTCGCGTCGCTTTGACTGGAACTAATGTCAGCCCCGGCATCTATGATGTTTTGGAACTCTTGGGCAAAGAAAAGGTCCTCGCCCGCATTGAGAGAACGTTAGATATGCTCAAAAAGGAGGAGTTGCTCTAATGGAAGCCAAGGTTCAATGGAATCGTAAACTTGGTTTTGTCGGTGTTTCAGGCTCGAATCACGCTGTGGTGATGGACGTCATCAAAGAAAACGGGGGAGACGGGTCAGCCCCGAGTCCCATGGAATTTGTGCTCTTTGGCTTGGCAGGCTGCTCGGGTATTGATGTGGCCCTCATTGTCAAAAAGAAACGCTTGAACGTACGTGATTTCAGCATCTCTTGCCAGGCAGAGCGGGCAGAGACCTATCCTCAGGTTTTTACCAAAGTGGATATGACCTTCACCTTTGAAGGGGAAGACCTCAGCCGCAAAGCGCTGGAGGATGCAGTTCGCCTTTCTTTGGAGAAGTACTGCTCAGTGGCGGGCATGGTTAATAAGACAGCTGAGATTAACTGGACAGTAGAAATTAAGGAATAAAACGCAATGAAGATCTACACTAAGGCCGGGGACAAAGGCCAGACCACTCTCGCGGGCGGCCAGACTATCAGTAAGAATCACCGCCTAGTCGAAGCCTACGGTACCATCGATGAACTTTCTAGCTTTATCGGTCTAGCCTCAGCTGAGCTGGGAGGGGAGAAACTTGCCAAAGATCTGATCTGGGTGCAGAGAAGGCTCTTTATAGCCGGATCAGTTTTGGCTGGCGGTCCAGGGGAAGTGAAGGCAGAGGATTTGACTTTTCTAGAGACAGCCATAGACAGAATAAGCGAAGAACTGCCGCCTCTGCAGGACTTTATCGTGCCGGGGGGCAGTAAAGGCGCTGCCCTTCTCCATGTGGCCAGAGGCGTCTGCCGCCGGGCTGAACGGCTGATTGTCGGTCTTGAGCAGGCAGGGACGCTTTCGGCAGGAAACATCTTGCCCTTTGTCAACAGGCTGAGTGATTATCTCTTCTGTGCAGCCCGCCTGGCCAATCTTAAAGAGGGTGTGGACGATATTTTGGCCAAGGAGGCGGCCGAAAACTGAAAAATTACGGGAACCCTTGCTTTTCCCTGGCGGATGTGATATATTCTTAACCAAGTCTGGGGGATCGTCTAATGGCAGGACGGGTGACTCTGACTCATCTAGTCTAGGTTCGAATCCTAGTCCCCCAGCCAATTCTTTTAACAATGAGAAGACCGCAGTTTGCGGTCTTTTTGCTTTCGACAATGGGCTGCTAGGCCGGACCCGTCTCGACGCCGGAGGGGGGTCTTTTTTCTTGCGTGCCCTTTCGGTCCAGGCTTCTAAGTCAGCGGGGTGTTTACATTTAACAAAAAAGGTATTGACTTTCTCGCCAATCCGAACACATAATAAGACATGATTTAGACCCCGCCGCGCCTCTTAATTAGTTATCTAATTAATGCGTACCAGGGCGGGGTTGAATT